>JBBQWX010000005.1:0-60466 GCA_038210185.1 Actinomycetales bacterium
GATCAGACGCCGCGGTCTTGTCGTTGATTCCCACTGCGCTCGACGCCAGCGAGTACTGGTCGATCAGCTCTTGCTCGAACTCCTCGACGTCGACACCGCCGCGCAGGCTTCGCGCGGTGTCCACCGACCGGACCACTGCAAGAGTCATCGAACCACCGCTTCACGAACCGATACCAACGGTCGTGAACCTAGCAGAGATATCATGAATCCTGAAACAACCTCACGGTTCAGCCACGGCCGGGATTGGCTTGATAGCCGCAGGTCACAGCCCTGCCAAGGCAAACGGTCCCGAAACGAACTGGGTGGAACTGAAATAGCCGACAACCCGCCCGAGGACCGGACCGGATCCGCCAATCGGGCAAGTGACGGCATGGGGTGGCAGCGGTGAACCTGCTACCGGTCGCCGTCGCCGCGGGCGCCGCCTGCGGCGCCGGCATGGTGCTGGTCGTCCGCGAGGTGTGGCCGGGTGCCCCGAATCTGGCCGCGGCGCTGGACCGCCTCGACGCCCCACCCCGGCCGTCGGCCGCAGGCGCGGCCGCAGCTGCGGGCGCCGGCGCCGGCGCGTGGCGCGGTCTGGCTGCCCAGGTCGGGCGGTGGCTGGCCTCCCGAGCCACCGGCGTGGCGGTACCGGTCGACGACCTGCGGCTCCTGGACCGCCCGGTCGAGGCGTTCTGGGCGTCCAAGGCCGCCTTCGCCGCGCTGGGGCTCGCCCTGCCCACTGCGCTGATCGCGCTGGGGTGGCTGGGCGGGATGAGCCCGCCGCTGCTCGTGCCCGTCGCGGCGCCGCTGGTCGCGGCGGTCGTGCTGTTCTTCGCCCCGGACCTGGTGGTGCGCTCGCAGGCCGTCACGGCCCGGGCCGGGTTCCGGCAGGCGGTCGCGGCCTACCTGGAGCTCGTGGCGCTCGAGCGCGCCGCTGACGGCGGGCCCGCCGACTCCCTGGAACGGGCCGCCGCCGTCGGACACGGCCGCGACTTCACCCGCATCACCGACGCCCTGCACCGGGCCCGCCTGCTCGGAGTGCCACCCTGGACCGCGCTCGCCGAGCTCGCCGAGATCACCGGAGTAGAAGACCTGCGCGACCTCGCCGACATCGTCGCCCTGGCCGGCCACGACGGCGCCGCCATCTACGACACGCTCGCCGCCAAGGCCGCCGCGCTGCGCACCCGCGCGCTGGCCGATGCCCAAGCCGCCGCGAACGCCGCGTCCGAGCGGCTCACCCTGCCCGCAGTCGCCCTCGGCCTCGGGTTCGTTCTGCTCGTCGCCTACCCGGCGCTGGCCCGCGTCCTGGTCTAGACCCAACAAGAACAAGGAGCACCTGACATGCCCGCACCCACCCGCTGGCCCTCGCTGCGGCCCGCCCTTCCCAGCTCTCTGATCATCGCCATGCTGGTTGTGCTGGTCGCGCTCACCACCCTGCCGGCGCGGCTGCGTGCCGCCCGGACAGAGCGCGCCGACGCCGGCTCGGTGACCCTGGAGCAGGTCGCCATCGCCGCCGGTCTGCTCGCGGTCGCGGTCGCTGCCGTCGCCGTGATCGGCAAGGCCGTCACCAACTACACCGACCTGCTCTAGCCGTGACGGCAGCGACCATGCCGGGACGGCGGCCCCCGACGCCCCGGACCGGGCGCAGCGAAGGAGGGTCGGTGACCCTCGGGTTGGCGGCGGTGTTCCCGGCGTGCCTGGTGCTGGTGCTCCTCGTCGTGCAGGTCGCGCTGCTGGTCCACGCCCGCAACATCGCCGGGGCCGCAGCCCAGGAGGGTCTGCGGACGGCCCGCCTCTACGACGGCACCGCCTCCACGGGGGAGGACCGGGCGCGGGGCTTCCTCGCCCAGACCGGCGGGGACCTGCTCACCGCCACCACCGTCACCGTCTCCCGCGGCGACCAGCGGGTGAGGGTGCAGGTCGCCGGCCGGGCGCTCTCGCTGCTGCCCGGGGTGCACCCGAGGGTCGGGGCCGTCGCGGCCGGTCCGGTGGAACGATTCGTCCCCGACACCGCCACTCCATGATTCATCTCGGCTCCATGACCCGCCCGGGCGCCGTGAGCCGTCATGGCACCCGGTGGGCCCGATCCCGGGGTGCCGGGTGGCATGTCGGCTCGGGCGGGTCGGCGACCCTCGAGCTGGTGGTGCTGGCCCCCGCTCTGCTCGCGCTGGTCCTGCTCGTCGTGGCCGCCGGACGGGTCGCCGCCGCCGGCGCCCAGGTGGACGGCGCCGCGCGCGATGCCTCCCGCGCCGCGTCCCTGGAACGCACCGCCACCGCCGCGCGGGCGGCCGCCCGGGACACCGCCGCCGCGTCGCTGGCCGGCCAGCGCCTCACCTGCCGGTCCATGACCGTGCGCGTGACCGGATCCTTCGCGGCGCCACCCGGCACCCCCGCGGCCGTGCGGACCTCCGTCGGCTGCACCGTGGCTCTTGGCGACGTGGCCCTACCTGGGCTGCCCGGGGTCAAGACGCTGACCGCGGACTACACCTCGGTCCTCGACACCTACCGAGGACGGTGACCGGGATGGGAAGCACCGGGCGCCCCGCCCCACTGCGCGGGCGCGACCCGGAGCGCGGGTCGCTGACGCTGTTCGCGGTCGTGCTGGCGCTGGGGCTGCTCGCGATGACCGGACTGGTCATCGACGGCGGCGCGCAGCTGACGGCGCAGCGCCGAGCCAACCACCTCGCCGAACAGGCCGCCCGAGCCGGCGCCCAGGCCGTTGACCTCGGCGCGCTGCGATCGAGCCGACCCACCCTGGACCCGGTCGCCGCCCGGACCGCCGCCACGAGGTACCTGGCCGCAGCCGGCCACCGCGGGCAGGTCAGCGTCGACGCGGGCACCATCACGGTCAGCGTCGCCGACCGCCAGCCCACCGCCGTGCTCGGTCTGCTCGGCATCCACCACCTCGACGTCACCGGCCGCGGCCGCGCCCGGCTCCTCGTCGGCATCCGGGAGGCCCGCCCATGACCACCACCCGACCAGCTGACCCAGCCCGACCCTCCCGCCGGCGCGCCGGCCGCCGCGACCGGCGCGGGGAGCTGGCGCGCGGCGCCGCAGCCATCGGGCTGCTCGTCCTGCTCGTCGCCGGGCTTCCGGTCCTGCTGCGGCGCACCGGAGGCAGCCCCCTACCGGGCGGGATGCCGTCACTGACCGGGGTGGGGGACTGGCTGCTCCAACCCGACTCCGGGGAGCTCCTGCTCTCCACATTGTTCGGCCTCGCCTGGCTCGGGTGGGCCTGGTTCACCCTCGCCGTGATCGCCGAGACCACCGCCCAGCTCCGCGGCCAGCCCCTGCCGCGGCTGCGCGGGTTCAGCGCGCCGCAGCAACTCGCGGCGCGCCTGGTCGCCGTCGCGGCCCTCGTCGTGGCGACCCCACCGGTCGCGACGTTCGCCACCGCTCCCGCCCCGGTGACCCTCGTCGCCACCGAGCTGCCGGCGACCAAGACGCCCTCGCCCCCACCCATCGCCCGCGAACAGCCCCCCGCGACGCCGCCGGTCGTGGCCGCCAGGGCGACCCCAAGCAAGGTGTATGAGGTGCAGCCCCCCCGGCACGACCGCCGGGACAGCCTGTGGGCGATCGCCGAGCGTCACCTCGGGGACCCGCTGCGATGGACCGAGATCGCGAAGCTCAACCACGGCCGTCTGCAGCCCGACGGCCACCGGCTCACCGACCCGCACTGGATCCGCCCCGGCTGGCTGCTGGCGATGCCCTCAGACGCCACCGGTCTGCCCGCGCTCACACCCCCGCCTGCGCGACACGACACGGCGGCGACGGACAAGCCCGCCCACCCAACCTCTCCGCCGCTGCCGCCGCCCGCCGATGAGGTCACACCGAACCTCGCACCCCCGGCGCCAGCCGAGGGCGCCGGAAGGTCGCCCGCGCAGAACATCGGACCAAGGCAGGCACCCTCGGCTGCGCCCCCTCGAGAACGCGCACCGGAGACCGACCGGCGCACCACCCATCGAAGCGATCGCGATCGACCAGAGATCGCTCGGCAAGAACGCGACCAGCGGGACACCGCCGAGCAGGCCCTGCCCTTCGGCGCGCTCGTGGCCGGTGGCGGCCTGCTCGCCGCCGGGCTGGTCGCCGCCCTCGCCCAGGCCCGCACCCGCGCACGCCGACGCCGGCCCACCGGCGCCCGGGTCCCGCGACCAACACCAGGCCTTGCCGCCGCGGAGGTCCGACTTCGGGTCCTCGCCGAGCCCGATGACCGCGACTTCCTCGACCTCGCGCTGCGCTCCCTGTCCCTGCTCACCGCCCGCCGCCGCGACCACGAGACCCCCGGGGCGGCCCTGCCCGAGCTGCTGGTCGCGCGACTCACCGCCAGCGCCCTCGAGCTGCACCTCGCCCAGCCTGCGGCAGACCCTCCCCTGCCCTACACCGCCAACGTCGACGGTCGCATCTGGACCGTCGACAAGGAGTCCTTGCTGCCGCTGGACCGGGCGACCGCTCGCAGCGTGCTGGCCCCCTACCCCGGCCTGGTCCCGGTCGGTTACGACGACACCGCCCTGGTGCTCGTCGACCTCGAAGGCGCAGGGAGCATCGCCATCGGCGGCGACCCCGACCACGCGCGAGGACTGCTGGCCTGGATCTGCGCCGAGCTGGCGGTGGGCAGCTGGTCGGACTACCTCGCAGCGACCGCTGTCGGGCTCCCAGCGTCGCTGTCGGGCTTGGCCAGCGACCGGCTGCAGATCGTCGCCCGGCTCGACGTCGATGTCCTCCAACAGTTCGCCAAGCGCCCGGCTCAGCGGGTGCTCGAGAGCCGGCTCGGTGACGGGACCGACCCAGCGATGCCCGAGTTCCTGCTTCTGTCCGAGCCCCCGACCTCGGCCACCGCAGATGCCCTCGACACCCTGATGCGGCGCCGGGGACGAACCGGTGTCGGGGTCGTGGTCACCGGTGAGTATCCCGCCGCCAACTGGCACCTCAGCATCAACCCAGCCGGGCACCTCACCTTGCCGGTGCCCGGTCTCCCCGTGACCGCGAACCGTCTCGACGACCAGACAGCCGAGGTGATGACGGGTCTGCTGGTGACCGCCGATGTTCCCCTCGGGCCCGAGAGACCCACGCACGAACCGCCCCGAGCAACAGCAAAGACCTCAGCGACGCACCCCGAGACGAGACAACTCCCGCCCGAGCGGGCCGCGGACGACCCGGCTGCAGACGACCTGGACGCGGCGGTCTCGGCCTACCTCGACGTCAACCGCACCGACGTGGCGCGTATCGAGATCATGGGGCCGGTGCGGGTCCGGGCCGCCGGGCCGGTTTTTACCAACCGGGCATCAGTCTGCACAGAGCTGATCGCCTACCTCGCCGCCCATCCCCGCGGGGTGGACGAACCCGCCAAGCTCGACCTGGCGCTGTGGCCCGACCGTGCTGTCCTGACCACCACCCGAAACGAAGTCATCGCCCGAGCCCGCAAATGGCTCGGGCACGACGCGAACGGCGACCTGCACCTGCCCCACCGCCGCGACGGTTCACCACTGCGGCTCAGACCGGGCGTGCTCGTGGACTGGCACCTCTTCCAAGGCCTCGCCCGTCGCGGCCTCGCCGCCGGCGCCCACGGGACCCAGGACCTAGCGTTGGCGTTGGCGCTAGTGCGCGGCAAGCCGTTCGAGAACGTCCCCGGCACCCGGTACGCGTGGGTCGCCGAGACCTTCCTCGAACAAGACATCCCCACCCTCGTCGTCGACGTCGCCCACGCCCAGGCCCGACACCGGCTCGCCGCAGGCGATCCCGCCGCCGCCCGGGGTGCCGCCCGCAGCGGACAACGTGTGGACCAGTACGACGAACGACTGTGGCGTGACCTACTCCTCGCCGAGCACCGGCTCGGGAACAGCCACGCTCTTCGTGTCCTGGCCGCGAACCTCGCGACCGTCCTGGAGACCGATCTCGGCGAGGATCTCGAGCCGGAGACCAGCGACCTGATCCGCCACCTTCTGCCGCGGTCACAAGCCTCCTGAGGAAAGCCGCGGGCTGGATCCGGGCAGATCAGAGCCCCGTCTCTGACCGCACGGTCGGCGCCGGGACTTTCCGGCGGCTCAGGTCTCGCAGACCACGCCATCGCTGTCAGAGTCGGTGTACCAGTCGTATTCCGGGTCGCTGCCTCGGTAGTAGGGGCCGTAGCCAGCGTCGATAGCGTTGTAGCAGTAGTTGAACTGTGGGTCCAGGCCGCCGGTCGACCCGCCGCCACCCGCGGACCCGCCGCCACCGGTGGAACCACCCGTGCCCGTCGAGCCAGAGGAGATCACCGGCCGGGAAGGTCTCGGCACCCGCGGCCAGCCGCACGACGCAAGCTCCGAGCGAACCGCCGAACTCTCGGCGGCGTTGACCTTCAACTGCCAGCGCCACTTCACTGCCACCCACTGAGCCACGTACCTGCAGCTGTAGGCCGCCCGCTCAGGCATCCAGTCCTGCGGTTCCCGGTCGCTCTTCGACCTGTTGCTCGAGGCGGACACCGCGATCAGCGACGCCCGGTACCCGAGATCGTTCGCGAACGCCTTTCGCTTCGCGGCCGACCACCGCCACGCCCCGGACTGCCATGCCTCGTTGAGAGGCACCATGTGGTCCACGTCGAACGTCGAGGGGTCCGCGGTCCTCACCCCGTCGTACCGGGACCACCAACGGCCCCCGCTCAGCTCGCAACCGGACCGCAGCCGCGGCTTGACCACAGCTTCCTGGATGAGGACCTCGTCGCGGGCGTCGCAGCCGTCACCGTCGGCGTCTGCCCAGTGGGAGAACTTGGCCCGGTCGTACCCGGCGGTGTGCTCCCCGCCTGGGTCGAGCTGGCTGAGCATGTACCGGGTGGAGATGCTGCCCGCGGCCTGCGCGGGTGCCGCTGTCGCGGTCAAGCCGGCGACGGCCAGCAGTGGTGCGGCGGTCGCGGCAATGGCTCTGGTGAGCACAGCTGTGCGCATGGCGGTGTCCCCCGGCTAGATGGCGGCCCCGTAGGCGCCCGCAGCGGCAATGTCTACCGGATCGGGGACCTTGATCACCGCAGAATGGACAAATTGCCCCCGGCACGATCTCGGCCCGTCGCTGACCTCACGGTCGCCGATGCCCGTTCCGCGTTGTGAGGTCTCAGGTGGCGCATCTGGTGAACACCACCCCGGAGGCTCGGGCTGGTCCTAGCCTGACTCGGACGTACCTACCTACATTTCGGGGGATCTGATGCACCGTCCCAAGGGTGCCGGGCTGGCCGTGGCGGTGGGGCTCATCGTCGCTACCGCCGTCGTCGCGGTCCCGGCTCAGGCCCACTCCACAGGCATCCACGACAACTGCACCAACCTCAACAAGACGTGGCCGCACGGGCTCGGCACACGCAGCGCTGTGGACAAGACCAGCGGTACCCGCGTCACCAACTTCACCAGGAACAATGACGCCTACAGGCGTGCCGAGCGGCACAACGGTGACCTGGACCGGGACAGCGACCGCATCGCCTGCGAGAAGCGGTAAATCCGAAACGAACCGTCCCACCGTCGCCGCCTGGCAGGCTGGTCGGTGTGAAGCACGGCGGAGGGTGGGCTTACTCCGAGCGCGGTTGTCGCTGCGCGGAGTGCGTCGAGGCGTGGAATGCCCGCAACCGTGAGATGCGGGCACGGCGCGCAGAAATGGTCGCGGACCGCGCCGACCTCGAGCACGGCACCCGCTCGACGTACTCCAACCACGGCTGTCGATGCGACGCGTGTGTGGACGCCCAACGCCAGAGCAACAGGGCACGGCCAAGTCGGGCTAGGACGTGAGTGATCGGCCCCACGGCGACGTGTCGAGGTCAGTTCATCTAGGGCTGGATTCCGATGTGGATGTGGTCTTGGTGGACTGCGTTGGTGAAGGTGCCGGGCTGCACCAGGTCGGGCCAGGGTTGCCCGATCTCGTATCGGGTGCCGGCGAGTAGCGCTTGGAGTTCGCGGACCACGCTCCGTGCACCTGGGTTGACTCGGCTGACGGGTCGTCCGTCGATGCTCATGAGGTCCGCCCCGCGTCCGTAGTAGTGGGTGCTGATGAGCGCACCTGGGCCGGCGGCGGTGACGATCATCTTCGGATGCCCGGTCTTGAACCCGCCGATTGAGAGGCTGTGTCGCTGCAGCAGTACTGCGAGTGCCGCGGTCAGGCGGGCATCCACGACGCCAGCGACGAGGTCGGTTCGGGCGTAGGGGGAGAGGGTCAGTCGCGGGTGCTGCAGCAGCGCCAGCGTGTCGGCCGGCGCGATGCCTGTCTCGTACGCCGCCGCCTGCGCCAGGACCTGCCGGACGTACCAGTCGGCCGGGTTGTACGCGAACACCGCGTCGGAGAGGCGTCGTGGGTTCCCGGCGCCGCTTGCACACAGGTAGCTCGCGGCACCGAAGATCGCGTCGGCCGGGTCGTACCGGTCGGTGCGCCCGTCCTGGTTGGCATCGACTCCGTAGGCGTCCCAGGTGGCGGCGAGGAACTGCATCGGTCCGCCCGCGCCTGCGGCGTTCTCCCCGGAGGCCACGCCGGGGGCGGGGGAGCGGCCGTGGTCGCTCTCGATCTTGCCGATGGCGGCGAGCACCGCCCAGGGCAGACCGGGGCAGGTGGTGGCGGCGCCCCGCTGGTAGAGCGCGAGCAGGTCCGCGGGGATGTCGGCCACCGCAGCCGCGGCGGGTTGCTGCGCCGCGGTGCCGGAGACCGCGGCGGCCACCAGTGCGAGGAGGGCGAGCGGTCCGGCGACGCCCGCTACCAGCAGTGCCGCCAGCTTCTTCATCCGCTCGCCTCTCCAGTCCCCCCGGCTTGAGCCGCACACGTTGCTGCCGGAGGTTGTCCGCACCGTTGTCCGCGCCCTCCGCGCAGGTTGTCCGGCGAGGACTTGGGGCCGGGTCGGGTCCGGCCAATGTTGCGGACAACGTCCGCGCCGACCCTGGGTGCTGACAACAGCGGCCTTGACTTGAAGGAGCCCCGATGATCTCCACAGTTGCCCTTGACGTCCTCACGTCCGGCGCGGTGGGCCACCTCCTCGCGGACGTCAGCACCCGCCCGGACCCCAACGGGCTGCCGGGCGGTGCGGCGCTGCAGAAGCTGTTGAACGGTCTGGTGTTCCTCGGCCTGCTGGGCTGTGTCGCCGCCGTGGTCGCCGGCGGGGCGACCTGGTTTGCCGGGGCGCAGGCCGGGAACTTCACGGCCTCGGTCGGCGGGCGCCGCGCGGTGCTCGCCGGGATGGTCGGCGCGCTGGTGATCGGCGCGGCGGCCGCGATCGTCAACTTCTTCTTCGACGCCGGCTCGGCCGTCCGATGATCCCCGAGTTGGCCGATGTCGCTGCGCTCCCGGCGGACCTCGCCTTGCAGTTGCAGACCGGGCTCTGTGACGGGCCAGGTTCGGTGGTGGTGGCGGCCTGCAACCTTCCCCTGCCCCTGCCCCTGCCCGGCGGGGTTGGGGCGGTGACCGACAGCATCACCGGTGGCCTCGGTGACGCCGCAATGCGGGGGCTGACCGGGTTCGTCGTGGACGGGGCGGTGTGGCTGATCGGGCAGGTCGCCACCGCGGTGACCGCGTCCACGCAGGTGCGGGTCCAGGCGGGCTGGTTCGCCGGGCACTACCAGCAAATGACCGGCATCGCCGCCGTGTTCACCGCCGCCTTCCTGCTGCTCACCGCGGCGTCGACGATGCTGCACCGCGACCCGGCGCGACTGGGCCGCGCCGTCGGCATGGTCGCCGCCGCCGGCCTGGGAACCGGCGCGGTGCTGGTGATCACCGACCTGCTGCTCGCCGTGTCCGACCAGCTCTCCGCGACGGTCGCGCGCGGCATGGCCGGTGACCTGCGCACAGCGCTGACCGGCGCCGCCGACGGACTCGGATCGCTGATCCTGCCCACCGCGCCGGCAACCGGGGCGGGGGTGCCGCTGTTCGCGGTGCTACTCGCGGGCCTGCTGGCCGCCGCGGCGGCGGTGGTGATCTGGGTCGAGCTGCTGCTGCGCGAGGTCGCCCTCTACGCCGTCGTGCTGTTCTTCCCCCTCGCCCTGGCCGGGCTCGCGTGGGAACCGGCCCGGGCGTGGGCGCGCCGGCTCGCCGAGCTGCTCGGCGCGCTGATCTTCGCCAAGTTCGTCATCGTCGCCGTGCTCTCCCTCGCTGCCGGCGGCCTCGCCTCCGGCGGGGACCAGGACGCCGGTGGGTTCGGCGGTGTACTGGCCGGCGCGGCCCTGTTGGTGGTGGCCGCTTTCTCCCCGTTCCTGCTGCTGCGCCTCGTCGGGGTCATGGAGGTCGCTGCGGCCGCCACCATGCTCGAGGGCACCCGCGCGCGCGGCACCCGCCCGATCGTCACCGGCGCCCGGACCGCCATGTATGCGGCGGCACGCCACCACGGCCCTTCCGCCTCTTCGGCGCGCGGCATGGGCGCGATCACGGTCGCCGGCGCCGGCGCGCCGTGGGCCGCCGCCGCAGCCGCTGCCCGACCACCCATCCCGCTGGGACCCGCCACCGCCGCGTCCGCGTCCCTGGCCGGGCACCGCTCGGCGAGAGGAGCCTGACTGTGACCTCCACCGCCACCACCTCACCGATCGACGACACGATCCCGCCGGTACCCAGCTCCACCGGCAGCCGGGCGGGCTTCGTGTTCGGGCCGCGGGAGACCCGCGGGTTGCTGCTTGGGCTGCGCGGCCCGCAGCTGGCCGCGATCCTGGGCGGCCTCGCCGCGGTGGCCGCCGGACTCAACCGCGGGCCGCTCGGTGTCCTGCTCGGCCTGGGGGTCGCCGCGTTCGCGGTGGTCGCGGCATTCTGGCCGGTGGCCGGTCGCACCGTGTTGGAGTGGGCGCCGGTCGCCCTGGGCTACGCCGCGCAGCGCGCGATCGGCCAGGCCAGCTACCGGCACCCGCTCACACCGGCCCCGGACCTGCCCGGCCCGCTCACCGCCCTGACGATCCACGCCGTCCCGGTCCAGGGCCAGGCTGCGGGAACGGTGATCGGGGTCGTCGAGGATCGACGGCGCGGCACCCTGGGCGCGGTCGCCGCCGTCACCGGGGCGCAGGCACTGGCCCTGCTCGACCCCGCCGACGCCGACCGGCGGATCAGCGGGTGGGGCAGCGTGCTGGCCGGGTTGGCCCGGGACGGCTCGCCGGTCCGGGGGCTGCAGTGGGTGGCCCGCACCGTCCCCGACCCGGGCGGGGACCTGTCCCGGTTCTGGGCGCAGGCCAGCGCGTCGGGTCGGGCGGGGCTGCCGACGGCCGCAGCGTCCTACCGGGCGCTCCTGGACACCCTGGGCGACACCGGGGGCGGCAGCGGGCTGTGGCGCCACGAGGTGTACGTCGCGGTGACGGTCGACGCCCGCAGCGGCCAGCGGCGGCGCGCCCGCGGCGGTAGCCATCGCGACCCGTATGGCGTGCTGCTCCGGGAAGTCGCCGCGCTGCAGGACCGCCTCGCCCAGTGCGAGCTCGAGGTGGCCGGCTGGCTGCCCCCGCCCGCCCTGGCCCGGGTGCTGCGCGAGGCCTACGAACCCGCCGTTACCCGAGCCCGCGACGCCCGCGGCCCCCAGCAGTCCGAACAAGTCGAGCAGATCGAGTCCGCGGTGGATCCGGCCGGCTGGGGGCCGATGGCCACCACCAACACCTGGACCTGTTTCCGCTCCGAGGACGCCTGGCACGCCACCTACTGGATCTGCGAGTGGCCCCGCAGCCCCGTCGGTGGGGACTTCCTCACCCCACTGCTCGCCGCCCCCTGCGCGTCCGGCGTGCGGCGCACCGTCAGCGTGCTCGCGGAGCCGGTCGACCCGCGCGCCGCCGCCCGGGCCACTGCGTCCGCCCGGACCGCGGAGGCCGCGAACCAGGCGCTGCGGGACCGGGTCGGGCAGCTCACCACCGAACGCACCCGCGCCGAGGCCGCCGACGTCGCCCGCCGCGAACGCGAACTGGTGCAAGGACACGGCGACTACCGCTTCCTCGGGCTGCTTACTGTCACAGCCCTCACCGCGCAGGCATTGGACGATGCGTGCGGGCAGGCCGAGCACGACGCGCACACCGCCGGGCTGGAGGTCCGCCGCCTCTACGGCGAGCAGGACCAGGCCTTCGCCGCCACTCTCCCCCTCGCCCGGGGCCTGCGATGACCGGCGCCAGCGACCGCGCCGGCAGGTGGCCCGTGGGCGCGGCGTCGGAGGACGCGGCCACCGCCACCGGCCGCGACGCGGTGGACAACGAGACGACGCAGCCCTGGGCGCGAGGAACCGGCTGCCCGGAGCTGGCGCTGCTGTTGGACCGGTTGACGGCCGAGCGCTACCGGGCCGTCCCGCCCCCACCGGGAACCTGCCCCGCCGTTCATCGGCCCGCGACTCTCGGCCCGGACCCTGCCACCGGTGGGGCGGGGGGCGGCGGCGATGCGTGAGCGCGGCCGGGTGCTGCGCCCGGCGCGGGTCCCGCGGCACCGGGGGACCACCGCGTCGCTGCAGGCCGCCTACCCGTTCCTCACCGCACCCGGCCTGGCCGCGCGCCTCGGTGGGCGTGGGCTGTACGTGGGGCGGGACTGGCACGGCGGCGCGTTCAGCTTCGACCCGTTCGAGCTCTACGCCGCCGGGCTGCTCACCAACCCCAACCTGCTCGTCGTCGGGCAGGTCGGGTCCGGGAAGTCGGCGCTGGTCAAGACGCTGCTGTGGCGGGCGCTGGCGTTCGGCTACACCGCGTGGGTCGCCGATCCCAAGGGCGAGTACGGCGACCTCGCCGCCGCGGCCGGCGCGCCCGTGGTCCGCCTCGGCCCCGGCGAGCCCACCCGGCTCAACCCGCTGGACACCGACGAACCGCACCCGGCCGGCGCCGACACCGGCGACTCGGGTGACGGCGGCGACGGCGGCACGGGTCAGGGGGATGGGCGGGTGCGTCTGGTGGCGGCGCTCGCGGCGACCGCGCTGGGCCGGGTACTGGCCCCGGTGGAGCACGCCGCCACCGCCCTCGCCCTGCACGCAGTCATCCGCGGCGCCGGCGGGGCGGCGCCGGTGCTCCCGGACCTGGTCGAGGCGCTGCTCGCCCCGTCCAAGGACGCGGCCGGCGCGGTCCGGATGACCGTCCCGCGCTTCGCCGACGCCACCCGCGACCTGGCGCTGGTGATGCGCCGGATGTGCGCCGGGGACCTGGCCGGCATGTTCGACGCACCCACCCGCCTCCCCGGGGACAGCCGCGGCGGCGACCGGTCGGTGCTCGACCCTGGTGCGCGGCTGGTGGTGCTGGACCTGTCCGCGGTGTACCGGGGCAACCGGGACGCGCTGCCGCTGGTGATGTGCACCGCCACCGCCTGGCTACAAGCCACCATCGCCCGCGCCGCCCAGGCCGGCGGTGACGGGACGCGCCGCTTCGTGGTGGTCGACGAGGCGTGGGCGCTGCTCAACCAGGAGCCCACCGCCCGCTGGCTGCAGGCCTCCTACAAGCTGGCCCGTGCCCACGGCGTCGCCAACATCGCCGTCCTGCACCGGTTCTCCGACCTCGCCGCCGCCGGCGCGGCCGGCTCCGAGACCGCCGCGCTCGCCCGCGGGCTGCTCGCCGACGTCGGCACCCGCGTCGTCTACAACCAGCCCGCCTCCGAACTCACCGAGGCCCGAAGCGCGCTGGGCCTGACCGGCCCCGAGACCGAGCTGCTTCCGCACCTGCCGCGCGGTCACGGGCTGTGGAAGCTCGGCACCCGGTCCTGGCTGGTCGAACACCACCGCTCGGAGACGGAGCGGGCGATGACCGACACCGACCACGCCATGCGCGGCACCACCGGACCCGCAGCGACCGCGCCGACCGCAGGAGAACAGCGGTGATCCCCGACCCCGGCGCGCCCGACCTGCCCGTGCCCGGCGACCTCGACGCGGAACGGGCGGTGCTCGGGGCGATCCTGCTCAACCCGGCCGTCGCCGCCCAGCTCCTGCCGCTGCTCAGACCCGCCCACTTCTACCGGCCCTGGCACGGCCAGGTCCTCGAAGCCGCCCAGCACCTGCACACCGCCGGGGGACCGGTGGACCCGATCGCCGTGCACGCCGAGCTGCGCCGCCGCGGCCTGCACGGCGAACCAGGGCGCAGCAGCGGCGTCCTGCTCCACGACCTGCTCGCCGCCGTCCCGGTCACCACCTCGGGCGGGCACTACGCCCGGATCGTGCTCGAGCACGCCGCCCGTCGGCGCCTGGCCCAGGCCGGGGTCAAGCTCGTCCAGCTCGCCGCGAACCCGCACGGCGGGAACGGAGACCTCGACGAGGTGATGCGCGACGTGGTGCAGGAGATCGCGTGCGTCCGGGCCGCCGTCGACACCTACCACCACACCCCACCGCCGCTGGCATCCCGCGCACGGTCCGCGCGCGGGGACGAAGGGCGTTCGCTGCGCTCCGTCGGACCCGACCGATGAGCACCCGTCCCCGGCCGCGGCCCTCCCGGGTCGGCAGCGACCTGGACGACCTGCTCACCGGTTGGCTCCTCGGTGCCGTCGCGCTGCTCGGCGCCGCCGGCCTGGGCCTCTGGGCGGCCGGGCAGCTCGCCGCCCTGCTCGTCCACGGCGACTGGCCCGACGTGCCGCCGGCCGCGGCCTTCGGCATCGCGACGGGGCTGCCCGCCCACCTCACCGACCCCGCGCAGGCGTGGCCGGTCACCGCCCGCGGCCAGGTCCCCGGACCGGTGGTGCTGTACGGGGTGCTGCTCGTACTGATGGTCGCCTTCGTCACCTCCGGCCTGTTTGCAGTCTCCGCATGGCGCCACCACCACGCCGGAGACGCCCGTCTCGAACGGGACCGGTCACCGCTCTGGGCCCGGCCCACCCAGATTCGGGCGCTGCTCGTGCGCCACCCCGAACCGGGACGGGTCGTCCTGGGCCGGCTCGCCCGCCGCAGCCGTTGGCTGGTCGCCGCCGAAGCCCGCCGCTCCGTGCTGGTCGTGGCGCCCACCCAGGCCGGGAAGACCAGCCGCATCGTGGTGCCCACCGTGCTGCGCTGGACCGGGCCGATGCTGGTCACCTCGGTCAAGGCCGACGTGCTGCGGCTGACCCTCGCCGAACGCCGGCGCCGGGGCCCGGCGTACGTGTTCGACCCCACCGGCGCCACCACAAGTGGCGGCGCCGGGCACGGCATCAACCCCGGTGACGGCGAGGGCATCGACCCCGGCAACAGCGACGGCATCGACGTGGCGATCCGGGCCGCAGCGGTCAAGTGGTCCCCGCTGCTGGCGTGCACCAGCTATCCCGACGCCGAGCGCACCGCCGCGTGGCTGATCGAGGCCGGCGGGGATCCGCGCGGGGAGAACGCCACCTTCTGGGAGTCCCTGGCTGCGAAGCTCCTGGCACCTTTGCTCTACGCCGCCGCCGGGACCGGCCGGTCGCTGCGCCACCTCGCTGCCTGGGTCGACCGGCGCGAGACCACCGAGATCACCGAAGCCCTCAGCTCCCTCGGCGACCTTGATGCTCTCGACGCGTGGGCCGCCAGCTGCGCGCGCGAGGAACGCCAGCGGGAATCCGTCTACGCCACCACCGAGGTGATCCTGCGCGCCTTCGCCTCGCCGTCGGCGCGCGCCGCCACCGACATCACCGACGATGACCGCACCGCCGGCCGGGTCCTCGACGTCGGGCGTCTCCTCACGGAGCACGCCACCCTGTACCTGGTGGCGCCGGCGCACGAGCAGGGCCGGCTCCGGCCACTGTTCGAGTCCCTGGTGCAGGCCGTGCTGCGGGCCGCACAGGACACCTACGCCCGTACCGGTCGCCCGCTGGACCCGGCGCTGATGGTGATGCTGGACGAGGCCGCGAACATCGCGCCGCTGCGCCAGCTCGCGACCTACGCCGCCACCGGCGCCGGGCAGGGCATCCAGATCTGCTCCGTGTGGCAGGACCTCGCCCAGGTCGAGGCCCTCTACGGGCGCCGCGCCGCGACCGTGATCAACGGGCACACCGCGCGGGTCTTCCTCGCCGGCTCCGCCGACCTCACCACCCTCGACGCGACCTCCCGCATGATCGGGGACCACCCCACCGATCGCCGGTCCCGCTCGACTGGTCCCGACGGCGGACGCAGCGTCTCCGAGCACACCGCCGACACCCGGCTCGCGCCGGTGGAGTACCTGCGCCAGCTCCCACCGGACACGGCCGTCGTCCTCTACGGCCGGGCGCCGGTCATCCGGCTCACCACCACCCCCTGGTACGCCGACCCTGCTCTGCGCCGCCTGGTCGACCCGATCGCGGCGGCCGAGTCCGACGGAACAGCCAGCACCTCGACTCGCTCGCTGCGGCGGCGGCACGTCAGGCGATCCGAGGGTGCGACTCGTCGTCCCCAGGGCGACGGGTATCCACAGATCCACAATCAGCCAACCGCAGCCGTAACGGCCGCGTCAGGCTCGTCACCGGAGAGCCCAGCAGTAGCGCGCGAGCAGACCAGCGAACCAGCCCTGCCCGCCACCGAGGAATGGAGCACCGTCGTGAACCACGTCGCCACATCTGAGCTCACCAGACGCCTCGCCGCAGCGGAGTCACCGTTAGACGTGGTGGCGTTGGCCTGGCAGGCCGCTGACCACGGCGAGACCGTCGCGCTGGCTCTGTCGCGCACCGGCTCCACCGACGACATCCCGGCCTACCTGACCGCCGCCGATGCCTTCGCCAGCCTCCGCACCGACCTTGACGACCACGTCCACGGCGCACAAGCGACCCCTGTACCCGCGCTCGACAACTCCCAGCAGTCACCGGATGAGCTGGCGATGGCCGAGACCGCCCTTGCGGAGCTCGCCCGGACCCTCATCGTTGCCCTCAGCGACACCGCTCGAGCCTGCGGTGATCCTGACCTGGCGCGCGCCTGCTCCCAAGGCGCCCTCTCCGCCGCCGACGCGGCCGAGGCCACCACCCGCACGAGCACCCCGTGACCACCTTCGGCGAGCTCACCACCCTCGCCGCACGGCACCTCGACGCCGCAAACCGCAGCGACACCGCCAGGCTCACCGACGCGGAATCGGTCGCCGCCCTGGCGGCCCTGTCGAAGTGTCTGAGTTCCTGCCAGCTGCTCTGGCGAACCGTCGACCGGCCCGACCGCCGTTTCTGTGACCCCGACCCCGCCTGGCAACGCGCCGGAGGGCGACTCGACCGGGGACTGACCGATGCGATCCGCCACCTGCACCGCGCCACACCCACTGCTGCGCGCGATCCGCAGACGGCCACAGCGGCTCGCCTGCATGCGGCGTCGGTCGCCATCGGAGCCAGCCATGACCTGCTCGCGACGCACAGCGACACCCTGTCCACCGGGCGGCTGGACCGGACCGGCTTCGCCGCTGTCATCGACAGCCCGGCCGGGCGCCGCGCGCTGGCTAAAGTCATCGTTGCTCACCTCCGGAGACTGACGGCAGTCGCCGAGCTGGTGGGCGGCAACTCGCAAGTCCAGCGGCCCACCCGTGAGGCGGCTCTGCGGGCCAGTGACGTCCTGCACGAGGCGCAGCGCGCAATCCGCACCGCTGGGGTCCTGGTCCGACCCGAGCGTGAGCTCCTGCCCGCGGTACCGCTGCTGTCCCCACTGCGGCTGTCACCGGTGCGGAATGGGGAGCCATCGGAGGTGTTGCTGCGCGAGGCGATCCGGGGTGCCGAACGGCTCCATCGCGTGGCCCGCGAGGAGGTCCAGACCGGGCACCTCGCCCGATACACCCCCGGGTCGATGGCCACCGTCGCGGTGGCCATGTCCACCGCGCAGTTGGCTACCGCGCAGGCGTTCCGGCAGCTCCGAACACGCGCCACGAACCTCGTTGACGAACCGGCCGGTACCCGGTTTGACGCTCACTTGCAGGAAGCGGCCGATACGGCCGAGCAAGCCGGTCACGCCTGGGCCGAGGTCCGCATCAGATGGCAAGGCATTCGCGCCGCGAGGGAAGACGGGCCAGCCGACGCGATCCGCCGCGAAGCCACCGACCTCACCACTCGCATCGGCAGGCTCGTCCACACCGACCCGGCATGGCTGCCGCGACTCGACGCGAACAAGGACCTGCGGCCCGGCGCCGAGTTGGCGCCCGATGCGACCGCGTTCTGGAACCTCCTCGGCGGCCTTAGGCAGCTCAGCGCACTGGCCGCCGACATCGCCGTAGATCACGTCGACCTCACCCACGCTCTGCAAGCACGCGATCTTCTCCTCGTCAGAACATCCACCCTCCCTGCCGAGTACGACATTGCCCGTCCGTGGGCCAGCGCCCCCAGCCGCGTAGTGCAGAAACTCGCGTCCGTCCAGCACCACGCCACCGCGACCACCCGCCTGTCGTGGACGACGGCCGTGGCCCTCACGGAGCTGGCGCCCCGTGAGCACCGCGACCTCGCCCGTGTCACGCTCGAGGGACGACGCCTTGCGCCCACCGCCGATATGCGCGCCGTCGAGAGCGGCCGTTACCGCTGAAATTCGCAGACGGCGCCGCCCAAACTCCGCGGGCGGTCCGGGTGGCCGGCGGGGGAACTTTCGATCTTCCGATTTTCAGTGCCGGTCGAGGGGTCCGGAGGCGTCCATCGACGTAGATCAACAGGGCCCTGACCTGCGGTTTTGCTAAACGATCTTCCGGAGCCGTTCGCCGGAATCCGACGCTGTTGTTAGCAAAGTGTTAGCAAGATAGCGGGATCGAGAGAATCTCGTGGTTACTGCCAGTGACACAGAGACGCGTATCGGACGACCGCTTGCGGTGTCCGCTTAGGTGAGGTTGTTCACATCCTGCTCCTCGACCGGATGGACGAGCCGGACGTCGATCGACATTCGTTGTCCGGGCTGGCGCAGAGGCGTCGAGTTTGGTCGACAGTCCGCGCTGCATGACTTTGGGTCGCCAACCCCGTGCCGCGGCAAGCCCGTCTTCGCCGTCGTGCGGCCCTTTCGGGATTGGGCGAGCTCGTCGAGCTCGCACGAAGCACGCAGGCGGCTTCGTCCAAGCAGCCGATGGCGGATGTCGCCGCGACGATAGGGACGCCGTCCTGGGGACGTCCGACTTCTCACGAATGTCGCGAAGCCCGATCGGCGAATCGTGCGCGAGCAGGACTGACGGCGACCTCGCGACGCACGCCCAGTCTGTCGCCCCGCCAGGGGCTCGTGGACGAGCTTCTGCGGTTAGCGGAACCTCCCTTTCCAAGGTGCAAGCCTCAACGTGCCCAGGTCGTCGGCCTATTCGCCGCTCCACCAGTGCCACTTGCCGTAGCCGTCCGGCCGACGCTCCGGTGGCGGTATGAGTGCTCGGCTCAGGTCGGGCCGCTCCTGGACGCGCGTCACCTGGACGGGCGGGGACGAGGCGTGCGGCGGGGCAGACGTGCCGTCATCGGTCCTGACAGGAGCCGGAGGTTGGTGGCGAGGGGAAAAAACCAGTCCTCGCCGACGAGTGTGACCCCGATAAGCCGGTTTTCTGTGCGTAGCCGGGTTGGTCAGCCTGACATTCTCGGTACCTGTCGTTGCTCACGACGACAGCACTTGCTTTCGACGAGATGTCCAGGATGACGGCATCGCCGGCACCAACGCTTCCAGCCGGTGCGACGATGATCTTGCGGCGCCGAATGTCTTCACGCATCTCGATGGCCTCAACCTTCTCGAGTCGATGTTCGAGATTGGCGCTGGCCGCCACGTGCGGCATCTGGAAGAATGTTCACAGTCCCGCTCCAACTGCTCTGCGCAGCCAGCAGGACCTCGCTAGCTGAACCATCGGCCCCGCACGCAACGCGTGAGGGGCCGACTGCGTGGCTCGGGGCACGATGCGGGCCCACACTGCCTAAGCGCGACAACGCTTTGTCGAGGGTCCGGCCGCGGCAGGTGCTCGGCTCCTCCTCACTCCCACCATGCGCCGCCAGATCCGGCGAAACCGGGAAATACCCGCAACGACTCGCACTAGCCTGACCGTATGGCCGAACCTTGGGTGTCTGCTGACGTGATAGCCGAGCACCTCGGCGTCACCAAGGACAGCATCTACACCTGGATCGCGGCGAAAGGCATGCCTGCCCACCGCGTGGGCCGCCTTTGGAAGTTCAAGGTCACTGAGGTCGACGCCTGGGTCCGCCGGGACGGGGCCGACGAGGCCCCCGGTAGGGGGGTCGGCTCGTGAGGATCATCGACAACCTCAACGAATTGCTGGGTGACGATCTCAAGACAGAGATCTTGGCCGGCTCCAAGGTGCGCATTGCTGCCTCGACGTTCTCAATTTTCGCCTTCGAGGCACTTCGCAAGGAGCTGGAGAAGGTCAGCGAGTTGGAGTTCATCTTCACTTCGCCCGCATTCATCACCAGCAACGCCACGGACAAGATCCGCAAAGAGCGTCGTGAGTTCTTTATCCCGCGGGCCACGGGCGGGGAGTCCAGCCTCTACGGCTCTGAGTTCGAGATCCGGCTTCGCAACAAGCTCACACAGCGCGCGGTCGCCAAGGAGTGCGCGGACTGGGTGCGCCGCAAGGTCACGTTCCGATCGAACTCCACCGGCAACCCGATGCAGCAGTTTGCCGTCGTCGACGACAAGGCGGCCTACATGCCGCTCCAAGGTTTCACGACAGCGGATCTCGGCTACGAGCGCGGCAACGCGGTCTCGAACATGGTCCATCGGATCGATGATGGGCCGATGACCGCGCAGTACGTCCAGCTTTTCGACCAGATCTGGCACAACCCTGACCAGCTAGACGACGTTACCGAGGCGGTTCGCGATCACATCGCCAGCGTGTACGCCGAGAACTCGCCGGCCAGGATCTACTTCCTGATCCTCTACAACCTGTTCTCGGAGTTCCTCGACGACATCAACGAAGACGTCCTGCCGAACGACCGTACGGGCTATCAGGAGACTCAGGTCTGGCAGAGCCTTTACAACTTCCAGCGCGATGCCGCGACAGGGATCATCAACAAGCTTGAGACCTACAACGGCTGCATTCTCGCCGATAGCGTGGGCCTCGGTAAGACCTTCACCGCCCTGGCCGTGATCAAGTACTACGAACTACGGAACAAGTCCGTGCTCGTGCTCGCGCCCAAGAAGCTCTCCGAGAACTGGACCAACTACAACGCGAACTTGACGACCAACATCTTCGCGGCGGATCGGTTCAACTACGACGTGCTCGCGCACACCGACCTGTCCCGCACGCGAGGCGAGTCGCTGGGACTACGGCTCGACCGGGTGAACTGGGGCAACTACGACCTGGTCGTCATCGACGAGTCCCACAACTTCCGCAACGCCGACTACGCAGAGGAGAAGGAGTCGCGCTACCAGCGGCTGATGCGGCAGGTGATTCGCGAGGGTGTGAAGACCAAGGTCCTGATGCTCTCGGCGACCCCTGTTAACAACAGGTTCAACGACTTGAAGAACCAGCTCCAGCTCGCCTACGAGGGCGAGTCGGAGAGCCTTGGGCAGCACCTCAACATTTCCACCACGGTCGAGAAGGTCTTCAGCGACGCCCAGCGCGTTTTCAACGAATGGTCCAAGCTTCCGCCCGAGGCAAGGACCACGGACCAGATCCTCCAGATGCTCGACTTCGACTTCTTCGAGTTGCTCGACGCGGTCACCATCGCCCGCTCAAGGAAACACATCCTGGCGTCCTACGACACCACCGAGATCGGCGCCTTCCCCCAGCGACTCCCGCCCGAGTCGATCCGCGCACCGTTAGCCGACCTGCCGAATGTGCCGACATTCAACGAGATCTTCGAGCAGCTCCAGGTACTCACGCTGGCGGTCTATACCCCGCTGGCCTACGTCTTCCCGAGCCGCATCGGCAAGTACGAAGACCTGTACGACGTCAGGGGAGGCACCGCCCGATCCAACCTCGGACAGAGCGGCCGAGAGCAAGGCCTCAAGAAGCTCATGACGGTCAACCTGCTCAAGCGGCTCGAGAGCTCGGTCGAGGCATTCCGACTAACGCTGGAGAGGATCGAGAGTGCTGTCGACAAGACTCTCGGACGCCTCGAAACCCACACGGGGTCGCTCACCGACATGGACGTCGACTTGGCCAGCCTGGATGTAGACGACGAGGACGACCTCGACGTCGAGGCGCTCTCGTTCGGCGAGAAGATCAAGATCGACCTCAACGACATCGACATCGAGTCCTGGCAGCGCGACCTGTGGCACGACCGCGAGACCTTGCGTGAGCTGCTCGACGAGATGCACAAGGTCACACCGGCCCACGATGTGAAGCTCCAGACCCTCAAGCGGCTCGTCGAGGACAAGGCCGCCCACCCCATCAACGAAGGCAACAAGAAGGCGTTGATCTTCTCGGCGTTCGCCGACACCGCCAACTATCTCTACCGGGAACTTGCGCCGGCGTTAGCATCAGGCGGCCTGCAGACCGCACTCATCACCGGTGGCGGGCACGCCGCAAGGACGACACTCGGGACCGGCTACGATTTCCAGCAAGTCCTCACGTTGTTCTCGCCGCGCTCGAAGCAGCGGCATCTGACGATGCCGAAGGAGACAGGCGAGCTGGACGTCCTGATCGGCACCGATGTCATCAGCGAGGGCCAGAACCTCCAGGACTGCGACTACCTCGTCAACTACGACATCCACTGGAATCCGGTGCGGATCATCCAGCGATTCGGCCGCATCGACCGCATCGGATCGACCAATGGCTACATCCAGCTGGTGAACTTCTGGCCGGACATCTCGCTCGACGAGTACATCAACCTGAAGGAACGCGTCGAGAGCCGCATGGTCATCGCGGACCTCGCCGGCGTTGGCGACGACAACATTCTCGATCCGGCCAGCGCCGACGCGGCCTATCGCAAGGAGCAACTGCGCAAGCTCCAAGATGAGGTCATCGAACTCGAAGACGTGCGGACGGGCGTCTCCATCACCGACCTCGGCCTCAACGACTTCCGCATGGATCTCCTCGGATACCTCAAGCAGTACGGCGACCTCGCCACCGCGCCGAAGGGTCTCCACGCCGTGGTGCCGGCCCAGCCGGAGAAGGGGCTGAAGCCCGGCGCGCTCTTCGCGCTTCGCAACGTCGATGCCACCGACACGAACAACCGTGGCAATCGACTCCACCCCCACTACCTTGTGTACCTCGACGACGACAGCAACGTCATCGCTGACCACACCGAGGTGAAGCACCTGCTCGATGTAGTCCGTGCCGGATGTCGCCCGTACGACGAGCCGGTCGTCGAGGCGACGCACATCTTCAATGCCGCCACAAGTGAGGGCGCAGAGATGGAGAAGTACTCCGAGCTACTCACCGCAGCCATCCGCTCCATGATCGACGTGACTGACGAGCGAGATCTCGACAGCCTCTTTACCGACGGCCCCACAACAGCACTCACTCAGGCGATCGGCGGCGTCGACGACTTCGAGCTGATTGCCTTCATCGCGGTCGTCAATCCAGTGCCGGGGGTCTCATGACGGCATTGCTCTACCGCTGGCCAGCTGGCGCCAAGTTCGGGCGGGTTGTGCCGAAGAACAGGTTCTACGAGCGTGGGCAGGTGACGAACGTCGTCAAGGAGAAGTTCGTGGGCGAGGTCCAACGGATCACGTGGGCCTTCAAGCTCGCAGAGTCGACGATCAATTTGCCCGGCACCAAGGCCCTGCCCGAACTGCAGGTGTTTCAGATCGACGCCAAGAGCGACGACGTCAGCGACGTAGTGCTCACCGCCATCGACAGAGTCGTCAAGAGTCCGATCATCTTCGAGATCACCCGCAGTTCTGCTGACTCCCAGCAAACTCGGATGGTCGCCGCCCACAAGACCCTCGGAGGTGGCTCGGCCAGAGTCGGTGCCTACTTCACCACTTCGTGGCAGGGGGAGGATGCCGAGCGCATGCCGCTTCCGACGGCGATCAACCTTCCGATCCTGTACGCCGCCCTGTTGGAGCCCATGTTGCCCGTAGCGGCGCGCCCGGGTGAAGACCTGTTGGAGGTCACCTCCAGACTGGCGGCGGTGCGACAGCTACAACGCGAGGTCGGGGCCCTCGAGCGCAAGCTTCGCAACGAGCCACAACTCAACCGGAAGGTGGAGTTGCGTCGCGCCCTGAGGATCAGACAGGCAAGGCTCGTCGCTCTGACCAGCCAGACGCCCGGCACGATTCCTAGCACTGAGAACTGAGGGATACGGTGGAGAAGCTTCGTATGACGTCGCCCGACCTGACAGCGGCAAACATCGACAAGATCGCCGAACTGTTCCCCAGTGTGATCACCGAGACCATCGAGAGCGAGGGCGACGAGAGAGTCTTCAAGCGCGGGATCGACTTTGACCTGCTGCGCCAGGAACTCGCCGACTACGTCGTCGATGGTCCGCAGGAGCGCTACCAACTCGACTGGCCGGGCAAGCGAGCAGCTGCTTTCGCCGCCAACGCGCCGATCGCCAAGACACTGCGGCCCGTTCGCGAGGAGTCAGTCGACTTCGACACCACCGCGAATCTGTTCATCGAAGGCGACAACCTCGAAGCGCTTAAGCTCCTGCAGGAGTCTTACCTTGGCAAGGTCAAGCTGATCTACATCGACCCGCCGTACAACACGGGTAACGACTTCGTGTACGCCGATAGCTTCGCGACTACGAAGGACGACGAGCTCCGGCGCTCGGGGCAGGTCAGCGAAGACGGCGTGCCCCTAGTCTCAAACACTAGTGCGAACGGACGATTCCACTCGGACTGGCTCAGCATGATGTTTCCACGCCTCAAACTTGCGCGGAACCTGCTGACCGACGACGGCGTGCTGGTCGTCTCCATCGACGAGAACGAGCACGCCAACCTCGTGAACCTCGGCACCGAGGTGCTGGGCACCGACGCTTACGTCGGGGAGATCGTACTTAAGAACAGCAGCAAGAACGACCAGAGCTACATCTCGATGCAGCATGAGTACATCGTCTTCTTCGTCAAGAACAAGACTGCCAATTCTGGCGACTGGACCGAGCGCAAGGAAGGCCTGGAACAGATTTACGCCGCCTTCGACGGCTTCAAGAAGGAGTTCGTGGAGGACTGGTCGGCCATTAACAAGGCGGCCAAGGATTGGTTCAAGCAGTTCCCTGCTAGCGACCCCATCTCAGCGAGCAAGCACTACACCTGGATGGACGAGCGCGGCGTGTATTTCCCTGACAACATCGCCGGCCCGAACGACGGCCAGTACGTCTACGACGTTCTTCACCCGGTGACTGAGAAGACCTGCAAGGCGCCATCGACCGGCTGGCGGTACCCGGAGTCCTCGATGCAGCAACGGATGACGGAGGGGCGCGTCCACTTTGGAGCCGACCACACGACTGTCCCTAACAACAAGACCTACTTGGCGAGCACCGAGACGCAGAGCCTTACAAGCATTCGGTACGTCGATGGTCGTGCCGCCTCTAAGCGGCTTGCGACGCTCTTTGGAGAGAAGATCTTCACCAACCCCAAGGACGAACTGCTCCTGCGGGACATCTACAAGGCAGTCGGCGTGTCCGGAGGGGACATCGTCCTAGACATGTTCTCCGGGTCGGGGTCGGCGCTTCAGGCGGTGTGGGAGCTCAATCTCGCCACTGGGGGCGAAGCCCACTTCATTGGCATTCAGGTGGCGGAGGATCTGAATGCCTCGCTAAAGACGGCCAAGGGCGCTGCCAGGCAGATCACCACGAACGCGATCAAGTACCTCACCTCCCTGGGCAAGCCACTTACGGTCGCTGAGATCGGGAAGCAGCGCCTTCGGCTTGCAGGGGACAAGCTCCGCGACAAGGCTGCCATGCTCGATGTCGGGTTCAGGGCACTGACGGTCGACACGACCAACATGGCGGACGTCTTCCGCACTCCCGACCAGACCGACCAACAGGCACTCACAGGCCTGGAGGACAGCGTCAAGCCGGGAAGGTCGGCCGAGGATCTGGTGTTTCAGGTACTGCTCGACTGGGGCCTTGGCCTCGCGATGCCACTGAGTGCGGAGGCACTCGGAGGCCATGAGATCTTGGTCGTCGAGGACGACGCGCTCATCGCCTGCTTCGACACGGAGGTGAGCCCGGAACTGGTTCGAGCAATCGCAAAGCGTGAGCCGCTTCGCGCCGTGTTCCGGGACTCCGCCTTCGCATCGGATGACGCCCGTATCAACGCGGAACAAGTCTTCCGCGAGATCTCCTCCGCGACTGACGTGAAGGCGATCTGACCCGGATGAAACTCCAGTTCAAGGTTCAGTCCTATCAGACCGATGCCGTCGATGCCGTCGTCAATGTCTTTGCGGGCCAGCCGAAGCATGACGGGGACTCGTACCGGATCGACCCCGGCAAGCAGAAGCCGACTGCTGCGCCCGCACTGTTCGAGACGACCTTGCCTCCGGACTCGGGTCTGAGGAACGCCGAGCTCGCCCTCAGCCCGAAGCAGCTTCTCGAGAACCTCCATGACGTGCAACGTTCCCGGAACTTGCCTCTCTCGGCTGCGATGAAGGACAGCAAGGCGGCTCTCGGTGCCCCAAACCTTGATGTCGAGATGGAGACCGGTACCGGCAAGACCTACGTCTACATCAAGACGATCATGGAACTGCACAAACGGTACGGCTGGTCAAAGTTCATCATCGTTGTCCCCTCGGTGGCCATCCGCGAGGGTGTGAAGAAGTCCTTCGACGTGACGGCCGAGCATTTCCAGCAGGCCTACGGAACCAAGCCTCGCTCCTTCATATACAACTCGTCGCAGCTCCACGAGCTGGAGCGATTCAGTTCTGATGCCGGCGTGCAGGTGATGGTCATCAACATCCAAGCCTTCAACGCGACCGGTAAAGACCAAAGGCGGATCTACGACGAGCTGGATGACTTCCAGTCCCGCAAGCCGATCGACGTCATCAAGGCCAATCGCCCCATCGTCATCATTGACGAGCCGCAGAAGATCGGGGCCGACAAGTCGCTCACGGCGCTCGCTGAGTTCAACGCGCTCATGGTCCTGCGCTACTCCGCCACCCACAAGGTCGAGCACACCAAGGTGCATCGCCTTGACGCCCTTGACGCCTACAACCAGAAGCTCGTCAAGAAGATCGCGGTCCGCGGCATCACGGTGAGGGGGCTTTCCGGTTCGACGGCCTACCTCTACCTCGACGCGATCGAAGTGCGAAAGGGCCAGCCCCCGGCTGCTCGCGTTGAGCTAGAAGTGCAGACCAAAGGCGGACCGATCAGGCGCCAGGTCAAGCGCGTCACCAAGGGGAGCCGGCTCCACGATCTCGCAGGAGGAATCGAGGCCTATAAGGACCTCGTGGTCACTGATGTCAGCGCTATCGATGACACCGTCACGCTCAGCAACGGTGATGTCATTGTTGCGGGCCAGCTTGCAGACCGCGATGTCACGGAGGAGACGAAGCGGCGCATCCAGATTCGGGAGGTGATTCGAGCCCACCTGGACAAGGAGCGCGAACTCTTCGCCCAGGGCGTCAAGGTGCTCTCGCTGTTCTTCATCGACGAGGTCGCCAAGTACCGCGACTACACCCGCGAAGACACCCTCGGCGACTACGCCCGCGTCTTCGAGGAGGAGTACGCAGCGATCGTCGAGGAGATCTTTGGTGAGCTGGAACTGGATGCCGCAACCACGGCCTACCAGGAGTACCTCCGTCGCGACGATGTCCGCGCCGTGCATCAGGGCTACTTCTCGATCGACAAGAAGACCAAACATCAGGTCGATCCGTTGGTCTCCAGCCGCGGCGAAGAAGCGGGGCAGTCAACAGATGTCTATGCCTATGACCTGATCCTGAAGGAAAAGGAACGCTTGTTATCGTTCACCGAGCCAGTGCGCTTTCTCTTCTCCCACTCGGCGCTGCGCGAGGGCTGGGACAACCCCAATGTGTTCGTCATGGGCATACTCAAGAAGAGCGACAACACTGTCTCGCGGCGCCAGGAGATCGGCCGAGGACTCCGTCTGGCAGTCGACCAACATGGTGAGCGGATGGACAATCCCGTCACTGTCCACGACATCAATGAGCTCACTGTGGTCACTGACGAGTCCTACACCGACTTTGTCGACGGCCTACAGAAGGAGATCGCGGCCTCGCTTGCGGCACGCCCACGCAAGGCGAGCGTCAAGTTTTTCACCGGGAAGGCGATTCGCACCGAGTCCGGCGAGAGCCTCGTCGAGGAGGCCCTAGCCCAGGCTCTGTACAAGTACCTGATCAAGAACGACTACCTCAACGACGATGACACGGTCTCCGACGCCTATAAGGAGGCCAAGGAGTCCGGGACGCTCGCCGAGCCGAGCTCAGAGGTGCTCAAGCCGGTCATCGATTTCGTCTGGCCCTTGGTCGACGCGCTCTACATCGACGTGCCGCTCCCGACGGACGACCGCAAGCCGAAGAAGATCCCGCTCAACGAGGCGAACTTCGCCAAGAAGGAGTGGCAAGCCCTGTGGGGAGGGATCAACCACAAAGCGATTTATCAGGTCGAGTTCGACTCGGCGGAACTGGTGTCGAAGTGCGTACGTGCGCTCGACGCTCACCTCAACGTCGCGGCCATGCAATACGTCGTTCAGTCCGGTCAGCAGCGCGACTCGCTAGAAGCAGACGACCTCGCCAACGGCACGGGCTTCGACGTCGCCAGCACGTCGACGCATACCGAGGCGACCTCGGCAGGGTCGCAGGTCAAGTACGACCTGCTGGGCGAGATCACCGAGAAGACTCAGCTCACGCGCCGCACCGCGGCTGCGATCCTCACTGGAGTGACTCCGGCGACTTTCGCGAAGTTCACGCAGAACCCCGAGCAGTTCATTACCGAGGCGGCCCGGCTCATCAACGAGCAGAAGGCCACCGTGATCGTCGAGCACCTGGCCTACGACGCACTCGAAGACCGCTTCGAGACGGCGATCTTCACGGAGAACCAAACCAAGCAAGACCTCACTCAAGCTGGAAACAAGCTCACCAAGCACATCTACGACTACGTCGTCACGGACTCCAAGATCGAGCGGGCGTTTGTCACCGAGCTGGACACGAGCAAGGAGGTCTCCGTCTACGCGAAACTGCCGCGGGGGTTCTTCATCCCCACGCCAGTGGGCAACTACAACCCGGACTGGGCCATTGCCTTCACCGAGGGCAGCGTCAAGCACGTCTACTTCGTCGCCGAGACCAAGGGGTCGTTGTCGACGCTCCAGCTCAAGGGCGTCGAGGACGCCAAGATCGAGTGCGCCCGCAGATTCTTCGCCTCGCTGAACGAGAAGAACGGCCAGGGCGCCAAGTACGGCGTCGTCACCAACTACACCGAGTTGATGCAGTTGGTCATGACCTAAGCCAATAGCCTATCCACCGGACACATATGGCAGCTCCCGCAACGCCGCCGGCCGTGAGGTTGGTGCTAGGCCCGCCACGAGAAGGTCGATTCGTCGAGCGTGGAACCGCGGTGATCGCGGTCAAGCGGGACTTGAGGCACTATTCCGCGCCTTTGCGGCGGACCTCTGCCTGACTGGCGGAGGGGCCTACGTTGAGCGACGCCTGCTTACGCGTGCAGCGACTCGTGTCGAGGGTTGGTGGCCACGGCGTGCACCGTCCGGCCCCGCCACGACAGACCGGCAAGCTCAACGTAGGGCGAGGACCGCAGCTCGGACCGGCCACCTTTCGATACGGCAGGTTCCGTGCTCAGCTGACGGACCCGATCGAGGAACCGGCGGGCGCGCCGTCCAGGGGTCGGGATCGAGGCGGCGTCGAGTGCGTCGACCGCGGCTGCCCGCAACGCTGCATCCCACACGGCGGCCAGGGTGCGCGGGGAGTCGAAGACCTCAAGCTGGACTGGCTGCCCGGCGATACACAGCACGACGCCGGTCTGGAACGGCAGCGGCACGAGGTGGGCGACCAGGGCTGCGGCCCGTTCCTCCACGCCGGCAAGGGTGTCGCCCAGGGAATGGGTCTCGCCCCCGCCATGACGGCTTTCGAGGTCACGCACCCGCTGCCAGGTCGACTGCTGCGCCTGGGCGGCCCGGACGCTGACGGGAGCCCGGTGTCCGGTTCGAGCGTGCCCGCGCCCGCCGGACCATCGGCCCTCCTCGACGCAGCGCACCTCGAGCACGTGCGATGCGCAGGAGTCGATGACGACGGAGCGTGCCGCAACTCGATGCTGCTGGCCGCCCTGCAGCAGCTCGCCTTCGAGCAGGAGCGCCGGTCGGGGGCCGGTGTTGGTGACGACGAGCTCGGCGACCACAGGGGCACCGGTCCGTTCTTCCACGCGCAGCGCGCCGGAGCCGAGGTCGTAGCCACGGGCGGTGACGGCCGCGCCGTTCCAGACCGGGAAGACGGTCAGTGCGCCGCGGACGACGGGGCGTCCGAGATGAAGATCGAGTGTGTCCATGAAGCCCTCCTCAGGTAAGCGCAAAAATGCGCTAATCCGATTAGAGCATGGATGCGCTAACCTGTCCAGCGTGTCGTCACGTGTCCGCTCGGACCTCGCCAAGTGGCCGCGCCCTTCAGTGGCGGTCGACGTCGCTCTGCTCACCGTGGTTCCCGGCGGGCGCGGCGGCGGTCAGCTCAGCGTCCTGGTGCACCGCCGGACCACGGGGTACGGGCGCGGGAGATGGTCGCTGCCCGGCAGCTTCGTCCACGAGCAGGAGCGCCTGGAGCAGGCGGCGCTGCGCGCGCTGCGCGACAAGGTGGGCGTCGCCGGGGAGCAGCCCCAGCAGCTGCGTGTCTTCGACGACCCGGGCCGCGACGACCGCGGCTGGGTGCTCAGCGTCGCTCACGTCGACCTCGTCCCCTACGTGCGGCTCGCGCCGATCGTCAGCGACTCGTGCCAACTCGTTCCGGTCGACGGCCGGCCACCGGCTGCCGTAGTGCAGGGGGAGCGCGGCGGGCTGCTGTTCGACCACGACCAGATCGTCGTGGAGGCAGTCCACTGGGCCCGCCGGGCCTACACCGAGCATCCAGACCCGATGCGGCTCCTGGACGACGAGTTCACCATTCACGAGCTGCGCCTGGTGCACGAGGCCGTACTGGACAGCGGGGACCTGCCCAAGGACACGTTCCGGCGTCAGATGGAAGCCCTCGTCGAGCCCACCGGCACCAAGCGCACTGGGACGGTGGGCAAGCCCGCCAGCCTGTTCCGCCGTGCCGACCCGTCCCAGACGCGACGGCGCCCACAGCCGTCTGGGCATCGTGTTCCCGAGCACGACAACGAGCGCACCTAAGCGAACCCCGAGCAGCAACCAAGGAGCAGGCCGATGCCGACAAGGACGGACTACGAGCGTTTCTGGCCCGAGGTGGACCGCGCCCTGGCCCGACGGCCCGGCGCACCCGAACCGAGGGCATTCCGACCAGAGAAGAACTACCGCGACTTCTTCGGCCCCACCCACCCGGAGTTCCCGGTCCGGTGGAGCATCAACTTCCCGCGTGAAGGCATGAGGGTCGAGGCAAACCTCGCCCTCGGCCGACCCGAACAGACTGATCGAGCAGAGGGATGGCTCGCCGATCACGTCGAGGACATCACCCAGGAGTATGACGGCCCGGAGGATGTGATCGCCGAAGCGCGAGACACCGCCCGGGGCAACCGGGTCTGCCGGGTCGCCGTCTACCGCGCTGGCACCGTCGGACAAGTGGATCCGAGCCAGAGCGCGGAGTGGTTCGTCGACCGGCTGGAGCACCTACAGGCCGCATTCGGGGCGGCCGCGACCGGCGAGCCGGTGTGGATGCCAGGTGAGACGCCCACCCCGGTAGCACAGGCACGGCAGCAGCTCTCCGGCCGCGGATACCAGAAGCCTTACGTCCCCAAGGCGGACCGCGAGCTCCGGCTGCAGGCTGCGATCGCCGCAGCAGATTTCGCCCTGGCTCAGACCGAGATGCACCCGACGATGCGCAAACGGATCCTGGTCCAGGCCACCTGGGAGGTCACCGAGGTCGACGGCAAGCTCACCCCGAAGTTCCGCAGCCCAGCCGCCATGAGCTATGACGGCCCGAAGTACCACTCCGTCCTGCGCCACGACCACGTATTCACCCGCGCCGGGCTGATCGCACAGCTGCTCAAGGACCCATCGACCACCGAGCAGGTGCTCAGAGCAGCAGTGGCTTGCCTTGTCACCCAGGACGAGCACACGAGGCTGAGCGCCTTCGACACGATGCACGAAGGATGGGATCGGTACCTGGCGGCCCAGGTGGACGTCCTCGACGCGGGCACCGGCCAGCACGTCATCAGGGACGGCGCAATCGTCGGCGAGCTGCACCACTGAGAGCGCTCCCGGGAGACTGGGCGGTAGTGCCGGCCAGCGGGGCTGGCAAATTACCGCGAGCGCCAGCTAGATGGCCGGGACGTCGTGGTCTGGGCCGCCGAGCTGGCGCAGCGAGTTGGCGATCACTCGCCACGCCGGTGTGGCGCGCTCGGCGGCGTCACAGCTGGCGGCGAAGTCGCGAAGCTTGCTGCGCAGCGACCGTTCGGCCCCGGACAGCACTCCGTCGTACTCGGGCGCCAGCAGGTAGGTCTGGCTATCGGAGGCGTGCGCCAGCAGGCAATCGAGGAAGATCTCAAGGAGCCTCGCCGCCTCCGGCATGGGCTCCTGTGCGGAATCGTGGTCGGCGTCGGCCGCGGACGAGTCGGTCATCGGCAGCAGGTCGAGGCTGTCGGCCCAGACGCGGCGCTGCAGGTCATCGCTGTCGAGGACCAAGGCGGTTCCGAACGAGGCACCCGTCCGGCGACGGTCGGGCATCGCACGGCGCACGTCGTGCACGATCGCGTGGAAGTGGTCGTCGGTCAGCCCGAAGCCGACGAACAGCAGGTGATGGGTGATCAGCAACGCCTTCACGATCGCGGACAGTGCCTCCCGATTGGCGCCGTAGCCCAGGTAGTCGTCGCGGGTGAGCACGATGCTGCTGGGGTCGGTCACGCTGCCGTGCAGCTTCAGTAGCCACCGGTCCCCGGCCGCAGCTGAGGCCTCGGGCAGCACGGCAACCCGGTGGCCGGCGTCCGCCGAGGCGATCTCGAAGAGCCGGTCGTAGTTTAGGGTGACGGCCTGGGTGACCGGCAGAGTCGCGAGCAGAGCCGGCGCCAGCCCGTAGCGGTCGCGGTCGACCGCGGCGACGACCGTGGCACCGAAGTCGAGACCCTGCTCCTGAAACAATTCGCGCAGGACATGCCCCTGGTCCAAGACGTCGAGCTCGCCCAGCTGGTGGCGTTGTGTCCCCGTCAGCTCGGCGGTCACGGCCAGCTGGTCGATGAGCTTGGCCCAGGTGGGCAACCCGGCGCTGACGCTCACCCCTGCGCCCATGAACGGCACGAGACGGCCCTGGGCTGCCACCGCGGCCAGCTCCTCGGCCTTCCCTCGCAGCCGCGGACTCAGATCCGGCCACGGTTCCGGGGCATCGGCCCGCTTCCGCTGCGCCTGGGTCAGGGCAAGGTCGGACTCCGACCACAAGACCAGCGCGACGTCGACACCGACCTCAGTGGCCGCGTCCCGGGCAGCGGTGATCACCTCGAGGAGCACGGCACCCCGCTGCGGGCCGCCTCCCCCCGCGCCGGTGGCGAACGCCGGCATCCCCAGCAACGGCACCGAACGGTCGGTCATCCGGTCCCGAGCCGCAACCGCGGCCGCTGCCGTCGTGACGAACGCCCGCACGGCGGGGCGCACATCGGCAGGGTCCAGCACGCCGTCGAGCGGGACGGCTGTCAGCACCGGCAGCGGGTCACCACCCGGCCAGTCCACCATGGCGGTGGCCAGGTGCTCCCCGGACCCGAACCGCGGCGTACTGCCCCTGGCCGTCTCGATGGCTTGCCGAAGCCCGGGAACGGCGTCGTACCAGGGGTCTTCCACGGTGTAGGTCGTGTCTCCGGGCAGCAGCCATGCATCGCACATGAAGTGGGTCAGGTTCCCGCGGAAGACGAACAGGTGCGATGGCGGCATGTCGGAGATCCTCCCAGCCGAACTATCGCCAGACGGAAGAAGGCGGTCATTCTTCCGGTCTCTGTCCGGCCCCCTGCCTACAGTCAGCCCATCGACCAGACCGCTGGTCGCGGGGGCGCCGAACGGGGATGCACGTGCAGAACATCGACGGCCAGCTGGTGCTGAGCCCGACCGACCTGACCAAGCACCTGGCGTGCCGGCACGCCACCACCCTCGACCTGGCCGTGGTCGGCGGCAACCTGCCGAAGCCGGTGCTGGACTCCGATGAGCTGGAATTGATCTTCGGACTCGGGCTTGCCCACGAGCACGCCTACCTCGCCTCGCTGCGCGCTGAGGGCAAGTCGGTGACGGAGATCCCGACTGCGTTCGACCCTGCGGGCCGCCGCGAAGCCGAGCGCCAGACGTTGCAGGCGATGCAGTCCGGGGTCGACGTCGTCTACCAGGGCACCTTCTTCGACGGAGCGTGGGGCGGGCAGGCCGACTTCCTGCTCCGCGTCGAGCGCCCGTCAACCCTGGGAAGGTGGTCCTACGAGGTCGCGGACACCAAGTTGGCCCGGCGGATGAAGGTCCCCGCGCTGCTGCAGATGGCCGTGTACGCAGACCGACTCGAGGAGCTGCAGGGGGTTGCCCCGGAACGGCTGCTGGTGGTGACCGGCGACGGGGAGCAACGACCGTGGCGGCTGGTCGACGTCGCCGCCTACGCCCGGCGAGCCCGCGCTCGGCTGCGTGACTTCGTCGAGCATCCGCCGGATACCGACCCGGTCAAGGTCGAGCACTGCGCACAGTGTCGCTGGCTGGACCGTTGCGCGGGCCAGTGGCGGGCCGCCGACGACCTCACACTGGTCGCGTTCATGCGCAACGACCACCGCGAGGCGCTGCGCCGGCACGGGATCACCACGCTCGCCCAGCTCGGCGCCGGCACGGTCGATGACCTCCCGACCACCATTGGCCGAGCATCCCGCGAGCGACTGGTGCAACAGGCCGCCGAGCAGCTCAACGAGCGCCGCACCGGCAAGCCGTCCTACCTCCTGCTGCCGCCGCAGAGCCGGACCGGCCTGCTGCGGCTCCCAGCACCCGACGAGGGTGACCTGTACCTCGACTTCGAGGGAGACCCCTACGCCGAGGGCGGAGAGGGCCGGGAGTACCTCGCCGGCCTCGGCGACCGGCACGGCGGCTTCACCCCGCTGTGGGCACACAGCCGCGACCAGGAACGGCAGCTCACCGTCGAGCTGGTCGACCGGCTCCTCGAGCGCTGGCGCCGGCACCCCGCCATGCACGTGTACCACTACGCCCCCTACGAGACCACCGCCCTGAAACGGCTGACCGCACGCCACGGCGTCAGCGAGGCCGAGCTCGACCAGCTGCTGCGTGGCGAACGGTTCGTCGACCTCTACGCCGTGGTCCGCCAGGGCATGCGGATCAGCAAACCGTCGTACTCCATCAAGAAGCTCGAGGCGTTCTACTGGAACGCCGAGCGGAACAAGAACGAGGACGTCGCCGACGCGATGGCGAGCGTGATCGCCTACGAACGCTGGCTGACGCAGGGCGGCGAGGACATCCTGCCTGCCATCGAGGCCTACAACCGCGACGATGTTGTCTCCACCCACGACCTGCACGGCTGGCTCGAGGGCCGGCGCACCGAGCTCGAAGAAGCGCACGGCCCGCAGCCTCGCCCGCACCAAGAGCCGCCCGAGCCCGACAAGCCGCTGAGCCCGCAGGAGCTCGCGGAGCTGGACCTCGCTGAGAGGCTCCGCACCGCGGGGGAGCCGCTGCTGGCCGACCTCGTGCAGTGGCACCGGCGGGAGGCTCGCCCGGCCTGGTGGGAGTTCTTCCGCCTCGAGGAGCTCCTTGAGGACGAGCTGGAAGACGACGGATCGGCCCTCGGTCCGCTGTCCGCGCCGCAGCTCGCCGGCCAGCACAAGCAGAGCAGGCTCTGGCGCTACACCTTCCCCCCGCAGGACACCCGGGTCCGGGTGGGCCAGCCCGCTCACGACGTCACCGACCACGAGAGCGCGGGCACGGTCGTCGAGCTTGACCCGGCAGCCGGGTTCATCGTGGTCAAGCGCAAGGCCGACCCCAAGCCATCCCGTGGCTTCGGCCCGCCAGGGCCGATCAAAACCGACGTCCTGCAGGCATCGATTGCCGCCACCGGACACGACACGATGAACGGCACTTCCCGGCTGGCCGCGGCAGTGCTGAATCGCCACGTGCCGGCAGGCACAGCCCGGCAAGCCGGCGAGTCGGCACAGAACGCCGTGCTGCGCGTCGGCCGTGGACTCCGGCACCAGGTTCTCGCCGTACAAGGGCCGCCCGGCAGCGGCAAGAGCACGGTCGGGGCCGACCTCATCCGGGCATTGCTCGACGACGGGAAGCGGGTCGGCGTTACCGCCACCTCCCACGCGGTGATCGGGCACCTACTCGGCAAAGTCGGCTGGCCCGCCCTGCAACGGTGCAACGACATTGAGGACCTTTCCGGGGCGCCCGACGTGACCCAGGCGAAGAGCACCGCCGAGGTCGCCGCAGCCCTGGCGGCCGGCGACGTCGCCCTGGTCGGCGGCACCGCCTGGGTCTGGGCGCACCCGGACATGGCCGAAGCGGTCGATGTCCTCGTCGTCGACGAAGCCGGTCAGTTCTCCCTCGCCAACGCGGTAGCGGTCGCCCGCGGCGCGACAGCCATGGTGCTGCTCGGCGATCCCCAACAGCTGGCCCAACCCACCCAGGCGCTCCATCCGCCCGGCGCGGGTGCCTCCGCGCTCGAGCACCTGCTCGACGGTCACGACACCGTGCCTGAGGACCGCGGCGTCTTCCTCGACCTGTCCTGGCGCATGCACCCGCATGTCACCGTGTTCATCTCCGATCTCGCCTACGAGGGCCGCCTCCGGTCGGCGACTGGTCGAGACCGCCAGACCCTCCTGCCGGGCGGACCACTGTCCGGCAGCGGACTACGCCTGCGCACCGTTCCGCACGTGGCCAACGCGGCCCGCTCCACCGAGGAAGCCGACGAGATCGAACAGCTCTGGCACTCCCTGATCGGGCAGGGCTACGTCGACGTCGACGGCTTGGAGCGACCGATCGGAGCCGACGACGTGCTGATCGTGGCCCCGTTCAACAACCAGGTCGGCGAGCTACTGCGCCGACTGCCGAACGCCCGCGTCGGGACCGTCGACAAGTTCCAAGGCCAGGAAGCGCCAGTGGTCATCTACTCGATGACCAGCTCGAGCGCCGAGGACGCACCGCGTGGTGTGGGCTTCCTGTACGACCTGCACCGCCTGAACGTCGCAGTCAGTCGAGCGCAAGCACTCTCCGTGCTCGTCTGCAGCCCGGAACTGCTTGACGCCGCGGTCGACACACCCGAGCAACTCAGGCGCGTCAACGCCCTCTGCCGCTACGCCGAGATGGCAGGCGCGGCAGTACCTGAAGGACAATGACCAGTCGCGGACGGGAAGGCGGTGACCTCGTGACCAGGTTCGCGATCCAACGGCGGTCCGTGCGCGACCACGCGCGCGCGCCCGGCCAGAGGGCTTCCGCTTTCAGGGGGGCGCACGTGAGGCCAGCAGTGACTCAAGCATGGTCTGCGACACCGGTCCGGTGGACCCTATGAGCAAGTACGACGGCATCACTCGGCTCCTGCGAGACCGCACCGAACCCACCGTCACCATCGGCTGGGAGATGCTTGACCGAGCCGTCGGCGGCCTCCCAGCGAGCGCCCGCGACCACCAGCCGTGGTGGCACGGCGACCGGGCCCAGGTCCGAGCATGGCGCGCGGCAGGCTACGGCTTGGAACGGGTCGAACCCGGGCGTGCCGTCACCTTCCGGCGCGTCACGACTGACGACACCGCGACGCTCGAACGCGCTCGTCGACCGACACCAGCCCAACCGATGCGCAGCCTTCCAGACGCGTCAGGGCTGACGTCCATCGCCTCCCTAGTGCCCCTGGACACCCTCGTGGTGATCCCGTGCTCCAAGCGCAAGGCAATTGGCGGCCTGTCCAAGGTCGGCGTCGCAGGAGGAGAACTGCCCGTTTGGTCGCCCGCGCTCGATAAGGCTCGGGCAAGCGTCGCCGCCGCCGCGCAGCGCGACGATCGACTGCTGCTCCCCGCCTGGCAGCGCTACACCGGAACCTTCTACACGCACGCCTTCGAAGCGCTCACCGAGGCCACCCGCCAGCACGCTCCGGTGCTCATACTCTCCGGTGGCTACGGCGTCCTTGAAGCCACTGAGCCCATCGGTTGGTACGAGCGCCGACTCCGCCTGGGCGACTGGCCGCCCAGGCTGCTCGGCCGCGAGATCGCGCACTACGCCGAGCAGCGCGGACTACATTCCCTAGTCGCGTTCGCTGGCGGAGCGAGCGCGTACGCCCATGTGATCCGATCCACCGATTGGCCCAGCCTCGGCCTACCGCACGTGGTTCTCGTCACGGCCGAGAGCGCGGGCGGCGCACAGGTAAGTGTGCCCCGGGACCTTTCCCTCGGCTTCAGTTCTTGGTGTCGCCACCAGGTCGATGCGGCGCCGCTCACGCTACGCGCGGAGTCGTTGGTGTCCGGGAACCCGTCGCCGCGTGCATCACCTTCCGCCGTGAAGCCAACGCCCGCCGGGACTGGCCATGACGGCACGGCAGATACGAAGAAGGCCGTGGCCCACCTCGCGGATCGTGCCCACGCCATACCTGCGCATGCGCTGGACCCGCGAGAGCCCGCCCTGCAGCATCCCGGCCTTTACGCGTGGTGGGCCGATGAGGAAGCCCTGCACCTGCTCCGACACTCGCTGGGACAGGGAATTGGCCCACTCATCTACGCAGGGCAAGCCGGAGCGACAACTCGCCGCCGGGCGATCACCCGAGCCGCCACGCTTAAGAGCCGCATCGTCGGCCAGCACCTGCGCGCACAAACCCGCGGCTCGACCTTCGCGCTAACCCTGGCCGCCGCCCTGCGCGAGCCACTCGGCCTCACGTTCGCCGACCCGCGCAAGATCGACACACCGAGCCGGCGAGTGCTCGCACAGTGGATGCGTGCGCACCTCGGCGTTGCCACGTATCCCGTGCCAGACCCGACCCACCTGGCCCGGCTCGAAGACGACGTCTTGCACGCGCTCGACCCCCCTCTCAATCTCGAGGGCCGAGCCCCCACGCCCGTCAGAACCCGACTGTCCGCACTGCGACGAGTCGCTGGAGGAAAACCGTGAACCGAACCGGCCGTCCGCCTGGCGCACGCACAGGCAGACCGCTCAGCGTCAACGCGCGCTTCGTCACCGCCGGAGTCGGCGCCCACGCCCGGCCATTGCCCAGCCGTGCCAGCGCCGCCGACCTATGGGCGTCCGTCGAAGCTCTCGCGGTGGCTCCCGACGGCTTCTCGCGCCTGGCCGTTCTGCACGACCGGACGATCGTCCCGCCCGCCCAACGCAAGTTCAGCGCCTATGTGGCGCAGGCCCGCCAGTACTACCAGGCGATCGCGGCCCTCGACCCCGTCTCCAAGCCGCTGATGGGGTACTACTTCGCGCTGAACCTGACCAAGGCCTACCTCACAGCCGCGGATCCGACCCTCATCATCAAGGGCCACGGAGCCGGCGAGGGCACGGACATCGGCCAGCGGTACACGTTCACGCAAGAGGTCCTCCGGCTCGACGACAAGGGCGTCGCGAAGGACCTGGCCCTCAGGACAGGACGCCGCTTCTGGTACCCGAAGGGGCACCGAATGATCAAGGTATCCCGCCTCGCTGCCTACCTCCCAGAGGCATACGACCTTTACGCCGACGCCCTCGGACAGCCCCCGAAACTGGTGCCGATCACACGCATGGGCGTTCGCGAGACCACCGGTACGCCTCGGTCCGCATGGCTGACCGTCGACGTTGACCGGGCCGTTCTGCAACAGCGCGGCATCAACGCGACAGCCCTGCCTGCCAAAGCCGCACTGTTCGGGCGGAACTTCCGCCTCGTCAGCGATACCAGCGCCGAAAGCGACCCGGCCACCGTCACGTACGAATCGATCGATTCGGTGTCGTTCAACCAGCGGGCGCAGGCACTTCCCGGGCTGCGGGAGGCGTTTGACGCCAGCCTGATCGCCCGCAACCGCGCCGCGGGGGGCGGCGGTCAGGACTATGTCGTGCTGTCGGTGCGAACGGAACTCCTATCCCACGAGGCTGTCACGTTCCTGATGCTCCTGCACCTGAGCAACATGGTTCGCTACCGACCGGATCACGTCGAAGCACTCCGAGGGACCAAGTACTTTTGGCTGTTCTCGAGTTGGGTTGACCGTGCCTGCGAAAACCTCCTTCTCTCGCTGGCGAGTCGCATCACCCTGGAGGAGCACGTCATCAGCTGAACTCTCGGCAGTGCCAGAACGAGGCCGCCGAGGCGGGCAAGCCGCACGAGCACCCCTACTTTTACGAACGTGGTGCTGCCGGCCCTGGCCGTCACCCCGGGAAGCAGTCTGGAGCGCAACCGCATGAGTGGGTGATCGACCGGCGGTGCCTGATCTCACGTCTACCCTGTGCCTATCAAGGGGAGGGCTTCATGGCGAGGTCGTACTGCAGCTTGTACGTGGATGCGGGTTACCTGATCGCTGCGGCTTCGACCCGCGTGACGGGCACCTCTCTGAGGTCCGCCACAGACGTGGACGTTCCGGGGCTCCTCGCGGACCTCACGAAGCAGGTCGAAGCGGACAGTGGTCTGCCGCTGCTGCGCATTCACTGGTACGACTCCGGGACACGCCAGGGCGCCCCGTCGGGTAACCAGCGCGACATCGCCACGCTACCGAAGGTGAAACTGCGGCTCGGCAGGGTCGGGTTCAACGGCGAGCAGAAGGGCGTCGACCTCAAGCTCGCGCTGGACCTGATCACCCAGTCCCGGAACAAGGCCGCAGAGGTCGTTTACCTGGTCTCTGGCGACGATGACCTCAGCGAGGCCGTCGAGGAGGCCCAGCACCAAGGCGTTCAGGTCATCAGCCTGGTCGTGCCCGATGCTCAGGGGCAACCGATCTCGGTGTCGCAGAACCTGCAGATGACTGTGGACCAGTTGCATCTGATCTCCGCGCCGGTGATCGATGACCACGTGTCGAAGTCGACCGCCGCCGCCATCAGGGAGGTCGCCATCACCTCCGTGGCTGGGGGGCATCAAGCGCAACCAGACCGGATGACGGCTCCGGCTGAGGCTGCGCAGCCGACCCCCGTTCCTGGCCCGACGCATGCAGCTCGGCCGCTACCCAGACCCCCGATCGCGAGGCCGGCCAGCCCAGCACGGATGCCGGTGTACAGCACGTCGACCGGGAGCATCGGCGGCTACGGGACGCATGCGCCGCTCGATGATCTCGCGAGGGATGCAATAGGTGACGTCGTTGACAAGGTGGTCGTGAACTGGTGGCGGGGCGCATCCGAAGCGAGTCGTAACGAGTTGATGCGGGGCAAGCCGCTCATCCCGGCTGACATGGACCGAGCCTTGTTGAGCGACTTGAGCAACAGGTTGGCGGTCTACGACATCCCGCAGGACTGGCGATTCGCACTTCGTGACGCGTTCTGGCTCAAGGTGGGTGGCCTTTGACATGCCCTACCTTGCAGCCACCCCGTCATCAGAGGGAGAACGCCTATCGATTGACGGGCCGAGCGGCTCGAAGGTTCTCGTCACACCAAGATCATTCAGTCGTTGGCGGGTTGCTCCGTCTGGGGGCCCGGCCAGATCTTCCACACGAGGCCTGCCAGGTAGATCGTGCGGAGCTCGATGTGTTGCTCATCCCACGAGTCCGCCCACGTGGTCGCCGTCGGCTCTGACGGATGCCGCAGAATGGACCCGGTGGTGAGCCGCAGGAGCGAGTGTTCCGAGAGCGCCGGCCGCTTCTTCTCCCAGGGCCCGTTGGACAACTCGGGCTGCATTCTCGACGTCGCCAGGGTCAAGTTCCCGATCCAGTGCAGCATCTGGTTTCGCTTCGCTTCGGCTTCCGGGTCACCTGGAGCCGGCAGCGGCCAGTGCGTCTTCCAGGTCTGCGGCAGGACGTGCTCGATGGTCAGTTTGGTCCCATCGGTGACTGGCGCGAGCTGCTCGGTGAGCCCGGTTCGTAGGTGCCGCTCGATCGCTTCGAGGATGACGCGCAGCCGGCCCTGCTGGATGCGGCCGTAGGCCGGACGGCGCAAGCCCTGGAACACGTCCATGTCCGCGGGCCACCGGCGTGGATCGACGTCATATCGGGTCAGCTCAGCCACCACGACGTCGTCGGGTGCCTCGCTCGGGCGAGACCGGATGGCGTTGCCCAGGTCCCGAAAGAGATTGTTGTAGTCCTTGGTTGTCAGCCCGCAAAGCACCCGTCGGATCAGGAAGCTGTCTAACGCCTGGAGCGCCCGGAGGCGACCGGCAGGGCTAAGCCTGTCGTCCGGTAGCCCGTACAAATGAAGGAGCACCGGCATGACCGTGGTCGTGTCGAGCGCGGCGAGTCGGGTGAAGAACTGCCCCTCCGCGCTGTCATACGGGCGCGCACCGAAGCTGTCGTAGATCTGTCCGTACCGACGAAGCTCAGCGAACACGCCTTCGACCGGCATGGCGCTGTCGGTAAGCCACCTGTCGAACTCGGCGTACATCGTGGTCGGTGAGATGTCGCGGCCGCTGACCATCGTCAGCCAATGTCCGAGAAACAGGTCTAGCCGGGAACGCTTCGCCCGGCCAATCCGCTGTTCCCTGCGCCAGGTGCTCGGCTCGTCGAAAGGACGCCAGTATGTGTCGTAGAGGTTCTCCACGTCCCGCCCCTGCGCCTCCGCGCTACGGAAGAGCAGATTTTTCACCAGGTCCGCGGCCTCGAGCGGCGTTCCGCGGCCGTTGAGCGTCTCGAAGATGATCTGGGCGTCGTCGTGCTCTTCCAGGTCGACGACGACCAGCCGGACCCGGTCACGCACCGTCGTTACCAGCGCCTCGAGTCGGCCCGCGGCTGTGGTGTCGGGATCGTGATCGACGTCGGCGGCGTCGAGCCAGTCGACGATCGCCGCGTCGAAGTAGCCGCGAGCCGCTCGCAACCCGACCTCGCCGGTTTCCACCTGCCCCTCCAGGGCCGACCGGTACGCGTCCCGGTCCGGGTTGGATGGCCACACCTTGAACTGCTGGGTCAGGTCCGACGCCGGCACGAGGTCCGGGTCGTTGTCGCACAACTTCCCGATCAACCGCTCCGACCGCTCGTCCCCCCGGGCGTCCGCTATCCCGCGGATGGACGCGAGAAGGACCTGGAGCGTGGTGAGGCGCTGCTGGCCGTCTATGACCTGCCGAGTCTCGAGTCGGGTGATGACGTTCGGCATCTGGGCCAGCACCACAGCCCCGAGGAAGTACCCGCCACCAGCATGCCCCCCATTGAGCTCCCGTTCGACATTCTCGGCCGCTCGTCGCAGATCATCAAACAGCTCGGTCCAGTTCGGCTCGCGCTTCCACGTGTACGGCCGCTGGAACAGCGGGACCGTGTAGCAGGCGTCCTTGCCGAAGAGCGTCTTGAGCTCCACGATGTCAGTCTTCACGAACCCCCCAGGGCAAGCACCAGTCGAGCTGGCCGACATGCTGGCACGAGTCTTACTGCATGGCGACGGCGCCCCACCTTGGTCCGAGAGCACCGTGGATCGCGTCCTGCTTGGCGCCGCCCTTCTCGAGGAGGCCGACGACGCATGCATGTGATGAGCCCACCGGTGCCTCAGGAGTGCCGGACGACGCCTGAGGGGTGGGGGGCCTCACGCCTCCGCATGGAGGCATCAGCGCGAAGGCTGCGGCGCTGATGCCTCCAGCGGTCGAGGCGGACCGGCGAGACGTGCGGGTGCGTCTAGCTCGAGCCAAGCAGTGTCGCGTCCACGGAACTGATCTCGCCAAATCACCGCGATGGACGACAGCCTTGTCGGTCGGCGACCTTCAGCGCCCCGGGTATCGGGCCGATCGAGTCATATGTCCATCACGGGGTTGATTCCGCGGCGCCATCGCGCCGGTCGTCGGGCAGAGCAGCGCTACCGACAACTTCGGCGCCGTTGGCGGAAGCGGGTGTTGTGGCGGTTTCGTCTGGCCATCTGGCCGGTTCTCCTGCTGACGTTCGTGGGTGCTGGGCTCCCCAGACCTTGGGGCTGGATGGCGGGATCGGTCTTCGGTGCCTTTTGGACGCTCTGGCTGGTCACCAGGGACGCCGTCCCGCGCCACATCGAGCAGTGGCTGGACGGTGCCGAGGGTGAGAAGCGGACGGAGAAGCGACTTAGGTCACTCGAGGCGAGGGGCTGGGTGGTCGCCCACGACCTCGAGGCCAAGTACGGGAACATCGATCACTTTGTCGTGGGCCCGAGCGGCGTCTTCCTGCTCGACTCGAAGAACTGGGGCGGGACGGTCACCCTGGAAGACGGCATCGTGATGGTGACGCCGCGCGACAACCCGGACGCTGCCTGGTCGCCGCGCGGGCTGTCTCGAGCACTCAAAGCTGCCAGCGCCGGCAACAACGAGGCCATCCAACGGCTGACCGGGGTCCGTGAATGGGTGCAGCCGGTCGTGGTGGTCTGGGCGCCGTTCGAGGCACGATGCGTGTTGGCCGAGGGGATCCGTTACGTTGCTGGTGACGCACTTGTCGAGTGGCTGACGGCCCAACCGGCGCGGCTGGACCCGGCAACGGTCGAGCGGGTCGGACGTCTCTTCGCTGTATAGCGCTCGTTCAGCCGGCGAGGAAAGACTTATGTCGCTCTGCCAGGCGATCCGGGTCGGGATGTTCGGCCTTGCGGGCGGGAAGCTGGATCGTGGTGCCGTGCATCTCCTGGAGGCCGTGCTTGAGCATTGGGCCGTCGGCCTCGTCGAGCAGTGCCTGGTTGATCTCGACCCGATAGGTCGGCGTGATGCCGAGCAGCCGCCGGTCGTAGGCAGCGTGGTGGATCTTGCACAGACTCAGGCCGTTGGTGACGATCGCGAGTCCCGCCTGCTCCGAGTCCACCGTGATGTGGGCCGCGTCGAGCAGGTCGCCGTGCCGCAGTCGGCACACCGCGCACTGGACCTCGTAGGCCCGCACGACCATCCCGCGGAACATGGCCTGGTGCAGCCGCCGTCGGGTGATCTGTTCCGCGTAGCGCCGCTCAATGGGGCTGAGCTCCGACGGTCGGGCCAGGATGTGCAGGGCCTCGTCGACAGCGATGACGAACTGACGACGCTCGAGATCGTCGTCGATGACGAAGACCGGGAAGATGGGGACGTACGCGTTGTCGATCTTCCGCAACAGGATCAGCGGCAGGTCCAGCTCCTTGGCCCGCCTCAGCTTGGTGTTGTCGCCCTCGACCGACCCGGCGCGGTAGTCGTAGCGGAAGAGCCCGCCGTCAACCTCGCGGTCGTCATAGGGCCCGTCCGGTGAGCTGACGATCGACAGCGTGGCGTTGAGGTCGCGTGGGTTCCAGATGCCCTTCGAGGTGTCTATCAGCCGTCGTCGGGTGCCGTCGCCGAGGTCGAAGTCGCTGAGCTCCGCTCGGGTGAGGAAGCCGCCGGATTGGGCAACGCGGGTCGCGAGGCGATGCATCAGCCGGTCACGCAGCTGCGCATCGTGCACAAGCGAGATCGCCATGGCCGGCAGCTTGGCATCTCAGCGCCGCGGTGACCAGATTGAGGACGAGCGAGGGTGGACCCCACCGGACGGCGAAGACACACGACCGTATCCACGGGATAGAGGGGTGTGCAGTTGCCTGGCGTTGGGGAGACGATCTTGCGCCGTGTGCCAGATTCCGGGACGTCCAGAGCGCGCAGAACATAGATGCAAGTGTGTGCCGCCTCGCTCGTCTCGGTGGGATGGGGCTACGGCGGTCGTCGTGGGGCAGGCGTGGTGACCTGGAACGGGGTTGGTGTCGGGCCTAGGTGGGCGTGGCCGGGTGGGTGGTCTGGGGTGGCAGGTCAGCAGGGTGGCCGTCGGGTCGGTTGGGTCGAGTCGGCAACCGGGTGCGGGCCGCGTTCGACGCGGTGCGACTGAGCTGAGCGGCCGGCGCCGGGAGACCCTGCGCACCCAGCCGGCCGGCGGCACCACGGAAGAGAGGGGCCCCGCGCCTGAGGACGCGTCTGGCGCACTGATGCGCCCGAGATGCCGACGAGCACGGCACGTCGGGCGTGGTGGGGAGTTATCGGGTGAGGTCGTGGGCGGTGCGCTCGCCCTTGGAGCGCTCCAAGAGGCGGGTGATGGCCTGCAGCGCCTCGATGTGCTCCGGCGGCTCAGATGCAAGGTCCAGGCCCTCTGCAGTGCGACGAGGTCGTCGCGCCGCTCGTTGAGGTGCAGCTCGCTGCGGTGGAACGGATCGGAGCGCCGGCGACACCGACCCGCTTGTCGCCGGCAACGCGTCGGTGACAGATGGCACGGCCGGACAGGTGGAGGGGGCTCGTCCAGCAACCGCCCGCCTGGGCGTCTATGGAGAGGTGATGAATGCGCGACCCGTGACGTCGAGGACGGGGACGTTGTAGAGGATGCCTCCGGGCAGGCGGGCGGGTGACTGCATCGGCCGGTCCAGGCCGGGGCGCCACACGAGCAGCCGGGCCCGGCGGCCCTCGTTGAGCGCTATGACCAGCCACCTCCCGTCGCGGCTGAACGCGAGGCCGGCGGTCGACTTCGGTGCCAGTTCGACACCTGGGACCAGTGACAAGGTGCCGGTGCGCAGGTCCTGCACGGCCAGGTCGGACGGCCCGCCGGGGTGCCCCGGGTCGTAGCGGGGGTCCGGGTTGGGGCGGGAGAGCTGGAACGCGGCGTACTGCTCGTTCGCGCTCAGGACGACCTCCGAGGCGAGGGCTCGACCGGCCGGAAGTGGGAAGCTTCGAGTGGCGGCACCGACACGGGTGCGGGTCCATATGAGGGCGCACGTGCGTGCGGGGTCGCAGTCCCGGTAGGTGAGGGCGAACCTGTCGGTCGCAGCGAGCACGTAGCCGTGGCCGAGGCGGCGGAGGTCGGAGGGGTCGGCGCGCGATACTGCGGCGATGTCGAAGCCGCCGTCGGCTGGTTGCTCGCCGTCGCGGATGAGGCTGCCGAGGAAGAACTGGTCGGTGGCCACGGCGGCCTCGAAGCCGATCGGCAGCGTCACAGAGCGGTCGCCGTCGACGGGTTGCAGCACCATGGGTCCAGTGGCCAGATCGGTGGGATAGGAGAAGGCCCACACCGAGTCCGGCCCGCTCAGCAGGGCATCGATCCGCCCCGGCAGCGCCGCGCTGAGGGTGAGCCGCCGCGCGTTGAGACTGAGGACGGTCCCGGCCGGAGCCATCAGGTCCGCACATCGCAGGCGGACGGCGTGCAGACCGGCCTGCGACGCTGCCAGCTCGGTCACCTGTCCGCCACGGCCGGCACCCGCGGCCCGAAGGCGCCGCACGTCGCCGGTGTCTACGTCGACCAGGCGCACGCCGGCGCCTCCGACGAGGACGGTGAGGCCGGTATTGACGCGCAGCGGACCAACGGAGAGCAAAGGCAGCGACGCATCGCTCCCGCAGGCTCCTACCGCGGACGGCCACGGCTGCAGGTCGCTGGGCGTCACGCTGGCGGGGGCGCTCCCTGCCGGTGCCGTCGGAGTCGACGTCGCCTCGGGCGCCGCGCCCTCGGGTGGCGGTGTCGGGTCCGGGCGGGCGACCGCGAACGCCACTACGGCGATGGCGGCCGCGACCCCGGCCGGGAGCAACCACCGCCGCCGTCGCGGCGGTCGGTCCGGGCCGTGACTAAGGATTTCCCCCATACCTCCATAAGAGCATCGAAGAGCGACCGGCGGCAGCCCTGCCACGCCTCGACGCGCCAACGTGGCCGTCACATGTTGCTCGCCGAGCCGCAAGGGCGCAGGTCCCCGTCCCCGACTCGGCGCAAGGCCGTGCGCTCAGCGGGTGAGGTCGTGGGCGGTGCGCTGCGCCTTGGACCGCTCCAAGGCGCGGGTGATGGCCTGAAGTGCCTCGATGTGCTCCGGCGGCTTAGAGGGACCGTGCAGGTCGTCCTCGGTGTGGGAGAGGTCGTCGGGTGCGTCGCTGAGGTGCAGCTCGCTGCGGTGGCGGGCTCGGCTCAGGCCGACGTAGCCGGCTTCCCGGTACAGCCCGGCGTCCCCGAGCAGGAACACCCGGTCCACGGTCAGGCCCTGGGCTTGGTGCACGGTCAGGGCGTACCCATGGTCGAGCACCCCGGCCAGCAGGTGGGCGCGGGTGACAGTCCGCTGCTGCCCGCCGACGTCGATCTCCAGGGCGCCGGTGGTTGGATCCACGGCGGCGACGTGGCCGCGTTGGCCGTTGATCAGCCCGCGCCGGTGATCGTTGCGGCGCACCACGACTAGGTCCCCGACGGCGAAACAGCGCGGGTTCTCGCACTCGTCGGCCCCGTACACGACCGGCCCGCCCAATTGGCCCGCCGCCTGCAGGACTTGTCTGGCGCGGTGGTTGAGGTCGGTGACGTCGCCGCGGCGGTGCGCGAGCAGCACCGTCTGTCCCGGGTCTCCGGTGCGGGCGGTGTCCCACCAGGCCCGGACCAAGGCGTCCCGTTGGGCCTCGCCATCGGGGTGTGTGGTGATGCGTCCGGCGCCGGCGTATGCGTCCAAACCCGCGGAGACGTCCCCGGCGCGCAGCTCATCAAGAGCGGCCCGCTCCCAGCTGTGGGCCTGTCGGCGGTTCTCGGTCAGGGTCACGGCGGGCAGCGCAAGGGCCAGGGCGCGGAATGTTCCGCCGGCGGCGAGCTCGGGGAGCTGGCGGTGGTCCCCGACGAGTACGAGCTTCCCGCCGGCCCGGGTGGTGACCTCGAGGAGCTGGGCGAGGTGGCGGGTGCCGAGCATGCCGGCCTCGTCGACGACCAGCACCCCGCCGGCGGGTAGCACCCCGGGCAGTCCTGCCCGTGTCGCGCGGTGGTCGGTGGCGAGTAGCCGGGCCACCGACATCGCCGGGATGCCGGCCTGCTCCGTGAGCGCGACCGCGGCCCGGGCCGCGACCGCCGCGCCGAGGACCGGCACCCCGGCCCGGTTCCAGGCGGCCCGGGCGGCAGCGAGGGCGTGGGTCTTCCCGGTGCCGGCTTTGCCGACCACCACGTCCACACCGTGCCCGCCGGTGGTCAGCTCGTGGACCATGTGCTGCTGCTCGGCGGACAACGTCGACCCGGTCAGCTGGCGGGCGGCCGCCGTGTGGTCCGCGAGGTTGTCCACCACGGCCCGGCCGGTGTGCCGGGACGCGAGGGCGGTGGCGAGCACACCGCGCTCGATGGCGAGCAGGTCGGTGGTGGTGTGGCGGGCGAAGGAACGCACCGCCCCCGCCCGCACTACCCCCTCGGCCGGCGGGTCGAGGGGGAGGACCTGCGGGTCGCCCAGCAGTCGGTCGGTGAGGTGTTCGACGTCCTGGACGGGGGCGCCGCCGGGGAGTTGTCCGCACCACGCTTGCAGCACGTCGCGTCGGTCGAACACCGCGGTGCGTTCGGTCAGCCCGTCCGGGCCGAGCAGCACCCCGGCTGCGCGGGCGAGGACCTCCCGGCTTGGCGGGGCCGGGGTGGTCCGCCCGAACAGGCGGGCCCGCGCGGCGGCGTCGAATCCGAGGGTGTCGGCGCGGGTGTGCCAGCCGGCCGCTAGCGACTCGGGCGCCACGCCGTAGTCCTTGGCCTTGCGCGTCGCGAGGGTGACGACCTGGGCGGCGGCGGGGGAGGACTCCCCGCGGCGCGCCAGCTCGTCCTCGATCTCGACGCGGCGGCGGGAGAACGCGCGCAGCACGCGGCGCGGTATGTCCGCGAGCTCGCACAGGCCGTTCTCGCGCAGCACGAATCGCAGGCCGAGTCCGCGCAGCTCGTGGCGCAGCGCGGCCTGGTAGAGGGTGCCGGCGGTCTTGGCCTGCCAGTACAGCTGCCGCCCGTCCAACGCCGACCACCGCCCGTCCGCCCCGCGGGTGATGTTCGCGACCAGCACGTGGGTGTGCAGCTGCGGGTCCCCAGCCCGGGAGGTGCGGTGCCGGAACGCGGCCGCGACGAACCCGCCGCCCGGGAGCCGGTCTACCCCGTCCCGACCGCGACGGACCTCCCCGGCGTCACGCTCCAGGTACCCCAGCGCCGCCGCGACCGCCCGGTCGTGCGCCTCCCGGACCAGCCGCGACGTCACCGGGTCGCCGAGGGCGAACAGCAGCGACACGCCCTTGGGGGCGGAGAACGTCAGATCGAAGCCCGGCAGCCGGTCCTCCCGCCGGCACCACAACAGCGACCCGCCACTCGCCGGGTGCCGACCGTCGAGCACCGCGCGCAGATCCTCCGCAGCCACCATCCCGGACAAGCCGAGGCCGGCCGAACCGTTCCCCAACCACTGGCCCTGGGCTTCGCCGGTGCCCAGGTAGTAGTCCTCCACCCCGGCCGCCACAGCTTGCAGGTAGTAGCCCTCCGCACCCCGCCCCAACTTTCCTATGCTCAACATCGCTGGCGCCAAGACCAGGCGGGACTTGCGCGTCGCGTCTTTTGACAACGGCTTGAAACCGGCAGAAACCTCGTCCACTCAGACCGGTTACACGGGGCAGGCTGGATGCGTCGTGTCTGCGTCTCGCCTCGAACAAGGCCACCCATGAGCCGCAGGATCCGCAGCGAGATGGTCCGCGGGCTTGTCCAGCCGCCGCAGCGAGGACATCCGCCGCCTTCAGGCGCCAGACGAGTGGCACAGATGGTCTTGGTTCGAGGCAGGGTCGTGGGTCCGCGGCCGAATTTCTGCGGATGCGGCGTAGGTGAGGTCCAGGAGCCGAGCGGGCGGTGGTATTCGGCGGATCCCACGGCGTGGCCTTCGCGTCCGTGAATCGGATTATGGGCGCCTGTGATCAACAGTCCGAGGGCGATGGTGAAGATGGTGACAGTCCCGAACACCTGGGCCAACGGTGTCCTGGTGGGGCGAGCAGGAGTGTGCCCAGCCCTTTGTCGTACGCGGACATGGTGCCGGTCGGCGCCGCATCCTTCGATGGGGCGATCGAGTGAGTCGACCGTGTGCGGCGCGCCTCCGCGAAGCGCTCCGAGCGCCAAGACGGCATCGCTTAGCTCGTCGCCGACGAAGGCGGCCTCGGCGCCGCTGCCATCGGCCCGAGGCGGCGCTCGGCATCCTCACCGGCGCCATCGAGGACGCTGGCCTGCGCCCCAAGGGGGTCGGGGGCACTACCCGATCGTGTCGGTCGAGGACCCGCGGGGGGAGGACGACTGGGATCGTGGGCCGAAGCAGCGAAAAGCCTGGGCGGCATCCAGCTTTTCGGCGAAGACATCTTGTTTGGCAAGGCGGTTGTAGCCCGCGGACCTGGCGTTGGAGTAGTTCGTCATGATGGCCGCCTCGATCGCCGGCCACGGCCTCAATGGTGGCGGCCAGTCGGTGCACCTCTGGTGAGTGACTCGCCGCGGCGCGCCGGGGTAGAAGGTGTCGAGCCGGTCGCTGACCAGGCGCCTGTCGGGGTCGGTCCCGAAAAGGGCCAGCACGGCACGCACGTCTTCTTTGACGACGTAGGCGTGCAGGATCTCGATTCACGGGGTCACCGGTGTCGATCAGGGAGTTCCCACATCCGTGCGAACGTCTCTGGACGTAGTCGTTCGTGGGCGGTGAGCAGCCGGCGTCGGACCTGCCAGGCGGGGTCGACCCGCGCCCGCGGCGCCCATGGTGCTCGCGGATCACCCGTTGGCGCACCGCCGGCACGGCGTCATGGCCCAGGCGGACCAGGTGGAACCGGTCGGCGACCAGCACCGCGTCCGGCAGCCCGTCACGGACGGCCTTGGCGTAGGAGGCGGACAGATCGATCGTCACGTGTTTGATCCCCTTCGCCAGGCCTGGGGCTGGTCGGCCAGCCATGCGGACCACCGCGGCAGAGCGGCCTTCGGCCTGGGCCAGCAGGCCGCCGCGGCCGGCCACGTCGACGAACGGGTGTGCTCCCGGTCGCAGACCAGCACTCAGCGCCCGGTGTCGGTGTCTTGTGCCCAGATCTGGTTGCCGCAGCGGGTCTCATCGATCCTCAGCACCTGCACCGCCAGCGGCGCTCGGCCAGCGGTTTGGCGACGTGGGCGATGAACGCGGCGTGCACGGTGGCCCCAGCCGACCCGGTAGTGGCTGGCCATCTCGGACGCGCACCTGTGTTGCTCGGCCACCGCGTGCCCCAGCTCCGCCCGTATCGTCGAACTGACAGAACGCAGCAGCCGTCGACTACCCGGCCCTCTCAGTCAGATACGGCTACTTAGGAATTTAGGTGTCAGATTGCTTTCGACGACGAGGGCAGCGGGTATTCGTCCTTCAGGCACATCCTGATGTTGAGGCCGGACTCCATCAAACTGGACCGAGCACCTTCACCGGGCTTCCAATCGACCCGGCGTGTCGTGCTCTTGTGTCGCGCTCGTGTAGTTGCCGAGCAGATGGACGCCGTCGTGATCGGTGATGGCGTCGAACACGACGACGAGTTCGATGCGTTACTCCAGCTTGGCGTGCACGCCGTGCAGGGATATCTATTCGCTCGTCCAAGCAGCAGCAGCGAGACTGGCACAGCTGGGCGAAAAGCTTTTCGAAGCACTGGAAACAACTGACTAATCACGGATCGACACTCGCTTGAATCGGCGGCGTTGCTGCGCCGCGGGACCGCCGAAGCGAGTGCCACAACGACGAGCCGACTGAGCCGTTGCCGGTTCGCGCCTCGGGTTGTACGAACCTCGACGTCCTCGACTCGTCATTGTCTGCGCAGTCAGGAGGCGAGTTGAGTCCGCGAACGTGGTGTGTGAACACTGGAGTTGACCCGCTTTCGCGGACACCTCGTGACTGCGGACGTGGTCACGCCGCAGGCCTTTCAGCAGTGTGCCTAGCTTCGAACGCAGCGGGCGAGATCTGACCAAGGCTGGAATGCCGGCGACGTGGGTTGTAGAACGCCTCGAGGCCCGTAGACGCGGGCCGGAGTCACGCGAGCGCCGTGACCACGATGAGCGCGACCGTCATGAGAACGAGCGCCCAGGTTGCAAGTCGAATGCCGGCCGCCACCTTGTTCGCCGCGCCCGCGTTCCTGATCGCGGTATCCGCTGCCATGAGAGCGAGGTAGCCGTCGAGCCGGGCGCGATGACCGGCCGCTGCCGCCGAGTCCGGCGACGTCGTCGCGACGAGCCCGATGAGGTCGGCGAGGTCAACGTCGCGCTCCTCGATTGAGCGCATCACCCGCTGCTCGCGCTCCGGCCATGACTGAGCGTTGCGCTCCTCAGAGGTCAACAGCGTCCTCCATTGCGGTAGGCCGCCACTCTCCCGCAGCCGCAGGCGATCTCGGTAGACGACGCGCCTCAACGCTCGAGACCAGTCCGCAATGGCGCAACCGATCATTAGCCGATGCGGCCCGGCCACTCGTGGTGGCGTGGGATGGGGCTCACGGTGCGCAACGCTAGCCTTTGATCGTGAACGTTGACCTGACCGACCTCATCTCGGTGGTCGCCCTGGTGTCAAGCCTTGGAGTGGCCTCGCGTCAGATCTACCTCGAGCGCCGCATCACTCTCGTCGCTCACATCGACACGATCCACGTGCAGGGATCAGCGAGCACTCGGACACGACTGGTCCTATCGAACTCCGGGCCTGCGGTAGCGCGACAGGTAGAGATCAGCCTCTATGACTCAAACGGCCAGCGAATTTCGGACACATCTGGTGACCCGAGCGTCATACCGGAGCTACCAGCCGGCGTGGACTTCCATATCGCTTTAGCCAATCTGAGCACGACACCAACGAAGGTTGTCATCATCTGGGTTACCGGACGAGCACGACGGGAGTGTCGCGAGCTGCCCCTGAGCCAGCGAGTGATCGTCTAACGAGCGTGCACAAGCGAAGCGCCCCTTCTCGATGCTTGAGGCGCTAGGGGCGAAGCGCTGTTCGTACCGAACCGGCCTAGCCCGCACCGCTCTGCTCGATCGGCGGTGGCCTTCCTGTCCGGCTCCACGCACGCCACCGGCATCCGTGATTCTGGTATGTCGAGATCGTCCCGTGCGCGAGTCCCCGCGGTCGTGACGGCTTGAGCTCAAGCGGCCCCGCTGGGTCCCGCCAGAACCCGCAGACGACTTGATACCCGTGCCGGTGCCACGTGGCGCGCGCCGTGATTGACTCGTCGCGTGCTCACGCTGGCGGCCTTGGGAGACGCTCTCGACGGCTCCCTTTACTCCCTTCCGGACGACGAAGAGGAACTTCGGCAGCTGGAGGAACTCAACCTCCGCCTCGCAGAGCTAGAGACTCGATGCCAGGCGGTCAGGAACTCGCTTGTAACGGAGTTCGCTTCGCGATTGGGCCGCCCTGCGAACGACTGAAATCTATGAGAGCAACGCGATCGAGGGCAAGACAGCCACGCTTCGGGACACCCACAGGATCTTGGAGGATCGGGCGATGTGGGATGCCGACCGTTCACTTGCCAGATACACCTTGCACTCGGCCCTCACGAATGAGCCAAAAGTTCAAGACGTAGTTGGTCTCGCTGCTGCGTGAATTCTAGTTGATCAGTACATCAGCGAGCGCGACCGAGCGATATCGGAGACGGACATCCGAGAGATGCACGCGCTCATCATGCGCGGCGAGCGAACGGCGGGGCGGTACAAGCAGTACCTCAACGAGATCGGCGGGTCCGTGCATGTGCCGGTGCCCCCTAGTGACGTACCGGCACATATGGATCAAATGGTCACTTGGCTCCGTCAGACAACGGCGCCACTCGTTTGGAAGGCCGCCGTCGGTCACGCCTGGCTCACACACATCCACCCTTTTGATGATGGCAACGGGCGTATCGCGCGCCTACTTGCTAATTACGTCCTCGGCTTCGGCTGCTTCCCTCCTCTGATCGTTCGGTCTTCTGCTGACAGGGCGCGCTATCTGGACGCGCTCTCGCAGAGTGATTTGGCCGGAGACATCTCGCGGCTCGTCCGGCTGTTCGCGCGAGTGCTGCGTCGCGGCGTTTCCTTGATGGAGAAGCCAGACTTCGCTTGGTCCCTGTTCGAGGCTGATCTCCGAGTTCGTGACGCGGACATCTTCACGCGGTGGAAGGAGACAACGGACCGGTTCTTTGGCGATGTTGCCGCAGAACTCCTGCTGCGAGGAATCGATTTCACCCGTGTCGGCTCGTTGAGTCCCGGTGACTATGGATCACTAGCACGTAAGAGCCCCGCTGGCGCCACCTGGTACGCCAGAGTCGGTGACGCGAACTCGTCGAAGCATCTACTCGTTTGGGTCGGCTACGTCTCGGCGCGCATGAGCCGAGGCCTCGAAACGGACCAGGTGTTCCCTTCGTTCTTCTTGAGTGAGAGAGACCCCAACCCCCGAAGTGTCAAACCGTACCTATCTCGCGTTCGGGGCCTTGAGCCACAGTTCGACGAGATAACGCTCGTCGCGGATGAGCGAAGGGCGCTTCTGCGACGTGGAGGGACAGTCACAAGAGTGGGACTGAACGCTGCAGCCGAACTATTTGCCGCCCTGCTTGGTGACTACGTGGATTCGCTGCTCAAGGACTAGTCCGCTTGAGATCGACAGAAGGGGTGCCTTTAACCGGCCTATTTCCGTCGCGTGGCGGTAGCACGTTAATGCGCGATGCCCGCTGCGTTGCTACGCCGCAGCGCGCCAACGCCGGCGCTGATGAGAACTCACCCTCTGCCCACTCCGACGCCACCGGCCTCGAAGCCGGCCGGTGTCAGCGCCCTCCTTCGCCATCGAGAGGGACCTCCACGAGCTCGCTCGCCGCCTCGAGAGCACCGCCTGCACCGCGCTCGGTTTCGCCCTCCGCGGGCGCGGTGGCAGCGACCGCAACACCCTCGCTGAGCTGCACACCCTCCCTGACCTCCTCGCCGCGCTCAGCCTGCGTCCGGGCTGTCGGGACGATGACGGACGATCCCATGAGAGGAATCTCAAGGAGCTCAAGCGGTTGGGGCCCGTGCTCGAGGACGCTCCCGTCTGACGGTCCAGCAGTCTCGCGGCGGCAAGACTTGCAGCGCCGCTGCAAGCCGTCCGCCCGCCCGCCGTCCCGGTGGAAGCCGTCCGCGGGCTTGGTGACACCACACGAGGGACACCGCTTCTCCGCAGCGACGTAGGCGCTTTCCTTTGCCCGCTCCCGAGCCCGCGCCCGCATCTGCTTGCGGCGCTCGCGTTCCTTGGCCGGATCCGCCAGCCGGTCCGCCTTCGCCCGCGCCGCAGCACACGCCCGGCACGTGTGGTGACTCCCACCCGGGCGGCTCGCGTTGTTCCCGAAGTCCAGGAGCGGCAGCACCCTTTCACAGGTGGGGCACCGCTTGCCGCCGCTGCTGGGCACCGCCTTGCGGGTGCGCTGCTTCAGCGCGGGCGCGTCGGTGCGCCAATGCTCCGGTGCCAACTTGATCACCCGCGGGCGGCGCTGCGGCACGCCTCTCTCGAGCTCCGCCGCGATGCGGTCGCGAAACTCCGCGTCGGTGAGCGAGCCCTTCCGCAAGTTGCAGCGCGGGCAGGACGGGACGATGTTCGCCGCGGCGTTGGACCCGCCCCGGGACAGCGGGATCTTGTGCTCCTTTTGCAGCACCGCTGACACCTCACCGCAGTACGCGCAGCGGTAGCCGTAGGCCTGCTTCATCGACTCCCACGCCGCACCCGTGAGGTCGGCGATAGGCAGCCTCCGTGGGACCGGCTGAACCTCAGGCGGCGGCTTCGCCAAGATGGGCATCGCGTCAGCCTTCACCTGCCAGATCCGCACCCGCTCACGACCGCAGGCCGTCGCCGCCATGGTGCTTGCGTGCTCGTGGTCGCACGTCCAGACCGCGCCCCAACGGTCTCGCGCAACGCCTTGATAGACGCGAACCTTTTCACTTCCCGTATACGGCTTTGTCCAGCGGCCCCGGTGGTAGCGGCGACGTCCGGGATACGTGATGGTCCTGCGAACGGTCCTGCCAACCCATCGACTCTCCACGTGGCAGGAGTGGCCACGGACGTTCTTAGCGCCGCAGAGCGGGCAGGTCAGCGCGTCATTCCGCTTCCGAACGACCCAGTCGTGCGCCTTGCCTCGCCGAGCCTGGAGCTGAACTCGTTGGTAACTCGCAGCGCGACCAGCACTCATTCGCCCTTGCGCGAGCAGCACGCACACGACCAAGACGGCGATGCCGATCAGGAATAGCTCCACCACGGGGGCACCTCCGTGTGAGATTCTGACAGCGCCGCACGTGTTCCGCAGGCGAAGCGCAGCGTCACCGCCTTGGGAGCGAGTGGTCAGGGCATCCCTTGAGTCAAGGCGCCTCGACCCGCCCGCGCCGAGAAGCCGCCCGGAGCCGGGCGCCTATAGCACCTCGCACAGCATGTCCTCCGCCGCCTGCGCCATCCACCCGAGCGTCAGCCGGCCCGAACGGCGACGGCCCACGATGAACCCCCGCAGGTACAGCCGCCGAGCCTCCTGCTCCGCCACCGGGTAGGGGCACGATGCGATAACCGACCGCCCGGCGGCGCCGGCACGGCGGCCACGCCGCCACGCCGCCACGCCGCCACAAGCTCGCCCGCCTCCACCCCGCCGATGCTAACGAGCGGCAACAATGTCCCGTGCTGACGGATATGATCGTTCCGCCATGATGGCGGCGTCCAAGAGGGAATTGAGGCAGGACGTGCGGCCCTGAAACCGAGCCGCTGGATCAGGGGCTGACGTCAAGGGCTCGTTGCACTAGGGTCCGATATTCCGCCTCGGTCAGATGCCCGGCTCGATGAAGATCCGTCAGACGTTCTACGTCTTCCGGGAGCCCCGGATTGCCATCCATTGTCGCTTGCTCATGCGCGGCGGGCCGACTGACTGGTTGACGTAGGCCCTGCGTCTGTGGGGGCGAGTGGCCGGAGCGAGGACTCGCGTTCGACGGCCTTTGAATTTCTGGTGTTTCTTGTCGACGCGCTCCTCCACCAGCCGGGTCGGCCGCTGCGGCCAGCGTCTCATTGTTCGCTGCAGGTACAGGCTCTTGATGGACGCGGCGACTCATTACGTTTGCCACCGCCGCCATTATCAAGTACAGAACAGTGAAGTAAATGAGAAAGCCGACGATGAAATCTGCAAAGAAAGCGCCAGATGAAGCGTCCGGCCCAGCGTTGTAAGCCGCAATGACCAACCCCAACGATACCGCTATGCCGCTAGAGGCGCCCAGCACCCACCGAGGCATCTTGTCTTCGCGTTTCGTCACTAGTACTCCGCGTCCATCCAGAGGCTTAGGTCTCGTCGCCAATGATCAGGGGGTTGAGACATTGGGACGAAGTTGCGAGGTCAACATCAGACACATGGAGCCCGAGTGAAGTGGGGTTGATGTGCCCAGCCATGCTAGCCGTCACCCCCCGATATGAGGTCCGCGTGGGCAAGTCGCTGCTGGCCGCCGAGGCTTGTCATGACCATCTTCGACCTCGTCGGCCGAATCGAGCTGCAACTCACCGGCGGGCCTCGACAGCCTCAACATGTCGAGCGCTGCAGGCTGCCCCGCCTATCGGGCGCCGGGTGGTCGCGGATTGGTCGCGCATCTGCGGTGAACGGCCGCAATCGACCGACACGAACCGACACGTTACGAGGCCGCTGACCTGCGGAAACGGCACGACGCGACTTTCGCCGTCACGGCCCGACACCCCCTCGACCCGACTCATAATCCGCGGGTTGGGGGTTCAAGTCCCTCGCGGCGCACACCCTCTGACCTGGCCTTTCGCCCTCGTGGGCGAAGGGCCAGCGTCGTCTATGGTGCCAGCGTGGTGGCCTGTGGGCCCCACAGGGCGTCGCCCACTTTCGCCGCAGCGTCGTCCGCCAACTCCGGCATGACATGCGAGTAGGTGCCAAGCGTCAGGCTGATCTGCGAGTGCCCGAGCACCTGCATGACAACCCGCGCCGGCACACCCATCGTCAGCATGACGGTGGCCGCGGTGTGCCGGGCATCGTGAAGCTTCGCCTGCCGAACACCGGCCGAGGCGAGCAGCTAGCGCCATGCGCGGTGGTCTGAGCGAGGGTCGAGCGGACGCCCGTTGGGCTGTGCGAACACAAGGCCGCGGTCCTGCCAGACGTTTGCTGCCGCGATGCGGTCCTCGAGTTGCGGGGTGGGCGTGACGGGCAGCCCGTCGCCGCCGCCGCGTGACGACCCATCAGGGTAGGCCAACCTATGGGTTAGTCGATCGTTGATGTGGATCTACGAGCGGCCAAGGTAGGGGTACGTCCGTCGCCTGCATGATTCAGCCTTGGCCAGAACGATCGCGGGTGATCTGGTTGACAGGACTGTGGTGCCAGCCTGGTGGCCAGCAGTCGGCGTCCGTCGTGGTTCGCCGCCGGTCGCCGTCGTCAGCATAACGCTCTGACCTGCGATGACGTACCCCAGCGGACCACCCCGAACCCCCCTCCTACGATCTCTGGGTTCGCGGGCAGAATCTCGCCACCGATCGGGGCAGCACGCAGAGCAGGGCGCAGCCCGGGTTTGATAGTGCGCACCAGTGGGCGACGGGCGCACAAGTCTGATGGGACTATCGCCAGGCCACGGTCAGTCTCGCTGGGTCCCATCGGTGAGACGACGAAGACTGGGCAACGTGCACTGAAGCAATAAGCGCGGATGCGATCGTGCGACGTTGTAGGGGCGTCAGTTCGGGCCACCGCTCGCGTAGATCCGAGCGCGCCCATGCAGGCAGCCTTACGGTCGGCTTCGTTTCCGTCTGCAAGCGCTTGATCACCTCGGCTCGGGCAGCTCGGTACTCGGCGAGGCTGATCTCTTGTCGCCCCCACATGGCGGCGAGCTCCGCGAGTTGGGAGTCGTCGGGGGGCGGGCTAGGTTTTGCGACGGACGGTGGCGGGGTGCGGGTCAACCGGGCCAACAGGACCTGTTCGATCGCCTGTTCTACGTGATCAACTTTGACCCAGATGCGGTTACATCCACCGCCTCCTGGGGCGCAGAGGTAACCACCTTGGTTGCCTCGAAGGGCCGCGCCGCAAAGTCCACAGACGATGATGCCGGTGAGCCAGTAGCGCAGGGTTTGGTCGTTCTTGGGGCGAGCTTCGATGGTTGCCACGACAGAACGCCAAGTGGCCTCGTCGATTATCGCAGGCCAGGGCGCAGTGCCGACGATCTGGCCGCGGTGGATGAGAAGGCCGGCGAGGGTGGGGCGCAGCAGGACGCCGCGAAGACTCGTGCGACTCCACGGCCGGCCGCTCACAGTGGGTGCTCCTGACGCCACAAGGTCTCCTGTGATCGCGTTGAGGCTGTCGCCGGCAAGCACTCGAGCCGCCGCTCCGCGGATCACTTCCGCCTCGGCGTCGACAATCGCGCTCCGGTCGGCCAGGTAGCCGAAGGCCCGCTTACCACCCCCACCCCATCTGCCCTGGGCGGCAAGATCTTGCTTCACGCGGCGAACTCGCCGAGACGTGTCACGGCTGGCTTGATTTGCCATGGCCACCGCCACTCGGGCCATCGTGATACCGCTGTCGTGTGAAAGATCGAGGTTTCCCGTCACGGACCGCGCCGGTCGTCCCGTCGTCTCGCATACATCGATTAGGTCTTCGAGGTCGCGTGGGTCACGAGCTACGCGGTCCAGGTCGTATCCCGTGACGGCGTCGATGGCGCCCTCTGCGAGATCAGTGAGCATGCGACGAAATTCGGGCCGAATGACTCGCGACGCCCGGCTGCCATCGGGAAGGCTCACTACTCGGCGCATGAACGCTGAAGTGTCGTTCTCGCGATAGATCTCGCTGACCGTCCAGCCCTGGCGGGCCGCGTAGGCACGGCAGTCTTCCTCTTGACGGGCCACCCCGCCCCCCTCGCCGGAGCGATCGTCAGAGATCCGCAGGTAAAGGCCAGTTGCAGGCACGTGGAAATGGTACCGTCCCAATAACAGATTCGTCGACGCGATGCTCCCCGACGGGTCCCGCCTGCACGTCACGATCCCGGACATCACCCGACAGCACTGGTCGGTCAACATCCGCAAGTTCGTGGTGCGGGCCACCCATCTCGACGACCTCGTCGGTCTCGGCACGCTCACGGCCCAGGCCGCCGC
>JBBQWX010000006.1:0-60357 GCA_038210185.1 Actinomycetales bacterium
TAATAGGGCCGGTTATAGGCATAGGGCCGGTAATAGTTCCGATTTCCGTAGCCCCGATAGCGATACCGCTTATTCCAGTACTTCTTGTTGCCGAGTTGTTGCACCACGCCGGCATTCGTGTCGGCATAGGCGAGAGCCGCGCTGGCCGGCATCGCCGCGCTGGGCTGCGGCGACGCAAAGATCAGGACGGCAAAGCAGGCCGCAAAGGCAGGGATGAGTGTTCCGCGCATGTTGGTTCCCGTTTGATGGCTGCTGAGATCGATAGAATAGCGTAAACGGCCGGCAGCGGAACCGGCTCCGCTGGCTTGCGGCAGCTGGATGACGTGGCCTCAAGGGTCGTCTCGGTGCGCAGGGCGTTCGCGACGAACTGCGCCTCGGTCCACGTCGAGCGGCGTAGCAGGGCCGGCCGGTTCGACGACGGAGGTGCCGCGCTCATGGGATCTCCTGTGAATCGGTGGCTGCGGTCCGGGACCGGGCTCGCGGACCCGTGTGCCGACCAGACTTCCCGGCGCTCCGCGGCCTACTCTATCGGCGCTCGGTGGCCGTGGAGACCGCGGCGACCAGCCCGAAGTACATCGCCCGCACGTCGTCGTCGGCCGCGGCATCGGCGCGCACGGTGCCGTCGAGGTCAAGGGTCTGCTCGAAGTGCAGGGCAGCGCCCTCGACGACGACCATCCCGATCCGGTCCAGGGTCTGGCGCAGCGCCGAGCGGGCGTACTGCGCACCGCTCCAGCCGTAGCCGACGCACGCGACCGGCATCCCGGCCCACTCGGCGTACAGGTAGTCGATCGCGTTCTTCAGCCCGGCGCTGTAGCCGCGGTTGTACTCCGGCATCACCAGGACGACGGCGTCGAGCTCCTCGACGATCGCGGCCCAGCGCCTGGTGTGCTCGTGGGCGTAGTGGCCCTCGGCGGGCATCCCCGGCTCGTCGAGCAGCGGCAGGTCGAGCGTGCGCAGGTCGACGTCGACGAGCTCGACGTCGTCGGGGGCCAGGGCGCGCACCCACGCGGCGACGTGGTGGCCGATCCGGCGCGGGCGGGTGCTCGCGGTGACGATGCCGATGCGGGTCATGCCGGCATCCTCACACGAACCCGCCTTGAGTGCGGAAACAGTCGCCAGGGCGACCGTTTCCGCACTCAAGGCGGGAGGGGTGGGATGACCGAGGGGTGCCGGGCGACGCCCGACACCCCTCCTTCTCCCGCCCGGACGTCAGGTCGAGGACGGCCGGCTGGTCATGCCCTGCGAGATCAGGTTCATCACGGAGGAGTCGGCCAGCGTCGTCGCGTCGCCGATGTCGCGGCCCTCGGCGACGTCCTTGAGCAGCCGGCGCATGATCTTGCCGGACCGGGTCTTGGGCAGCTCGGGGACGATCATGATCTGGCGCGGCTTGGCGATCGGACCGATCTCGTGCGCGACGTGGTTGCGCAGCGCCTGGATGGTGGCGTCGCCCTCGTCGGCGGCGTCGCCGCGCAGGATGACGAACGCGCAGACGGCCTGGCCGGTGGTCTCGTCGGCCGCGCCGACCACGGCGGCCTCGGCCACCGACGGGTGCGACACCAGGGCAGACTCGATCTCGGCCGTGGAGAGCCGGTGACCCGAGACGTTCATGACGTCGTCGACCCGGCCGAGCAGCCAGATGTTGCCCTTGGCGTCGTACTTCGCGCCGTCGCCGGCGAAGTAGTACTTCGGCCCGAACCGGGTCCAGTAGGTCTCCTTGTAGCGCTCGGGATCACCCCAGATGCCGCGCAACATGGCCGGCCAGGGCTTGGTGAGCACGAGGTAGCCGACCTTCTCGGCCTCGGTGAACGGCTGGCCCTCGTCGTCGAGGATCTCGGCCGAGATGCCGGGGATCGCTCGCTGGGCCGACCCGGGCTCGAGCGTCGTGACCCCGGGGAGCGGGCTGATCATGATGCCGCCCGTCTCGGTCTGCCACCACGTGTCGACGATCGGGGCCTGACCGCCGCCGATGTTCTTGCGGTACCAGAGCCAGGCCTCGGGGTTGATCGGCTCGCCGACGCTGCCCAGCATCCGCACGCTGGACAGGTCGAACTCCGCGGGGATGGCGTCGCCCCACTTCATGAACGTGCGGATGGCCGTGGGGGCGGTGTAGAGGATCGAGACCTTGTACTTCTCGATGAGCTCCCACCAGCGACCCTGGTGCGGGGTGTCGGGGGTGCCCTCGTACATGACCTGGGTCGCGCCGTTGGCGAGCGGGCCGTAGACGATGTAGCTGTGCCCGGTGACCCAGCCGACGTCGGCGGTGCACCAGTAGACGTCGGTCTCGGGGTGCACGTCGTGCACCACCGCGTTGGTGTAGGCCGCCTGGGTCAGGTAGCCGCCGCTGGTGTGGAAGATCCCCTTCGGCTTTCCGGTGGTGCCGCTGGTGTAGAGGATGAACAGCGGGTGCTCGCTGTCGTGCGGCTGCGCCTCGTGGGTGTCGGCCTGGCGGTCGACGATGTCGTGCCACCACACGTCGCGGCCCTCGACCCAGTCGACGTCGGTCTCGGTGCGCCGCACCACGAGCACCTTCTCGACCGGGTTGGGGTGCTGCAGGGCCTCGTCGACAGCGGGCTTGAGCGGTGACGGCTTGCCGCGGCGGAACTGCCCGTCGGTGGTCACCACCACCTTGCACTGGGCGTCGTCGATGCGGGTGTGCAGCGCCTCGGCCGAGAAGCCGCCGAAGATCACCGAGTGGGGGGCGCCGAGGCGGGCACAGGCCAGCATCGCGAAGGCCGTCTCGGGGATCATCGGCATGTAGATGGCCACCGTGTCACCGGTGCCGACGCCGAGCTCGGCGAGGGCGTTGGCCGTCCTGGCCACCTCGCGCTGGAGGTCGGCGTAGGTGATGGTGCGGGTGTCGCCGGCCTCGCCCTCGAAGTGGATGGCGACCCGGTCGCCGTGGCCCGCCTCGACGTGGCGGTCGACGCAGTTGTGGGCGACGTTGAGCTCGCCGCCGACGAACCACTTCGCGAACGGCGCGTCGTCCCAGTCGAGGGTGCGCTCGAAGTCCTTCGCCCACGTGATGCGGCTGCGGGCCTGCTCGGCCCAGAACCCCTCGTGATCCTGCTCGGCCGCGTCGTACATGGCGGCCGTGCCGTTGGCCTGCGCGGTGAACGCAGGGTCGGGCGCGAAGTCCATCTCGTGCGCGTGGCTGGACAGGCTGTCGTCGGTCACGGCGTGCTCCTCCTCGTTGAGTACAGGCTTCAAGCCAACCCCGCCGGGGTGCCGGTCGGCAACACGGCATCCCGGGGGTGCCGCCGGACGGACGAACGAAGCGCCCAACGGGGCGCTCCGGCCGCCTGTCGACCGCGCACCTGCGTCGGCAGGGCCGAGCTCGTGGGGGCCTGCTGGACAGCCACCGACTCGCGGCTGCCCCCGCCCGCCGCGTCGCGCACGTGGTCAGGCCGGTGCGTCGGGTCGGACGCGAGCGCGGCCATCTCCGCAGATTTCGGACAGTGTGCACAGTCCTGACCGGGATGCGGTGGCCGAACTGTGCGCTCGTTGCCCAGGAAGGCGGCCATCGGTGTTCTTGTGCCGATTCGCGTGGAACCGTGGGTAGAACGCCCTACCGGGCCCGACCACTCACGAGGAGGTGAGCGCGGTGTTCGACGACGGACAGCTCTACTCGGCGGTGACGACCGACGCCGACGGCCAGGTGCAGGTGCACCTGGGCGAGAACCACCCCGGTTTCACGGACCGGACGTACCGCTCACGACGCGGTGCGATCGCCTCGGCCGCCCTGGCTCATCGGCCGGGCGAGCCGCAGCCGACCATCGACTACAGCGATGAGGAGCACGGCATCTGGCGCCTCGTCTCGGCCGAGCTCGCGCCCAAGCACGACAAGTACGCGTGCAGCGAGTTCCTGGCGGCCAAGGCGGCGCTGGGGTTGCCGACCGAGCACGTGCCTCAGCTGCACGAGGTCACCGAGCGGCTGACACCCCTGACCGGCTGGAGCTACCGGGCCGCACCCGGCCTGGTGCCCCTGCGCGAGTTCTACGCCGACCTGGGCGCGCGCACCTTCAACTCCACGCAGTACCTGCGCCACCCGAGCCAGCCGCTCTACACGCCGGAGCCGGACATCATCCACGAGGTGATCGGCCACGCGAACCAGCTCGCGAACCCGCGCTTCGCCGCGATCAGCGAGGCGGCCGGGCAGGCCAGCCTGCGGCTGGAGAGCGACGAGGCGATGCAGTTCGTCGCCGACGTGTTCTGGTTCTCCATCGAGTTCGGGGTCCTCGCCGAGGACGGCGACACCAAGGCCTACGGTGCCGGCATCCTGTCGAGCTTCGGCGAGCTCGACGAGTTCGGGCACATGGACATCCGGCCGCTCGACCTGCACCAGATGGGCACGCTCAACTACGACATCACCGCCTACCAGCCGGTGCTGTTCCGGGCCGAGAGCCTGGACCACCTCGAGGACGTCGTCGGGGCCTTCTTCGCCAGCGTCGACGACGACCTCGCGGCGCGGTTGCGGTCGGAGGCCGCGGCCACGGTCTGAGGCGCACCGCGGCACGGACCGCGCACGGCATACAGCGGCCGCGGAGGGGGAAGACCCCCTCCGCGGCCGCTGCAGGTGCAGTGCCGCGTTGCCTCAGTGGTTGATCGATTCGGCGACGCCGTGGCCGGTGAGGCTGCGCACCTCCATCTCGGCGTACTTCTGCGCGTTGTGCTCCTTGCTCGTCACCGAGCCGAGCCAGCCGAGGAAGAACGCGAGCGGGATCGAGATCAGGCCCGGGTTGTCCAGCGGGAACCAGTGGAAGTCGATCGCCGGGTTGGTGATCATCGACGGGCTGGGGCCGCCCTCGACCAGCGGGGGCTTGCCGGACACCACCGGGCTGAACAGGATCAGCAGGATGGCGCTGGACAGGCCGCCGTAGATGGACCACAGCGCCCCGCGGGTGTTGAAGCCCTTCCAGAACAGCGAGTACAGGATGGTCGGCAGGTTGGCGCTCGCCGCGACGGCGAAGGCCAGGGCCACCAGGAACGCGATGTTCTGGTTCTTGGCGAGGATGCCGCCGAGGATCGCGATGGCGCCGATGACGACGGATGCCGTGCGAGCCACCTTGACCTCCTGGTCCTGGGTGGTGTTGCCGCGTTTGAAGACCTCCTTGTAGAGGTCGTGCGCGAAGGTCGCCGACGTCGTGATGGTCAGCCCCGCCACGACGGCGAGGATGGTCGCGAAGGCGATGCCGGAGATGACGCCGAGGAGCACCGAGCCCCCCAGGTCGTAGGCGAGCAGCGGCGCGGCCGAGTTTGCCTTGCCGGGGGCGGCGTTGATGGCCTCGGGGCCGACCAGGGCCGCGGCGCCGTAGCCGACGACCAGGGTCAGCAGGTAGAAGCCGCCGATGAGCCAGATGGCCCACTCGACCGACTTGCGGGCCTGCTTGCTCGTCGGCACGGTGTAGAACCGCTGCAGCACGTGCGGGAGGCCCGCGGTGCCGAGCACGAGCGCCATCGACAGCGAGATGAAGTCGATCTTGGTCGTGAGGTTCTTGCCGTACTTCAGGCCGGGCTCGAACAGCTTGTCGCCGGCGGGGGAGTTGTCGGCGGCGGACTGGAACAGCGCGGAGAAGCTGAAGCCGAACTGGCCGAGCACCATCACGGTGATGACCGCGGTTCCGGCGATGAGCAGCAGGGCCTTGATGATCTGCACCCAGGTGGTGCCCTTCATCCCGCCGATGAGCACGTAGGCGATCATGATGCCGCCGACGAGCACGATGACCAGGTTCTGGGCCATCTCACCCTGGATGCCGAGCAGCAGGGAGACCAGGCCACCGGCACCGGCCATCTGTGCCAGCAGGTAGAAGAACGACACCGTGAGCACCGAGATCGCGGTCGCGATGCGCACCGGGCGCTGCTTGAGACGGTAGGACAGCACGTCGGCCATCGTGAAGCGGCCGGTGTTGCGCATCAGCTCGGCGACGAGCAGCAGCGCGACGAGCCACGCGACGAGGAAGCCGATGGAGTAGAGGAAGCCGTCGTAGCCCTGCAGGGCGATCGCCCCGGCGATGCCGAGGAAGCTCGCCGCGGAGAGGTAGTCGCCCGCGATGGCGACACCGTTCTGTCGGCCGGTGAAGGCGCCGGCAGCCGTGTAGTACTGCTCGGCGGTCTTCTTCCCGGCCGAGACCCGGATGACGATGACGAGGGTGACGACGACGAACGCCGCGAAGATCGCGATGTTCAGAGCGGGTGAGCCCACCGAGGTGGACTCGGCGAAGGGGAGCATGAGGGCCATGGGTCAGTTCTCCTTCGCGCGGGCTGCGGCGGCGTCCATCTGGGCACCGACGGCCTCGGCCATCGGGTCGAGCTGACTGTTCGCCCAGCGGGCGTAGATGATCGTGATCGCGAACGTCGTGACGAACTGGCCCAGACCGAACAGCAGCCCGACCGTGATGCCGGGGGCGCCGACCTGCTGGCCCATGAACCCGGGGGCGAAGATCGAGAGCAGGACGTAGAGGAAGTACCAGGCGAGGAAGAACGCGGTCATCGGGAAGACGAACCCGCGGAACCTCTTGCGCAGTGCCTGGAACTCCGAAGTGGACTGCACTGCGAGGTAGGCATCCTCGTTCTGCGTGCGAGCGTCGTTGCTCACGGGTCACCTCCAGGGTCGGTGTCCGGACGGTGCTGCCCGGATCGGCTCCAGAGTGGGGCCGGGACGGCGCCGTGTGCACCCGTGCGGCGAGGCGCGGCGGCGGGCGGGTCGGCGGCGCGTTGTGCGGCGAGTCACACCGCGCCGAGCGGCGCCCACGGCACGACGAGCGGTGCCCTGCTCCTCGCCCGGTGCGCACGGCATCCCGGGCACAATGGGCGCGTGCGCGCACTTCGGAAGGTCACGGCAGGTCCCGGTCTCGAGCTCGTCGACGTCCCAGAGCCCGAGTGCGGCGACAAGGACGTCAAGGTCAGGGTGCTGCGGGCCGGGCTGTGCGGCACCGACCTGCACCTGGAGCAGTGGGACGAGTGGGCCGCGGCCACGGTGCGGGCGCCGATGACGCTGGGCCACGAGTTCTTCGGCGAGGTCGTCGAGGTGGGGGCCGATGTCGACCACGTGGCCGTCGGCGACCGGGTCTCCGGCGAGGGGCACATCGTGTGCGGCAACTGCCGCAACTGCCGCGCCGGGCGCCGGCACCTGTGCATCAACACGGTGGGTGTCGGCGTCAACCGTGACGGCGCCTTCGCCGACTACGTCGTCATCCCCGCGACCAACGCGTGGGTGCAGCCCGCCGACCTCGACCCCGACCTCGGCGCGCTCTTCGACCCGCTCGGGAACGCGACGCACACGGCGCTGCAGTGGCCCGTCGCTGGCGAGGACGTCGCGATCACCGGGGCCGGCCCGATCGGCGTCATGGCCACCGCCGTCGTGCGTCACGCCGGTGCCCGGCGGATCTGCGTCACCGACCTGTCGGCGGCGCGACTGGCCCTGGCGGAGGACGCCGGCGCCGACCACGTCGTCGACGTCTCGGCGGGCGGGTCGCTGCGCGCGGCGCAGGCCGAGCTCGGCATGGTCGAGGGCTTCGACATCGGGCTCGAGATGTCCGGGTCGCCGATGGCGGTCGAGGACCTGCTCGCGAACATGAACCACGGTGGCCGGGTGGCGCTGCTCGGCCTGCCGAAGGACCGGTACGCCATCGACTGGGGCCGGGTCATCACGCACATGATCACGCTGCGCGGCATCTACGGCCGGGAGATGTTCGAGACGTGGTACCTCATGGGGTCGATGCTCGCGACGTCGACCGAGCTGCGTCGTGCCGTGTCCTCGGTCGTCACCGGGCGCTACCCCGCGCAGGAGTGGAAGCAGGCGTTCGACGAGACCCGTTCGGGCCACGGCGGCAAGGTCGTGCTCGACTGGAGTTGACGGTCCGCCCGAGGCGCTCCCCCTCGCGATCTCAGCAGTACCGATCCACGAGCGGAGTATCGATCCACCGGCGGGCGCCGGTGGGCGCCGGTGGGCGCCGGCGGGCACCGGTGGGCGCCGGCGCCCACCGGCGCACGGCCTACGCTGGCGGGACGGTGCCACACCGGGCGCCCGACCCGGTACGACCCCACCAGGAGGCCCCGTGTACGGCGCAGTCAAGGACCAGCTTGCGGCCACGCTGACCGAGATCGAGCAGGCCGGGCTCTTCAAGCGCGAGCGCGAGCTGACCACCCCGCAGTCCTCGCACGTCGCGACGGCCGGTGGCGAGTCGCTCAACTTCTGCGCCAACAACTACCTCGGGTTCGCCGACCACCCGGAGGTCGTCTCGGCGAGCCGGGCGGCCTTGGACGAGTGGGGTTTCGGGATGGCGTCGGTGCGCTTCATCTGCGGCACCCAGACCCAGCACACGCGCCTGGAGGCCCGGCTGTCGCAGTTCCTCGGCACCGAGGCGACCATCTTGTACAGCTCGTGCTTCGACGCGAACGGCGGTGTCTTCGAGGTGCTCTTCGGCGTCGAGGACGCGATCGTCTCCGACGAGCTCAACCACGCCTCGATCATCGACGGCATCCGGCTCAGCAAGGCGGCGCGGTTCCGGTACGAGAACGCCGACATGGCCGACCTGCGTGCCCAGCTCGAGGCGGCCCGGGCGGGGGGCGCCAGGCGCGTCTGCGTCGTGACCGACGGCGTGTTCTCGATGGACGGCTCGTTCGCCCCGCTCGACCAGATCTGCGACCTCGCCGACGAGTTCGAGGTGATGGTGCTCGTCGACGACTCGCACGCCGTGGGCTTCATCGGCGACGGGGGTCGGGGCACGCCTGAGCTGTTCGGGGTCATCGACCGCGTCGACATCCTCACGGGCACGCTGGGCAAGGCACTGGGCGGTGCGTCCGGTGGTTACGTCGCGAGCCACCAGGAGGTCGTCGACCTGCTCCGCCAGCGTTCGCGCCCCTACCTGTTCTCGAACTCGGTGGCCCCTGCGGTCGTCGCCGGCTCGCTCGCGGCCCTCGACCTCGTGTCGGGCTCGAGCCGGGCCCGCGAGACGCTGCGCGCCAATGCCGCACTGTTCCGCGAGCTGATGGCGGATGCCGGGTTCGAGCTGCTGGCGGGTGCGCACCCCATCACGCCGGTGATGTTCCGCGGCGATGACGGCGCTCGTCGGGCTGCGCAGGTCGCCGACCACATGCTGACCAACGGCGTCTACGTCATCGCCTTCAGCTTCCCGGTGGTGCCGCGCGGCAAGGCGCGCATCCGGGTACAGCTGTCGGCGGCCCACTCCGAGGCCGACGTGCGGGCCTGCGTCGACGCGTTCGTGGCGGCCCGCGACGCCGTCGGCTGACGGCACCCACCCCGTCCCAACTTTTCCGCCCGCAGCGGGAACCTTCACCTTCGCACCGGAACAGTAGTGGTGCGAACCTGAAGGTACCGGGATCGGGCGGGAAAGTTGTGGTCAGTCGCGGGTTCGGGATCGGGCCAGGGTCACTCGCTCCGGGGTGTGCAGCCGCACCATGGTGCGGGTCGTGCCGGCCGGGATCCGTGACGGCGTGGCCAGCGAGACGATCACGGCGGTGAGGATGGCCAGCGGTGTCGCCCACATCGCGGGGTTGGCGAGCAGGGCGCCGGTCCACCCGCCCGCCGGCCCGGTGGCGACGGTCCACCCGATCGCGACCGTCGCCGACAGCCCGCCGGTGAGCAACCCCGCCATCGCACCCCAGGTCGACAACCGCCGCCACCAGACGCCGAGCATGATGAGCGGCGCGAACGTCGCTGCGGCCACCGCGAACGCCAGCCCGACGGTGGTCGCGAGCCCCAGCGGCTCGGTGGCGCGGCTGATGGCATACGGGATGACGACGGCCACGATCGCGGCCACCCGGAAGCCCCGCACGCCCGGCACGTCACCCCCGGCGAGGCGGGAGATCCGGGGCCGCAGCAGCTCCTGGTCGATGACCCCGGTCACCGACATGGCCAGGCCGGATGCCGTGGACAGGAACGCCGCGAACGCGCCGCCGGCGAGCATCGCCGTGAGCAGCTGACCGCCGAGCCCGGGCAGCAGGGTCTCGGGCAGCCGCAGCACGATGGTGTCGGAGCGCACGCCGGTGGGCAGGGTCGGGTACGCCACCCGGCCGAGCGCACCGTAGATCGGCGGGAAGAGGTAGAACGCCCCGAGCAGCGCGATGACCGTGACGGTGGTGCGCCGGGCGCCGATGCCGTCGGGGTTGGTGTAGTAGCGCACGAGCACGTGCGGCAGCCCCATCGTCCCGAGGCACAGGGCCAGCACCGTGGATGCCGTGCGGTAGGTCGGGTGGTCGTCGGGTCCGGTGGGCGACAGCGGGATGCTCCACGACGGGTCGACCTGCGGCGCCGGTGAGCCGGATCGGAACCAGAGCGCGAGCAGCACGAAGGCGGGCACCGCCAGGGCGGTCAGCTTGATCCAGTACTGCACGGCCTGCACGAAGGTGATGGACCGCATCCCACCGGCGCCGACGGCGAGGGCGATCACCACCATCACGACGAACCCGCCGACCCAGCTCGGTGCTCCGGTGACGAGGGTCAGGGTGAGGCTCGCACCCTGGAACTGCGGCAAGAGGTACAGCCAGCCGATGCCGACGACGAGCACGGATGACACCAGCCGGATGGCGCGCGACCCGAGCCGCGCCTCGGCGAAGTCGGGGAGCGTGTAGGCGCCCGAGCGACGCATCGGGGCGGCCACGATGACGAGGAGCACGAGGTAGCCCAGGGTGTAGCCGACCGGCAGCCAGAGCATGTCGACGCCCTGGTCGTAGATCAGGCCGGCGACGCCGAGAAAGCTTGCAGCGGACAGGTACTCGCCGCTGATCGCCGAGGCGTTCAGCCGGGGCGAGACGGTGCGCCCGGCGACGTAGAAGTCGCTCGTGCGCCGCGACAGGCGCAGCCCGAGGCCGCCGACGACGAGGGTGGTGAGGCAGACGAGGCCCACCGCGACCATCGACAGCGTCTGGTTCACGAGGCGTCGACGACCTCGGCGAAGTCCTGCTCGATCCGCTCGGCCTGGCGGGTGTACCAGCGGGCGAGGAACCAGGCTGCGGGATAGATCGCGACGCCGAGGACCAGCCACGGGAAGGGCAGCCCGACGACGGTGATCGTGCGGGTGGCCGGCACCAGGGTGAGTGTGACGGGCAGCGCGGCGAGGCCGACGACGGTGAGCGCGAGCACCGCGACCGAGAGGCGCAGCTGGGCGCGCATCAGGCCGTCGAGGTAGACGTCGCCGAGCTCGGTCTGCTCGTCGAGGTCGCGTGACACCGGGCGGGCGTGCATCGGGGTGGCCCCACGCCGCGAGCTGGTGACCCGCACCCGTGGCGGGGGCTCACCGGCCGGCGTGCTCACGGCTCAGCCGCCGCTCGAGCGGCGGTCGCCGATCGGCCGGCGCAGGAGGGTGTCGCGCAGGTGCTTGGTGTGCCGCCGGCTCACCTGCAGCTCGACGGGACCGACGACGACGGAGCAGCGGCCGTGGTCCATGCGTACCTCGGTGACGTGCGGCAGGGCGACCAGGGTGCTGCGGTGGATGCGCACGAAGCCGTGGTCGGCCCACCGCTCCTCGAGCACGCTCAGCGGCACGCGCACGAGGTGCGAGCCGGCCTCGGTGTGCAGCCGGGCGTAGTCGCCGTGGGCCTGGGCGTAGCGGATCTGGCTGCGGGTGATGAAGCGGGTGACGCCACCGAGCTCGACGGGGATCGTCTCGTCCTCGACGACAGCAGCCGCGTGCTCGGCCGGGGCGGACGGCATCGCGCTGCCCTTCTCGCTCTGCGCCACGACGACCCGCCGGATCGCCTCCGACAGCCGCTCGGCCCGCACCGGCTTCATGACGTAGTCGGTCGCCGCGAGGGCGAAGGCGTCGACAGCGTGCTCGTCGTGCGCGGTGACGAAGACGATCTGCGGCCGCACGCTGAACCGCGAGATCACCCGGGCGAGGGCCATGCCGTCCAGGCCCGGCATCGAGATGTCGCTGAAGACGACGTCGACGTCGCGGCCGTCGAGCACCTGGAGCGCCTCGGTGCCGCTGGACGCCGTGATGACCTCGGCGATGCGGTCGTCGCGGCCGAGGAGGTAACCGAGATCCGAGAGCGCCGGCAGCTCGTCGTCGACGACGAGTGCCGTGAGTCCGACGTCGTTGGAGGACATGGGTGCGAGCCTACGACCTGCGACTACGACGCCGCATGGATGCCGGGCGCGAACTTGGGCACGCGGAACGACACCTTCGTGCCGGCACCCACCGCGGTCTCGACGACGAGGCCGAACTCGTCGCCGTAGACCTGCCGGAGCCGGGCGTCGACGTTGCCGAGACCGAGTGACCCGCTCGTGTGCGCACCGTCGAGGATGAGCCGCACGCGCTGCGGGTCGGCACCGACGCCGTCGTCCTCGATGCAGATCTCGGCGTCGGACCCGTGGTCGCTCGCCGTGATGGTGACGTGGCCGACGCCCTCCTTCTCGGCCAGCCCGTGGCGCACGGCGTTCTCGACGAGTGGTTGCACGGCGAGGTAGGGCACCGTCACGGGCAGCACCTCGGGCGCGATGAGCAGCGAGATCTGGAGGCGCTCGCCGAACCGGGCCTGCTCGAGCACGAGGTAGCGCTCGACGTTGCGCAGCTCCTCGGCGAGGGTGGTGAACGGGCCCCCGGCCCGCAGGGCGTAGCGGGTGAAGTCGGCGAAGTCGATGAGCAGCTCGCGGGCCCGGTCGGGGTCGGTGCGCACGAACGACGCGATCGCCGCGAGGCTGTTGTAGATGAAGTGCGGGCTGATCTGGGCGCGCAGCGCCCGCAGCTCGGCCTCCATGACCCGGGTCCGGGTGCGGGCCAGCTCGGCCAGGGCCAGCTGGCTCGACACCCAGGCCGCCACCTCCTCCGTGGCCCGGGCCAGCCCGGGGGAGGGCTCCTGCGTCCAGGCGGTGAGGGTGCCGACGACGAGGTCGTCCATGACCAGCGGTGCCGTGACGGCGCTGCGGATCGGGCAGTCAGGGTCGGCGCAGTCGACGTCGCGGTGGCCGTGCACCACGGTGCGCCCGGTGTCGCGGGTCTGCTCGCCCAGGGCGAGGGCGGTGCCGCGGTGGTGGTCCCCGACGCCGGTCCAGGACAGGACGCTGCCGGGGTCGGTCAGCGACACGGCGTGGGCGCCGAGGATGGAGAGCAGGTGCCGCCCCGCGCGCTCTGCGGCGTCCGGCGAGAGGCCGTCGCCGAGGTACTGCGAGGCCAGCGAGGCCGTGTGCAGCGTGGCGTACGTGGCGCGGTCGACCTCGGAGAGGAACCCCCGTCTCCGGCTGCGCCGCAGCAGCCACACCGCGAGCCACAGTAGGAGCATCGTGCCGGCGACGAGCACTGCCGTCGGCCAGTGGATGCTTCCCGTCATGGGGTCACCATAGGCTCGGCCGTACCCGACGGGACGACGACGCGAGCAGGACGCACGATGGGCGGGCTCGACGAGGTGCTGTCGGTGACGTGGGCCGACGGGGCGGCCCGTGGGCCGTCGGCGGTCGGTGCAGTGGGCGTCGCGCACGGCCACCTCGGCGAGGGCCGGCTGATCGGGCCCGCGATCAACGGCGGCGTGCTCATGGCAATCGGGGCGTCCGCGGCCTCCTCGGGCCCGGCGGCGGTGGGGCACCCCGACGTGCTGACCTGGGGTGCTCCCGGCTGGCCGCCGACCATGGAGCTCACCGGACAGCTGCTCGGTCGCCCGGCGCCGGGATGGCTGCTCGTCGAGATGACCACCGACAGCGTCGTCGGCGACCTCGCGATCGGGGACGTCTGCGTCTGGGACTTCACGGGCCGGTGGTGGCGCGGTCGCGGCAGCTCGCCGGGGTGCGCCTGCCCGGCAACTAGTCTGCTCGGGTGCCCCAAGAGAGCCCGACCTTCGATGCCGTGACGCGCCTGGCCGAGCTGCCCGGCATCCCGCAGCAGGTGGAGGCAGCCCGGGAGGCGTGCACCCGGCTGCGGTGGCACCAGGCGCTGCGCCGACGCATCCCCGAGGCCGCGGCCGAGTCGCGGGTTCGGGGCGCGGCGGCGAGCGGGCAGCTCGAGGGGGCTCGGGTGCCCGTCGACGTCGTGCGCGACATCGCCCGCGGGGCGGCGACGTGGTCGGCCTCGCCCGACCCGGTCGAGCTGACGATGCGCGGGGTGCTGGCGGCGACCGCCGAGACCGAGCACGTGCTCGGGGTGGTGCTCACCGCCCCGCTGCAGGCGCTGGCGCGGCTGCACACCGCGGCGGCGAGCGGCCTGGTCGACGACGCGGCGCTCGGCCGGCCGCGGCTCGCGGGGGAGGGGTGTGCCGAGCTGACCGCTCTGGGGCCTGCCCCGGAGGCCGCCGAGGTCGCGATGCGGCTGCGTTTCCTGGGCGAGGTGCTGCTCGCCACGCCGCGGCTGCCGGTGGTGGTTGCCGCCGCGGTCGTGCACGCCGAGATCGCCACGGTGCGCCCCTTCGGGCGCGGCAACACGGTAGTGGCCCGGGCCCTGGACCGGGCGGTCGTGCACGCCGGTGGGCTCGACCCGACCGGGGTGGCGGTGACCGAGGCCGGGCACGGCGCGCAGGGCGCAGCCGCGTACGTGGGCGCGCTCGCGGCCTACGGTCGAGGCGACGTGGCGGGGGTCGGGCTGTGGATCTCGCACTGCTGCACGGCAGTTCGCGCGGCGGCCGCAGAGGGAGAGCGGGTGGCCGATGCCGTGCTCTCGGGACGACTCGCCGGTGGGCCCTTGTCGAGCACGGGTCCGCAGGAGTAGAACGAGGGGTGACGGGCCCCTCGGGGACCGTCACGACAAGGCTACCGAGGACCGGACGGGTACCCACGCGCGGGCAGTCCACTGATGGACCGATCGTGATGGGCTTGTCCCAGCACGACGACGGCATGGAGCACGCCTGGTCGCCCACGAGGTCCGCGGCAGGACGACGCCTCTGCCTGCGTGACGCGGGTGGAGGTGCCGTCGTGTGGGGCCCGGGCGGAACGCGAATGCCCAGTTGACGAGGTGCTCGGCCAGGTCGCGGTAGGACACCCCCTGGCGCCACGACCCAGGTGCACCTCGTGGGCATGATCCTCCTCGAACGGTGGCTGCGGCGCTCTACGTCGGTGGTAAAAATGTAAACCTTCTGCAGGCAACCTTCGGATTCCCTCGTTATCGCCTCACCAGATTGAGGATGTCGACATGTCCAGACCAAGGCTTGCGCGGAGACCCGTCCATAGGTAACGATGTTGTCACTCGCTCCCCCTCGGGGTCGAGCGAACGGCGGACCGGCTTCTCCCCCCCGGAGCCCGGCTCGCCGACGGCCCCGGTTGTCCCCCCGACCGGGGCCGTCCCATGTCCGGATGTCGTCCGGCGTGCTCCGACCCCGTCACCTGGCCCCGCCTCGTCCACAGGTCATGGGTGTGCCGGGCGTCGTCCACAGGCTCGCGGGCTCGCTGGCCCGCTGCCGGGCTGCCGACCAGGCTTCCCGGATGACATCCCATCCTCCGCGTGTGACCGCCGTCGTCGGTGCGTCCGGTGGCCTGGGCGCGAGCACGCTCGCCCTCGCCGTCGGCCGCCGGCTCGCGGCGACCGGCCCGCCCTCGGTCGTCCTCGACCTCGACCTGTTGCGCGGCGGGCTGGAGGTGACCGCCGGGGTCGAGCACCTTCCCGGCCGGCGCTGGCACGACCTGCGCCATGTCCGCGGGCGGGTGCCTCCGGAGGCCCTCGTGCCGGTGCTCCCGGGCGAGGAGGGGTGTGGTGTGCTCTCCGCCCGCGGGGGCGCTCCACCGGGCGTGCCGGACGCCGCCGCGCGAGACGTCGTCGCGTCGCTGGCCGCAGGCCCGGCACGGCTGGTGCTCGACGTGCCGCTGTCCAGCCCGGTCCTGCCGAGCATCCTGGCTTCGGGGCCGCTGGTGGTGCTGCTCGTCGGGCTACGTACCCGTGCGCTGGCCGACGCGGACGCCGCCGTGTCCCACCTCCTCGACGGTCCGCTCGCGTCGGCCGGCGAGCCCGACCTGCGTCTGGTCACCCGCGGAGGCCGCGCCGGCACCGACGTGGTCGACGAGGTCGTGGCGCACCTCGGCGTTGCGCACCTGCACCACCTCCCCGACGACCCCCAGGTGCCGCGCGACGCCGAGCGCGGTCTGTTCCCCGGCGCGGGCCGCGACGCCGTGCGCCGGTGCGCTGATGCCGTGGCCGCCGTCATCGACAGCCTGGCAGCAGCGTCGTGACGGGTTCGGCCGGTCCGCTGCACCCTTCGGTGCGGCGTGCGATCGCGGCCGGTGAGCCCCCGTCGGTGCACTCGATCGATGCCTTGGTGGCGGAGCAGGCCGGCACCCTCGGCGACGAGGGCCGCGCCGCGACCGCGCGCGGGATGCTCGACCGCCTTCTCGGCCTGGGCCCGCTGGCGCAGCTGGCCTCCGACTCCTTGGTGACCGACCTGCTCGTCAACGGCGACGGTGCCGTCTGGGTCGACCGGGGCAACGGTGTCGAGCGGGTCATGGCCGAGATCCCGCTCGAGGACCTCCGCCCACTCGCGGTGCGGCTCGCCGGGGTTGCCGGGCGCCGGCTCGACGACGCCCAGCCCTGGGTCGACGGCGTGCTGCCCGGCGGCGTTCGCCTGCACGCCGTCCTCCCCCCGCTCGCCGACGGCCCGCACCTGAGCCTGCGGTTCGCCCGGCACCGCCCGGGGGGCGTGGCCTCGCTGGAGCGGCTCGGCACGGTCACGCCGCAGCTCGCCACCCTGCTGAGGGGCCTGGTCGCGGCGCGGGCCTCACTCGTCGTCACCGGTGGCACCGGCGCCGGCAAGACCACGGTGCTTGCCGCCCTGGTGGCCGAGTGCGGTGTCGACGAGCGCGTGGTGGTCGTCGAGGACGTGCGTGAGCTCGACCCGGAGCACCCCCACGTCGTGCGCCTGCAGGGTCGGGGCTCCAACGTCGAGGGGGTCGGCGGCGTCACGCTCGTCGACCTCGTGCGCCAGGCGCTGCGGATGCGGCCGGACCGCCTCGTCGTGGGTGAGGTTCGCGGCGGTGAGGTCCGCGAGCTCCTCGCCGCCCTCAACACCGGGCACGAGGGTGGCATGAGCACCGTGCACGCCAACGGACCCGAGGAGGTCCCAGCCCGGTTCGAGGCCCTGGGCGCGCTGGCCGGGATGTCGCGGGGCGGCGTCCATGCCCAGCTGCGCGAGGCGCTGCACGTGGTCGTTCACGTGGTGCGTCGCGGAGCGGCCCGCCGGGTCGACCGGGTCGGCGTGGTGGTGCCCGACCCGCGCGAGGCCGGGGCGGTGCGCGTCGTGGTGGCTGCGTCGAGCCGGCCTGAGGGCCTGGTCGCCGGGCCCGGTCGCGACCGGCTCCTGCAGCTGGTGCCGTCGGTGGCCGCCGACTGCGAGTGGGCGGTGCCGTGCTGACGGCCGCTGACCGGCAGTGGGTGGTGCCGTGCTGACGGCCGCTGACCGGCAGCGGGTGGTGCCGTGCTGACGGCCGTTCTCGCGGCATCCCTCGCGGCACTGTTGTGGCCGGTGCGCAGCGCCGCGACCACTGACACGGCCGCGCCGGAGCCCCCGACCGCCACCTCCGGCACGGCGATGCCTGCACACGCCTCGCGGGGGTCCGACGAGTCGTTCCCGACGTGGCGGTTCCCGGCCCGGCTCCGCGGGCGCCTGACTCGCCGCCGGACTCGCCGCCGAGCCGCTGACCCGTGGGTCGCCGACTTCGCCGAGGTCGTCGCGGTCGGCCTCGACGCGGGGCTCGACCTGCCCGCGGCGGCCCTGGCCTCGGCGCGCTCGCCCGGGGTCGTCGCCGGGGCGCCATGGCTCGCCGGTCACCTGCACGACTGCGTCGAGGCGGGGTGGGGCGTCACGCCGCTCCTCGAGACCGACGCCGACCTCTCGGCCGACGAACGGGGCGACCTGGGACTCCTGATCGCCGCGTGGACCCTGGCCGAGCGGGTGGGTGCTGCGGCCTCGACCGTCACGGCCTCCGCGGCCGCGTCGATCCGGGAGCGGCACGGCGCCGCCGACCGCACGGCGGTGGTCGTCGCCGGCCCCCGGGCGTCGATGGTGCTGTTGTCCGCGCTGCCCCTGGCGGGGCCGGCGGTCGCCGCGCTCGTCGGGATGCCGCCGGCGCGCCTCTACGACTCCGGGGCCTCACGAGTGCTCGCGGCCACCGGGGTGCTGCTGACCGTCCTGGGGTGGTGGTGGGCGCGCACGCTGCTTCGCCGGGCCGGGCGGCCCGGGTGCACCGACGAGCGGTCACCGTGACGGCGGCGGCCCTCCTCGCGGCGCTCGGGGCCGCGCTCGCCGTGCTCCTCTGGCCGGGGGACGGCGGCATGGGCCCGGCGCGGGCAGGGGCCGGTGAACCGCCGTCGGCCGGACCGGCGACGGTCGAGGAGGCCGCCGCCGCGCTCGGGCTCGTCGCAGCCGCCCTGCGCAGCGGGGTGGGCTCGGTCGAGGCGCTGGAGGCCGTCGCAGACGTCACGGAGGGCCGGGCCGGTCGCGAGCTCGCTGTCGTGGCAGCCGCTCACCGCTGGGGCCAGGGTCCCGACGAGGCCTGGGCACACGTCGGCCCCGGATGGGCCGCAGCGGCAGTCGCCTGGCACGCCGCGCACACCGCCGGTGCCGCCCCGGCCGGTCTGCTCACGGCGGCGGCAGGCCGGATGCGCGCGCTGGAGTCCCGCAGGGTCGAGGCAGCGGTACAACGGGCCGCCGTGCTCCTGGTGCTGCCCCTGGGCACCTGCTTCCTACCGGGGTTCGTCGCCACGACGGTCATGCCGGTCGTCCTGCACCTGGTCGGGAGCCTCGCGCCCTGACGGGTGCCGCCACCGGTGCACGGCTCGTCGCACGACGGTCCACAGCCGCGACGTGAGCCGGCCGTCATCCACAGCATCCGAGCGCCGCTGGCCCGCGGCACCGGGCCGACGCAGGGTGGTCACGGCGCGAGAGCCGCGTCGGGTGAGGCAAGGAGGTCGCCATGACGGCGAGGTTGACAGGGCTGGTCCGAGGGGTCGGGGCGCGGTTGCGGGCACTGGGGGAGGAGGGCATGACGACAGCGGAGTACGCCGTCGGCACGATGGCCGCGGTCGCGTTCGCAGCGGTGCTCCTCGCGATCGTGCGGTCCGGCCCGGTCAAGACCGCCCTCACCAAGGTCATCCTGGCCGCGCTCGGCACGGGGTCGTGACGACCCGGAGCCACCGGGAGCACGGGGCCGCCACCGCCGAGCTGGCGGTGGCGCTCCCCGCTCTGGTCCTGGTGCTGAGCGTGGCCCTGGCCGCGGTCGACCTGGGGCTGGCGCAGGTGCGTTGCGTCGATGCCGCCCGGGTGGGTGCCCGGCTCCTCGCGCGCGGTGAGCCCAACAGGGCCGCCCTCGACGAGGTGCGGGCTGCCGCTCCGGACGGGGCCCGCGTGTCCGTCACGGCCGAGCAGGGCGCGGTGACCGTGGTGGTCACCGCGCAGGTGCCGGCACTGCTCAGGCCGCTCGGTGGCCTGCCTCCGCCGACGGCATCGGCCCGGGCGGTGCTGGAGGCAGCCCCGTGAGCCCCACCCATGAGGCGGGCGGTGCCACGGTGCTCACGGTCGGGGCCGCCGCGGCCGTGGTCGTGCTGTTGGCGGGCGTCCTGCTCGTCGCCGCGGCCGTGCGCGACACCCATCGTGCCCGGGGGGCGGCAGACCTCGCCGCCCTGGCCGCGGCGAGCCCGGTTCCGTCGGGCGGCGGCGTGGACTGTGGGCTGGGGGCATCGGTCGCCGCGGCGAACGGCGGGTCGCTGACCCGGTGCGTGCCGGGCGCAGACGGCTCGGTGCTGGTCACCGTGACCGTCGCGCGGCGCTGGCCACCGGGCTGGCGTTGGCTCCCGGCCACGGTCGCCGCGGGCGCTCGGGCCGGTCTCGTCGACGGCAGTGCGCCGGTACGACGCCCGACTTCACCCGGGAGCGACCGCCCCGCGAGGTCGCTCCCGTGCACGGAACCCGCTCAGACCTGTCGGTCGCCGTGCTGCGCACCCGAGGTGGTGCCTTCGTGGGCGGCCTCAGTCCGGGTGCCGCCCCCCTGGTTCGCCCGGGGGTCGACGGCGCGCTCGGAGTCGGTGAGGCGCTGGTTCGAGGTGGCCGAGCCGGTCGCGGGCTCGTCGGCCCGTGCCTCCGCCTCTTCACGCAGGCGGCGCTCCTCGAGAAGTGCCTGCTCACGGGCCGCGAACTCCCCCTGCATGCGCTTGGTCTGCTGGGCCTCGTCCCGACGCCTGGCCTCTTCCGCGGCCGCGGCCTCCTTGGCCTCGACGCGGCGACGTTTGGTGCGGCGCAGGCCGCCACGCAGCAGCACCCAGCCGAGCCAGAAGATGGAGATGACGACCATGCCGGTGATCAGCAGGGTCAACGGCGGGATGCTCAGCGTGCCCCCGAGGACGTCGATCTGCACCGAGTCGGTCAGCCGAGCGGTGCCCGCGACGAGGACGACGCCGGCCGCGGCAGCGAGCAGGACGAGGATGACTCCGAGCAGCACCATGGGTCGAGCCTACCCGTGGGTGCAGGGCCGAAACGCGCTCTGATCAGGCCGCTACGCGTTGTCGGGCACCCCGCTTCGAGGGCACGCGCCGGCCGCAGCGGCGAGGGCCAGCTCGAGCACGGTGACCGCCCCGGGCTTGTCGAGCGGCTCGTTGCCGTTGCCGCACTTGGGCGACTGCACACAGGCCGGGCACCCTGTCGCGCACGGACACCCGAGCACGGCGTCGCGGGTGGCACGCACCCACGCCTCGAACGCCCCGAACCCCCGCTCCGCGAACCCCGCCCCGCCGGGGTAGCCGTCGAAGACCATGATGGTCGGCTCGCCCGTGTCGGGGTGCAGGGCGGTCGAGGCGCCACCGACGTCCCAGCGGTCGGAGGTCGCGACGAGGGGAAGCATCCCGATGGCGGCGTGCTCCGCGGCATGCAGCGCACCCGGCACCGCGTTCGCCTCCACGCCGGCTGCGGCCAGCACGTCGTCGGGGACGGTCCACCAGACCGCCTTGGTCGTGAGCGACCGCTCCGGCAGGTCGAGCGGGTGCGTGCCGAGCACCTCCCCGGACGGCAGCCGCCGCAGGAAGCCGGTCACCTGCGACGTCACGCGCACCGTGCCGAACGACACCTGCACCCGGGCCCGCCGATCGGTGCGCTCGCGGCCGAGGATGTCGAACCGGCTGACCGACTGCGCAGAGGTCGACCACCCGGGGTCGCCGCGGACCACGTGGGCGGCTCGCGCCTCGAGGTCGAGGTCGGTGACCACCCAGGTGTCGCCCTGGTGCACGTGCACGGCACCGGTGTGCACCTGCGCGTGCGACGAGGCCTCGTCGACCGTGCCCAGCACCCGACCGGTGCGCGCCTCCACCACCGCCACGACATCGCTCGCCCCGCGCAGCGAGATGTGCTCGGCCGGGCGGTCCTCGCGCGCCCAGAACCAGCCGGAGGGTCTTCGGCGCAGGATGCCGTTCGTCACGAGCGCGTCGAGCAGCCGGCGGGCATCGGGTCCGAACATCGGCAGGTCGCCCTCGGCCAGGGGCAGCTCCGCTGCCGCGGCCGCGAGGTGAGGGGCCAGCACGTGCGGGTTGTGCGGGTCCATGACGCTCGCCTCCACCGGGGCACCGAAGATCGCCTCCGGGTGGCGCACGAGGTAGGTGTCGAGCGGGTCGTCGGCGGCCACCAGCACCGCGAGCGACTCCTCGCCCGACCGTCCGGCACGCCCGGCCTGTTGCCACAGGCTGGCGCGACGCCCGGGCCACCCGGCCATCACCACGGCGTCGAGGCCGCTCACGTCGATGCCGAGCTCGAGGGCGTTCGTGGCCGCCAGCCCGCGCAGTGACCCGTCTCGGAGCCCGCGTTCGATGCGGCGGCGGTCCTGCGGCAGGTACCCGCCCCGGTAGGCCGCCACACCCTCGCCGAGGGCGGGGTCGTCGTGCTCGACGCGTCGTCGCGCGTTCGTGGCCAGCGACTCGGCACCCGCGCGGCTGCGGGCGAACGCGACCGCCTGCACCCCGTGCAGCACCAGCTCGGCGAGGATCTCGGCCGCCTCGGTCGTTGCCGACCGCCGGTGGCCGTCGACGGTGGCGGGCTCCCACAGGGCGAAGGTCATCGCACCGCGGGGCGACCCGTCGTCGGTGACCGCGGTGACCGGCATCCCGATGAGGCGCGACGCGTGGGCGGCGGGCTCGCTGACCGTGGCCGACGCGAGCACGAAGGTCGGCGACGCGCCGTACCGTGCTGCAACCCGCCGGAGGCGGCGCAGCACGGCCGAGACGTGCGATCCGAACACCCCGCGGTAGACGTGGCACTCGTCGACGACGACGTACTCGAGCGAGCGCAGGAAGCGCGACCACCGCTCGTGCCCGGGCAGGAGCGAGTGGTGGAGCAGGTCGGGGTTGGTGAGCACGACGTTGGCGTGCTCGCGGATCCAGCGGCGCTCGTCCGGTGGGGTGTCGCCGTCGTAGGTCGCGGCTCGGACCCCGGGCACGGCCATCGACTCGATCCGGGCGAGCTGGTCGGCGGCCAGCGCCTTGGTCGGCGCGAGGTAGATCGCCGTGGCGCCCCGCAGACCCGGCATCGAGGACCCCGCACAGGCGGCGCTGAGCACCGGCGCCAGGTATCCCAGGCTCTTGCCCGACGCCGTGCCCGTGGCGATGACGACGTGCCGGCCGGCCGTGGCGAGGTCGATGGCGGCACGCTGGTGCGACCACGGTCGCTCCACTCCGCCCGCCAGCAGGGCCGACAGGACCTCCGGAGCGACCGAGCCCGGCCACTGCGCCAGGCGCGCGGTGCGAGCGGGTACGTGCTCGACGTGGAGGAGGCGATCGCCCCGGCTACGGGCCGTCAGAACGTCGAGGTGCTGTGCAGGACCGGCCACGACGGTTACGGTAATCCTTGGCTCCGACACCCTCGGTCGGGCCGACGCCCTGCACGATGCACAAGGAGCCCCGCCAGTGGAGCTGTCCGTGACCACGTCTCGCCAGGACGACGTCAGCGTCGTGACGGTCGCCGGAGAGGTCGACGTCTACACCGCAGCGCAGCTGCGTGCCGTGCTCGACGAGGAGATCTCGGCCGGGCACACCCGGCTCGTGGTCGACCTCGACGAGGTCTCGTTCCTCGACTCGACCGGCCTCGGGGTGCTCGTCGGCCGCCTGAAGCTCGTCCGCAACTCCTCCGGCTGGCTGCGGATCGTGTGCTCCAACGAGCGCATCCTGCGCGTCTTCCGGATCACCGGGCTCGACAAGGTGTTCGGCATCCACGACTCCGTCGAAGGGGCCCTCGCGGCCTGATCTCTGCGCCAGGGCCACCTCGCCCACGGCCGAGGTGACCTGAGTCACGCCCGCGTCGGTGGAGCGCGCTCGCCCGCAGGCCGGTAAGGTGCCGCCCGAACGTCCCTGCCGCCGGCGTACTTCGCCCCGGGGGCGCACTCGCACCCGTCAAGGAGGATGGAATGGCACCCCTCGCGCTCGCACCCGCTGCGACGAGCTCGGCCCTGGACCTCACCGGAATGAACCTGGTCCTCGTCGTCACCGTCGCGGTCATCGCGCTGGTGTCGCTCGTCTTCGGGGTCATCTTCCGGCGACAGGTCCTGGCCGCAGACCCTGGCACCGACAAGATGCAGGAGATCGGCGCCGCCGTCGAGGAGGGGGCCAAGGCCTACCTCGCGCGTCAGTTCAGGACGCTGATCCCCTTCGTGGTACTCGTCTTCGGGCTGCTCCTCCTGCTGCCCGCCGACACCGCCGGAGTGCGCTGGGGACGCTCCGGCTTCTTCGTCGTCGGCGCCCTGTTCTCCGCCCTGATCGGCTACCTGGGCATGCGCCTGGCCACCAAGGCCAACGTCCGCGTCGCCTCGGCCGCGCGTGGGGAGAACGGCCGCGACGCCGGCGTGAAGATCGCCTTCCGCACCGGTGGGGCGGTCGGCATGACCACGGTGGGCCTGGGCCTGCTCGGGGCCTCGGTCGTCGTGCTCCTCTACAAGGGTGACGCGCCCAAGGTGCTCGAGGGCTTCGGCTTCGGTGCCGCGCTGCTCGCCATGTTCATGCGAGTCGGCGGCGGCATCTTCACCAAGGCCGCCGACGTCGGCGCCGACCTCGTCGGCAAGGTCGAGGCCGGCATCCCCGAGGACGACCCGCGCAACGCCGCCACGATCGCCGACAACGTCGGCGACAACGTCGGTGACTGCGCCGGCATGGCGGCCGACCTGTTCGAGTCGTACGCCGTCACGCTGGTGGCCGCCCTCATCCTGGGTTCGGTCGCGTTCGGCGAGTACGGCCTGGTGTTCCCGCTGCTGATCCCCGCGATCGGCGCGGTGACCGCGCTGCTCGGTGTCTTCATCACCAAGGCCCGGCCCGACGAGAACGCCCTCAGCGCGATCAACCGCGGCTTCTACATCGCAGCCTTCGTCTCGGCCGTGCTCTCCGCCGTCGCCGCGTGGACCTACCTGCCCAGCACCTTCGGCGAGCTGTTCGAGGGAATCACCACCCTCAGCGCCCGCCAGGAGGAGGTTGCCGCCCTCGACAGCGACCCGCGGATCTCGGCGTTCCTCGCCGTCGTCATCGGCATCGTGCTCGCCGGCGTCATCCTCTGGCTCACCGGGCACTACACCGGCACCGACAAGCGCCCGACGATCGACGTCGCCCGCACCTCGCTCACGGGTCCGGCCACGGTGGTGCTGTCCGGCATCGGGGTAGGCCTCGAGTCGGCCGTGTTCACCGCCGGCATCATCGCGGGCGCCGTCTACCTCACCTACCTGCTCGGTGGTGGCTCGGTCGTCCTGGCGCTCTTCCTCATCTCCCTCGCCGGCTGTGGCCTGCTGACCACGGTGGGCGTCATCGTCGCCATGGACACCTTCGGGCCCGTCTCCGACAACGCCCAGGGCATCGCCGAGATGTCCGGTGACGTCGACGAGGAGGGGGCACAGATCCTCACCGAGCTCGACGCCGTCGGCAACACGACCAAGGCGATCACCAAGGGCATCGCGATCGCGACGGCCGTGCTGGCCGCGACCGCCCTGTTCGGTTCCTACAGCGACGCCTGGGAGTCGGTCTACAACCCGATCCTGGAGGACCTGCAGCAGCAGGCCCAGAGCGGCACCCTCAACCCCGACCAGATCAGTGACATCCAGCGCACGCTGGCGTCGTTCGACCTGCAGATCGTGACGCCGAGCGTGCTCGTCGGCCTGCTCCTCGGAGCGGCAACGGTGTTCCTCTTCTCCGGTCTGGCCATCAACGCGGTGACCCGCGCGGCCGGCGCCATCGTGTTCGAGGTGCGCCGCCAGTTCCGCGAGCACCCCGGCATCATGGACTACACCGAGAAGCCGGAGTACGGGCGCGTGGTCGACATCTGCACGCGTGACTCGCTGCGCGAGCTGGCGACGCCGGGTCTGCTCGCCGCGCTGATGCCGGTGGCCGTCGGCTTCGGCCTGGGCATCGGCCCGCTGGCCGGCTTCCTCGGTGGCGCCATCGGGTCCGGTGCGCTCATGGCGGTGTTCCTCGCGAACGCCGGCGGGTCGTGGGACAACGCGAAGAAGATCGTCGAGGACGGCGCGCACGGCGGCAAGGGCTCCGACGCGCACGCCGCGACGGTCATCGGCGACACCGTCGGTGACCCGTTCAAGGACACCGCCGGCCCGGCCATCAACCCGCTGCTCAAGGTGATGAACCTCGTGTCGGTGCTCATCGCGCCGGCCATCGTCACCCTGACCATCGGCGACGACTCCTCGAAGCCGATGCGCTACGGCATCGCCGGCGTGGCGATCGTCATCATCGCCGCCGCGGTCGCCTACGCGAAGAGCAAGAACATCGCCTTCGGTGACGACAACGACCCGGACTCCGTGCCCGCCGAGCACGAGCACCCCGTGCAGGTCTGACCTCGAGCGGATGACGTGGGGCCGGGTTCCGTCGGAACCCGGCCCCACGCATGTCACCCCCGGGCGCCGCGGCCGACCGGGCCCGGTTCGGTCGGAGCGCGGCCCGGGGCCGCCGAGGCGTCAGCGCCGGCGCGCTCCTCCTCGACGATGCCGAGCAGCTCGGCGGCCGCGCCGACCGCGATGGTTGCCGGGTCCTTGCCGGTCAAGGAGGCCAGGCCGATGGGGGTGCGGATCCGTGCCACCGCAGCCGGCGGGTGGCCGTCGGCCGCGAGGACCCGCCGGAAGCGGTTCGCCTTGGACACAGACCCGATCAGGCCGATCGTGGCCAGGTGCCCGCAGCGCAGGGCCGCATCGCACAGGGCGGCGTCCTCCGCGTGGTCGTGGGTCATCACGAGCACGTGCGTGCCCCGAGGAACCTCTGCGAGCACGAGCTCGGGGAGCACCGCGTGGTGCACGTGCACGCGCGCCACGGCGTCGTCGAGCACGGTGAGCCGGTCGGTGGTCAGCTGCTCCGCGCGCGAGTCGACCAGGTGCAGCTCGAGGTCGTGACGCGCGAGGAGGCGAGCCAGCTCGAGCCCGACGTGGCCGACACCGAACAGGGCCACCGCCGGCACGACGGCCAACGGCTCGAGCAGCACGGTGACCTCGCCGCCGCAGCACTGGCGACCGTGGTCGGTGCGGGCCCTGCCGGTCAGTGACACGAGAAGCTGCTCGGGGGCCGCGACCCGCGCCGTCAGCATCTCGCGGGCCCGTGCCACCGCCGTGGCCTCGAGGTTGCCGCCGCCGATGCTGTCCCAGGTGGTGTCGGCGGCCACGACCATCTTGGCGCCGGCCGCCCTGGGGGCGTGACCACGCACCGACGCCACGGTGACCAGCACCCCCGGGTGCCGGTCCCGCCGCAGCCGCTGCACGGCATCCAGCCAGTGCACGTCAGACCCGGCTCTCGGGTCGGGCGGCACGCTCGGAGTGCGGCCGCAGCGGCCGGTCGGCGGAGTCGGGCTGGTCGGGGACGGCACCTGTTGCGCTCTCCTCGGGTCGACCACGGTCCGGATGCCGTCGCGCCCCTTCCAGCGCCCACCACACTGCCTCGGGCGTGGCAGGCGACGCGAGGTCGACGCTCGTGCCGGGCGGCCCGAACGCTGCCGCCGCCTGGCGAAGCGCCTCGCGCACCGAGAAGGCAAGCATCAGGGGCGGCTCGCCGACGGCCTTCGAGCCGTAGACCGCGCCGTCCTCGTGGGCGTCCGTGAGCAGCTCGACGCGCAGGTCCTCGGGCATCTCCGAGAAGCTCGGCAGCTTGTAGGTGCTGGCGGCCCCGGTGGCCAGGGCGCCGCGGGTCGGCCCGTCGCCCTCGTCCCACCGCAGGTCCTCCAGCGTCAGCCAGCCGGCGCCCTGCACGAAGGCCCCCTCGACCTGACCGACGTCGACGAGCGGCGAGAGGCTGTCACCGACGTCGTGCACGATGTCGACGCGCCGTAGGCGGTACTCGCCCGTGAAGCCGTCGACCTCGACCTCGCTCGCCGCGGCACCGTAGGAGAAGTACTTGAACGGTGCGCCCTGCATCGTCGTTGAGTCCCAGTGCAGGCCCTCGGTGCGGTAGAAGCCGGCGGCCCAGAGCTGCACGCGCTGGAAGTAGGCGGCGTTGACCAGGTCGCCCCACGCGAGCGACTCGTCGGCGCCGGCCGCCGTGACGACGCCGTCGGCGAAGCGCACGGCATCCGGCTCGACGGCGAGGCGCTCGGCCGCGACCGGACGCAGGCGGTCGAGCACCTGCTCGCAGGCGTCCATGACCGCGGCACCGTTGAGGTCGGCGCCCGAGCTGGCGGCCGTCGCCGAGGTGTTGGGCACCTTGTCGGTGCGGGTCGGCGCCAGCCGTACGGTGGACAGCGGCACGCCCAGGGCCGTGGCGGCCACCTGGAGCATCTTGGTGTGCAGCCCCTGGCCCATCTCGGTGCCGCCGTGGGTGACGAGCACCGAGCCGTCCTTGTAGACGTGCACGAGGGCACCGGCCTGGTTGAACGCGGTGAAGTTGAACGAGATGCCGAACTTCACCGGCGTGAGCGCCAGGGCTCGCTTGACGTGCTCGTTCCCCGCGTTCCACGCGGCGATCGCGCCCCGGCGGGCCACCACGTCGGCCGAGGCCAGCACCTGCTCCCAGCAGGTGACCATCCGGTGGGGGTGGCGCACCCGCTGGCCGTAGGGGGTGCGCTGCCCCTCGGCGTAGAAGTTGCGGCGACGCAGGTCGATCGGGTCGAGGCCGAGCAGCGGGGCGCACCGCCCGAGAACGTCCTCGATGACGAGCATCCCCTGCGGCCCACCGAACCCCCGGAACGCCGTCTGCGACGTCTTGTGGGTGCGTGCGATGCGCCCGTTCACGCGCACGGCGGGAATCCAGTAGGCGTTCTCGACATGGCACAGGGCGCGGGCCAGCACCGGCTCGGAGAGGTCGAGGCTCCAGCCGCCGTCGGAGGTGAGGGTCGCGTCGAGGGCCTGCAGGAGGCCGTGCTCGTCGAAGGCCGCTCGCCACTGGGCGTGGAACCCGTGTCGTTTGCCGGTCATCGAGAAGTCCTGGGCACGGGTCAGCCGCAGCCGCACCGGGCGACCGGTGAGCCGGGCCCCCAACGCGGCGACGGCCGCGTAGCCGTGCGACTGCATCTCCTTGCCGCCGAACCCGCCGCCCATCCGCAGGCACTGCACGGTGACCTCGTGGGCGGGCACGCCGAGCACGTGGGCGACGACGTCCTGGGTCTCGGTGGGGTGCTGGGTGCTGCACTGCACGAAGACCTGGCCTGCCTCGTCGACCTCGGCGAGCGAACACTGGGTCTCGAGGTAGAAGTGCTCCTGGCCGGCGAGGTCGAGCTCGCCGCTGAAGACGCGAGGAGCGGCCGCGAACGCCGCCCGCACGTCGCCGCGCTCCACGAGCGGGCGACCGCCCTGGAAGCTGTCGGCGGCGATCGCCTCGCGAAGGGTGACGATGGCAGGCAGCGGCTCGTAGTCGACCTCGACGGCCAGCGAGCCGAGCCGGGCGGCCTCGAGGGTCTGCGCGAGCACCCAGCAGACGGCGTGCCCGTGGAACATCACCTCGGTGGGGAACAGCGGCTCATCCTTGCGGCCACCCGAGTCGTTGAGCCCCGGAACGTCGTCGGCGGTGAGCACACGCACCACCCCGGGCACGGCCAGGGCGGGTGCCGTTCGCAGGCCGGTGACCCGGGCGTGGGTGTGCGGTGCCTGCACCGGGTGGGCGTGGAGCAACCCGTGGGTGCGTTCGACGAGGTCGTCGGTGTAGAGGGCCGCTCCCGTGACGTGCAGCGCGGCTGCCTCGTGCGGAACAGCCTGTCCCACAACGCCTTCTGTCGGTTTGTCGGGGATCACGGCAGCACCTCCTCGGGGAGCGTGTGCTGCGCGTGCAGTCGGAGCAGCGCGGTGCCGAGCATCGCCGAGCGGTAGGCCGCACTGGCGCGGTGGTCGTCGATGGGGGTGCCCTCGGTGGCCATGACCTCGGCGGCCGACCGCACGGTGCCGGTGGTCCACGGCCGCCCCTCGAGCACCGCCTCGGTGGCCCGCGCGCGCAGCGGCGTGGCGGCCACGCCCCCGAGCCCGATCCGCGCCCTGGCGACCACACCGTCGCGCACGTCGAGGGCGATGGCGGCGGCCACGCTCGAGATGTCGTCGACGCGGCGCTTGGCGATCTTGTGGAACATGGTGACCCCGCTGAGCGGCAGCGGGACCCGCACCGCCCGGATGAGCTCACCGGGGCGCAGCACGGTGCGGCGGTGACCGGTGAAGTAGTCGTCGACCGGCACCTCCCGCTCGCCCGCGGACGACACGAGGACGAGGCCGGCATCCAGCGCCAGCAGGGCGGGTGCGGCGTCGCCGACGGGGGATGCCGTGCCGAGGTTGCCGCCCAAGGTCGCGCTGTTGCGGATGAGCCGTGACGCGAAGAGCGGGAACAGCTGGTCCAGGAGCGGCACCGTGCCGGCCAGGCCCTCTTCCACCTCGGTGAGGGTCAGCGCTGCGCCGAACTCGACCAGGGCGTCGGTGACCGTGAGACCTCTCAGCTCGGGCAGCCGGTCGACCGCGACCACGAACGGCGCGCGGGCGCCACGCAGGTTGACCTCGACTCCCCAGTCGGTCGAGCCGGCGGCGAGGACGGCGTCCGGGTGCTCCTGGAGGAGCACCAGCGCCCGGGCCAGGTCGTGGGGCCGCTCGAAGGCGCCGCTCGTCCCGGTCAGGCGGGTCGCCCCCGCCGCCGGCGCCGGGTCGGCCGTGCGCCGGACCAGTGCGTCGTCGGGGGCGGGGCGCCCGAGGGCGAACGCGGCATCCCGGATCGGCCGGTAGCCGGTGCAGCGGCACAGGTTGCCGCTCAGGGCGTGCAGGTCGAAGCCGTTCGGCCCGTGCTCGGCGTTCGCTGGCCCGGGCTTGCGGTCGTGGCGGTAGTACTCGGCCGTCATCGAACACACGAAGCCCGGTGTGCAGTAACCACACTGGGTGCCGCCACCCTCCGCCAGACCGCGCTGTACGGGGTGCAGAGCCAGCGGTGTGCCGAGGCCTTCGGCCGTGACGACCTCCTGGTCGTCGAGCGACGCCGCGGGCACCAGGCAGGCGTTCACGGCGGTCCAGCGACTGCGGGCCGGGCCGTCGGGCCGCAGCACCAGCACCGCGCATGCCCCGCACTCGCCCTCGGCGCAGCCCTCCTTGGCGCCGGTGAGGCCGAGGCCGCGCACGAAGTCGAGCAGGGTCGTGGCGGGGTCGGTGCCCTCGAGGGGCCTTCGGGTGCCGTTGACCGTCATCCCGGGTGCCGAGGTCGCCGCGCGTGCCACGCCCTGCACCTCCCGTCGCCCGTCGCCGGGCGTCCGACGACCGCCCGGCGCAGCGGGCGGGTGCATGGTTGTGATGACCACCGCGGACCGTTGGTTGTCCATGCGAACAACGGCCTGTGTCACTGACGTTAGCCCGAGGCCGCAGGGCCATCAAGACGAGTCGCAAGGTTTCACAGCAGGTCGGCCAGCAGGCGGGCGGCCTTCGAGGCGCCGTCGGGCTCGACGGGCTCAGACGTCACCGGCCGTGCCAGTGCCCCGAGCAGCTCGGCAGCGAGCGCGTCGGGGTCGGCGAGCTGCTCGTAGGGCAGGCAGGTGCCGGCGCCATAGCGCTGCAACCGGTGCCGCACGTGGTGGTTCTGCTCGAAATGGTTGCGCAGGGGCAGGTAGCGGAAGGGCCGGCGTGACGCGGTGAGATCCATGCACGTCGTCAGGCCGCCCTGCACGACGGCCACGTCGCAGGCGGCCAGGTGCTGCCAGAGGTGCGGCACCCAACCGAGCACGCTCGCGCCAGGCGTCGCGGGCAACGACGACGGGTCGATGCGCGGGCCCCGCGACGACGACGAAGTGCAGGTCCTCGCGCCGGCGCCGCGCCGCCGGCACGGCTTCGAGCACGCGGTGCATCAGGTCGGTGCCGACCGAGGTCCCCCTCACCGCGACGACACAGACGCTCTGGTCCTCTCGCCATCCCAGGGCCGTACGCAGCCGGGCCTGCTCCTCCTCGGTGGGCGGCGTGAAACCACTGACGTAGCCGGCGAAGTCGAACTCGCCCTCGGTCCCGGATCGAGGGAAGACCCGGTCCGAAGGGGTCAGGCACGACGTCGTCGGGCATCCCGACGACGATGGAGCGGTAGCGCACCCAGGGAAATCGCTCGCGGTGCTCGATCATCTCGGCGTTGTAGTCGACGGTGAGCGCCACCTGGCGTTCGCCACCCGACGGCATCGGCAGCAGCCGGCGAAGTCGGTGAGCCACGCGAACGCCCCTCGCTTCAGCTCGGGGTTCGTGCCTCACTGCACTCGAGCGGCTCTGCGCCGTGCCCAGGGGCCGACCGGGCGGCTGCGAGCTCGACGCCACGGGTGCGACCGTGGTGCGTCGCTTCGCGAACGCCCTGGTCGCCTTGAGCCCGCGTGAGCGGCAGATCGTGGGCCTGGTCACGGAGGGCCTCACGACCCGCGAGACGGCGCTTCGGTTGCTCCTGAGCCCCAAGACCGTGGAGTACCACCTGCGCCACGTGTAGGCCCGCCTCGGCATCGGTTCGCGCCCCGAGCTGGTGGCCCTGGTGCAGTGCGATCGATGAGCATGCGCATGGCGGTGAGCGCGCAGGACACCGCCGTGCCCGCCCGCCATCCCCCGGGACCGATGCCGTCGCAGCGGACAACCAGCGAGGGCGCCCGGAGTCGAGGTGAAACGCTGGTGTCTCGGGCCAGAGCATCACCTCGAGACGCGCGGGGGCACCCGGAGTCGAGGTGAAACGCTGGTGTCTCGGGCCAGGACATCACCTCGAACCAGCGACTGCGGTGCGGTCAGCGTCGTTCGGACCAGTGCGGCGGCGGGTGGAGCGGGCTCTCGTCGTCGTCGCGCGGCACCCGCACGACCGAATCTCCCCGGTGTCGATGAGGTGCAGCGGGCCGCCCGGGTTTCGAGCTGCCTGCCCGCCGCACGGCATACGCTCGTCCCGATGACCCATAACCCGCCCCGCGTCGACCCAGCCCTCGTCCCCGCCCTGCGCGCCGACCTCGTCGCCTCGAGGTACACGGTCGCCGGCGTCACCGAGCTGCTCGGGCCGATGGCCTCTGCCGCCCTCGACCGCGACCAGGCGCTGCCCGCCCAGCGGGTCACCGCGGCCTCGGCCACGCCCGGCGCCACCCTGGTGCGGCTCTTCGCCCTCGGCGACCCCGTCGACGTCGCCGAGGCGGCTGCCGCCCTCCCCACCCTCGGCGTCGAGGGAGCCGTTGCCCTCGGTCTGGTGGTGCCCGAGGGGGATGCCGTCGTCGCACTGTGCGACCTGCGCCCATATGCCGCCGACGGGGTCGACTGGTGGGTGGCGTCCGACCTCGGCGAGGTCGCGACCGGGCGTCCGCTGCGCGAGCACCACGTGCTCGGCATCGGTGGGGCGTCGGCGACCCTCGCCTCGTGGACCCCCCGGCCGCACGTCGATCGCGCGCTCGACCTCGGCACCGGCTGCGGGGTGCAGGCGCTGCACCTCGAGGCCCACGCCGACGAGGTCGTGGTCACCGACCTGTCCGAGCGGGCCCTGGCCTTCGCCCGGTTCAACGCCGCCCTCGACGAGGCCGACTGGAACCTGCGTTCGGGCTCGATGCTCGACCCGGTGGCGGGCGAGCGGTTCGGGCTGGTCGTCAGCAACCCGCCCTTCGTCATCACCCCCCGCTCGGGCGCCGTCCCGCTCTTCGAGTACCGCGACGGCGGCGCGGCCGGCGATACCGTCGTGAGCGACCTCGTGCGCGCGGTCGGTGACCACCTCGAGCCGGGTGGCATCGCCCAGTTCCTCGGCAACTGGGAGGTGCCGCGAGGCACCACCTGGACCGAGCGCGTCGGCGACTGGCTCGACGGCACCGGGCTCGACGCGTGGGTCGTGCAGCGCGAGGTGCAGGACCCCGCCGAGTACGCCGAGACCTGGTCGCGCGACGGAGGGCACCACCCGGGCACTGCCGACTTCAACGTGATGTACGCCGCGTGGCTCGACGACTTCGAGGCGCGCCAGGTCGAGGCGATCGGGTTCGGCGTCGTCACGCTGCACCGGCCGCGCAGCGACCGCGCGCCGTTCGTCGACCTGATGGACGTCTCGTGGCCCGTGGAGGCGCCGATGGGGCCGACCGTGCTCGCCGGCCTCGACGCTCGCACCTGGCTCGCCGAGCACGACGACGACGCCGTGCTCGACGTGGCGTGGGCCTGTGCGCCCGACGTCCACGAGGAGCGCCACACGCGTCCCGGCGCACTCGACCCCACCGCCATCGTGCTGCGGCAGGGTGGGGGCCTGCGCCGCCACCTGACCCTGACGACCGTCACGGCCGCGTTCGCGTCGGTGTGCGATGGCGACCTCACCGCCCGGGCGGCAGCCGCGGCCATCGCGGGCCTGCTCGACCTCGACGGTGCCGAGGTCCGAGCCGAGGTCGTGGCCTTCCTGCGCGATGCCGTCAAGGACGGCCTGCTGCGCTGAGGCACACCGAGTGACCCACGCCACATCCGGGCGTCGCTTCGCTGCGAACCACTGTCGAAGGGTCGGACCGACCGATCCCCGACGACAAGGTGGTGCAGGGACATGCGCAGGACGATGATCGCCGCAATGGTCGGCGTTGCAGGAGTGGGGGTGGCGCTGGCCGCCCCGGCGTTCGCGGGGCACACCAATGCCCTCCTCGAGGCGGACCTCACCGGTCGGGCCGAGGTGGCGTCCCACCCCAAGAAGGGCAACGTCGGCGACCGCAACGGCCGGGGCAGCGTGTACGTCTTCGGTATCGACGGTGACCCCACGACGCTGTGCTACGTGCTCGAGGTCGACAAGATCGCCGAGCTCGGCGAGGCGCCCGGCAACGGCCGGGCCGCTCACATCCACGCCGGCGCCAAGGGCACCAACGGCCCGGTGGAAGTCAACCTTGCGTGGCCGCAGGACGGTCAGGCCGCCGACTGCCTCACGGAGGGCGAGGCGGGCAAGGGGCTCGAACCGGGCGAGGTGCAGCGCATCTTGGCGAACCCGTCCTGGTACTACGTCAACGTCCACAACACCAAGTTCCCGAACGGTGCGATCCGCGGGCAGCTGCACGGCGAGCACTGAACGGCGGCGGGCGGCCGGCGACGGGCCGTGGGCGTCCCACGGCCCGTCTGCCTGCCCGCGGCGAGGTCAAGGGGGACTGCGACTCCTCGCTTGTGAGTGAGTGCTCACTCATTTAAGGTGGACCGGTGACCCCACGTGCCCCCGCCCTGAGCCCCGAGGCCCGCCGAGCCTCGCTGGTCGATGTGACCATCCCGCTGCTGCGTGAGCACGGCGCGGCGCTCACGACCCGCCAGGTCGCGGAGGCGGCCGGTATCGCCGAGGGCACGGTCTTCCGGGCGTTCGGCAGCAAGGAGGAGCTCGTCCAGGCCTGTGCCTCGGCGGTGTTCGACTCCACGGATGTGGTGGCGCAGCTGCGTGCGATCGACCGCACCCTGTCGCTCGACGAGCGACTCGTCGCCGCGGTGACCGTGATGCAGGTGCGGGTCGAACGGATCATCGGGGTGATGACCACGCTGCGCCTGTCCGGCGTGGTGCCCCCGCACCACCACGCCCCGACGCGGCACCGGGCCTCGGACCCCGAGGTCGACGCCGTGTTCGTCGACCTCATCGGTGACGACGCGGCATCCCTGCGCCTGCCGGCCCAGGACGTCGTCGACGTCCTGGCGCAGCTCACCCTGGCGAGCGCGCACCCGTTCTTCCCCGGTCCGGCCCTGACGCCGGCCCAGGTCGTCTCGGTCGTCCTCGACGGCACCCGGAGGTCCCGCTGATGCTCTACCGCCTCGTCCGCACCTACCTGACCCCGTATGCCGGGATGCTCGGCGTGCTCCTCGTCCTCCAGCTCGTCGCGACGCTCGCCTCCTTGTACCTGCCGAGCCTCAACGGCCAGATCATCGACGACGGCGTGGCCGTGGGCGACGCGGCCTTCATCCTGCGCACCGGCCTGGTGATGCTCGGGGTCTCCTTCGTGCAGATCCTCGCGACGATCGGGGCCACCCGCATCGGGGCGCAGTCGTCGGCATCCCTCGGCCGTGAGGTGCGCTCGTCGGTCTTTTCGCGTGTCGGGCAGTTCTCGGCGCAGGAGCTCTCGCGGTTCGGCGCCCCGACCCTGATCTCGCGCAGCACCAACGACGTCACCCAGGTGCAGCAGGTCACCTACATGTTCCTGGCGATCATGGTGTCCGCGCCGATCACGATGGTCGGCGGCATCTTCATGGCGCTGCGCGAGGACCTCGGCCTGGCCTGGCTCGTCGCCGTCGCCGTGCCGGCCCTGGGGGTGGCCATCGGCCTGATCATCTCGCGGATGGTGCCCCACTTCCGCTCGATGCAGACCGCCGTCGACTCGGTGAACCGCATCCTGCGCGAGCAGATCACCGGCCTGCGGGTCGTGCGGGCCTTCGTGCGCGAGGACGTCGAGCGCGAGCGGTTCGCCGAGGCCAACCGCACCTACACGGGCACGGCGCTGGCGGTCGGCAAGCTGATGGCCCTGGCGTTCCCCGTGGTGATGGTCATCTTCAACGCCTCGACGGTGGCGGTGCTCTGGTTCGGCGCGCACCGGATCGACAACGGGCAGATGAACATCGGTTCGCTCACCGCCTTCATGGCCTACCTGATCCAGATCCTCATGTCGGTGATGATGGCCACCTTCATGGCGATGATGCTCCCGCGCGCCTCCGTCTCGGCCGGCCGCATCCAGGAGGTGCTCGACACCGAGAGCTCGGTGCACGCGCCCGCCGACCCGCTGGCCATCCCGCTCGGGCCCGTGACGGTCGAGCTCCGCGGCGCCACGTTCGCCTACCCCGGCGCCGAGTCGCCGGTGCTGCGCGAGGTGTCGCTGCGCGCGGAGCCCGGCACGACGACCGCCATCGTGGGCTCCACCGGGTCCGGGAAGACCACGCTCGTCGGCCTGGTTCCCCGGCTGCACGACGTGACGGCGGGCCAGGTGCTCGTGGGTGGCGTCGACGTGCGCGAGGCCGATCCCGAGGCCCTCTGGGCACACGTCGGCCTGGTGCCGCAGCGGCCCTACCTCTTCACCGGCACCGTCGCCTCGAACCTGCGGTACGGCGACCCCGACGCCACCGATGACGAGCTGTGGCAGGCCCTGGCCGTCGCGCAGGCCGACGACTTCGTGCGCGCCATGCCCGAGGGGCTCGAGTCCGCGATCGCGCAGGGCGGAACCAACGTCAGCGGTGGCCAGCGCCAGCGCCTGGCCATCGCGAGAGCCCTGGTGAGCAAGGCCGGGATCTACCTGTTCGACGACGCCTTCTCCGCCCTCGACGTCGCCACCGATGCCCGGCTGCGCGCCGCGATGCGGCCGGCGACCCGCGACGCCGTCGTCATCGTGGTCGCCCAACGGGTGTCGAGCATCATCTCCGCCGACCGCATCGTCGTGCTCGACGACGGCCAGGTCGTGGGCAACGGCACGCACGCCGAGCTGCTCGAGACCTGCCCGACGTACGTCGAGATCGTGCAGAGCCAGCAGGCGATGGAGGAGGCGGCGTGAGCGAGCTCAAGACCGAGGAGGAGAAGGCCGCCGAGCAGCGCCGCGGGCCGGCATCCGCACGTCGTGGCGGGCCGCCCCACCTGCAGATCGGGGTTCCGACCGAGAAGTCGCAGACCTTCGTGCCCTCTGCCAAGCGGGTGCTGCGCCTGCTGCACCCAGAGCGCTTCATCGTGTGGACCGTGGTCGCGCTCGCCGTGGGCAGCGTCCTGCTCAGCGCCATCGGCCCGAAGATCCTCGGTACCGCCACCGACCTGATCTTCGCGGGCATGTTCGGCCGGATGATCCCGCCCGGCGTCACCCAGCAGCAGTCCGCCGACGCCCTGCGCGCCAGGGGCCAGGACAACCTCGCCGACATGCTGGCCGCGATGCAGCACGTGGTGCCCGGGCAGGGCATCGACTTCGCTGCCCTGGGACGGGTGCTGCTCTTCGTGCTCGCCCTGTACGTGGTGGCCGCGCTGCTGCAGTGGCTGCAGGGCCGCATGCTCACCGTCGCGGTCAACCGCACGATCTACCGGTTGCGCCGCGACGTCGAGGACAAGCTCAACCGACTGGCCCTGCCCTACTTCGACCAGCAGCCCCGCGGCGAGCTGCTCAGCCGCGTCAACAACGACATCGACAACTTCGCACAGAGCCTACAGCAGACGTTGAGCCAGCTGCTCACCTCGCTGCTCACCGTCGTGGCGATGATCGCGATGATGGTGTGGATCTCACCGCTGCTCGCCCTCATCGCCCTCGTGACGATCCCGATCACGATGGTGGTCACCGCGATGATCGGCAAGCGCAGCCAGAAGCACTTCGTTCAGCAGTGGAAGAGCACCGGCGAGGTCAACGGCGTGGTCGAGGAGACCTACACCGGCCACGAGCTGGTCAAGGTGTTCGGGCGCCAGCAGGAGGCGGGCCGCCTCTTCGCCGAGCGCAACGACGCGCTGTACCACGCGAGCTTCCGGGCCCAGTTCATCAGCGGCATCATCATGCCGACGATGATGTTCATCGGGAACCTCAACTACGTGGTCATCGCCGTGGTCGGCGGGCTGCGTGTGGCCTCGGGCACGATGAGCCTGGGCGACGTGCAGGCCTTCATCCAGTACTCCCGCCAGTTCACCCAGCCGCTGACCCAGGTCGCGTCGATGTCGAACCTGATGCAGAGCGGGGTCGCCTCGGCAGAGCGGGTGTTCGCCGTGCTCGACGCCCCGGAGCAGGAGCCCGACACCGCGAACCCGGCCACGATCGACGAGCCGCACGGGCGGGTCGAGTTCGAGGACGTCACGTTCTCGTACCGCGAGGACACCCCGCTCATCGAGAACCTCGACCTCGTCGTCGAGCCCGGTCAGACGGTGGCGATCGTCGGCCCGACCGGCGCGGGCAAGACCACCCTGGTCAACCTGGTGCTGCGGTTCTACGAGCTGCGCGGCGGACGGATCACCCTCGACGGCGTCGACATCACCGACCTCACCCGCCACGACCTGCGGTCACGCATCGGAATGGTTCTGCAGGACACCTGGCTCTTCGGGGGCACGATCCGCGAGAACATCGCCTACGGACGACCCGGCGCGACCGACGAGGAGGTGCTCGAGGCCGCGCGGGCGACGTTCGTCGACCGTTTCGTGCACTCGCTGCCCGACGGCTACGAGACCGTGCTCAACGCCGAGGCCGACAACATCAGCGCGGGCGAGCGCCAGCTCATCACCATCGCCCGAGCCTTCCTCGCCGCGCCCTCGCTGCTCATCCTCGACGAGGCGACGTCATCGGTCGACACCCGCACCGAGCTGCTGGTGCAGCACGCCATGTCGGCGCTGCGCTCGGATCGCACCAGCTTCGTCATCGCCCACCGCCTGTCGACGATCCGCGACGCCGACCTCATCCTCGTGATGGAGGAGGGGCGGATCGTCGAGCGTGGGTCGCACGCCGAGTTGCTCTCTGCCGGAGGTGCTTTCGCCAAGCTGTACGCCGCTCAGTTCCTGGGCGCCGTCACCGACCTCGACGAAGGGCCGGATGCCGTGGGAGGTGACCGACAACTCGTGCGTGCACCCTTGCGGTGAGGGGCTCCACCTCCACTAGCGTGGCAGTGTCACCACCTGGGTGGGTGGGGCAAGGCCTCGACGCAGAGGACGGGTGGTCGCAGTGGTGCAATTCGCGCAGACCGTGGCGGAGGGCGTGCCTGCAGCGGTGGGAGCTGAGACCCTGATCGACGCCAGCCCGGTCGACTACCTCATCCTCGCGGTCTACTTCGTCTTCGTCCTCGGCATCGGCCTGATCGCCCGGCGGTCGATCTCCGACTCGCTCGACTTCTTCCTCTCCGGTCGTTCACTGCCTGCGTGGGTGACCGGTCTGGCGTTCATCTCCGCCAACCTCGGCGCCGTCGAGATCATGGGGATGTCGGCCAACGGTGCCGAGATCGGCATCGCGACAGTGCACTACTTCTGGATCGGCGCCATTCCCGCGATGCTCTTCCTCGGTGTCGTGATGATGCCGTTCTACTACGGCTCCAAGGTGCGCTCCGTGCCGGAGTTCATGTTCCGGCGGTTCGGCACCAAGGCGCACCTGGTCAACGCGATCTCGTTCGCGGTCGCCCAGCTGCTCATCGCGGGCGTCAACCTCTATCTGCTCGGCTCGATCGTGCACGCGCTGCTCGGCTGGCCGCTCTGGGTGGCGCTCATCCTGGCCGCCGTCATCGTGCTGTCCTACATCACCCTCGGCGGCCTGTCGGCGGCGATCTACAACGAGGTGCTGCAGTTCTTCGTCATCGTTGCCTCGCTGCTGCCGCTGGTCATCATCGGTCTCAACCGGGTCGGGGGCTGGGGCGGCCTCGAGGAGAAGATCACTGCGGCCGCTGCGGCAGCCCCGCCCGAGGCCAAGGTGCCGTCGGCCGAGTTGCAGCTGAACTCGTGGCCGGGTCAGGCCCTCACCGGGTTCGACTCGCCGGTCTGGTCCGTCGTCGGCATCGTGTTCGGCCTGGGCTTCGTGCTGTCGTTCGGCTACTGGACGACGAACTTCGTCGAGGTGCAGCGGGCGATGGCTTCCGACTCCATCGCCTCGGCCCGCAAGACGCCGATCATCGGCTCGTTCCCCAAGATGTTCGTCCCCTTCCTCACCATCATCCCCGGCATGATCGCCGCCGTCCTCGTGCCCGAGATCATCAAGCTGAAGAGCGGCGAGGTGGTGCCGGGCGGCGCCTCCGGCAAGGGGGTCGCCTACAACGACTCGATCCTCTACCTGATGCGCGACCTGCTGCCGAACGGACTGCTGGGGCTGGCGATCACCGGTCTGCTGGCCGCGTTCATGGCGGGCATGGCGGCCAACATCTCGGCGTTCAACACGGTCTTCAGCTACGACCTGTGGGAGCGCTACATCCGCAAGGACCGCTCCGACGACTACTACCTGCGCATCGGTCGGGTCGCGACCGTCGGCGCCACATTCATCGCGATCTTCACGGCCCTGCTGGCCAGCTCGTTCTCGAACATCATGGACTACCTCCAGACCCTGTTCGGGTTCTTCAACGCCCCGCTGTTCGCCACCTTCATCCTCGGTATGTTCTGGAAGCGGATGACGGGGACGGCCGCCTGGATCGGCCTGGTCGCCGGCACGCTCTCAGCGGTGCTCGTCGCCTTCCTCACCGAGGATGCCTTCGGGTCCGCGAGTCTCGGCGTCATCCCGCTCAGCGGTCAGGGAGCGGCCTTCGTGGCGGCGTCCACGGCGTTCCTCGTCGACTTCGCGCTGTCCATCGGGATCTCGCTCTTCACCAAGCCCACACCGGCGGAGGACCTCGTCGGTCTGGTCTACTCGGAGACACCCAAGGAGGCCCGCCAGGACCCCCTCGAGCACACCTACCCCTGGTACCGGCGCACGCTGCCGCTCGCGGGCGTCTCGCTCGTCATGGTCACCATCCTCAACGTCCTCTTCTGAGCAGGAGCAGTCATGGCAGAGCAAGAGAAGAAGACGGCCGGCATCTTCGACATCCGCAACATCATCGGGGCCCTGCTCACCATCTACGGGGTGATCCTCACGGCGATGGGCCTGTTCGCCGACCCGGAGCTCGAGAAGACCGGCGGCTCGAACGCCAACCTCGTGGCCGGCATCCTGATTCTGGTGGTCGGCCTCGCCTTCATCGCCTGGGCGCAGCTGCGGCCGGTCAAGGTGCCCGAGCACGTGGAACCGGTGCACGACGACCCGACCCGACCTGGGCCGAAGAAGAAGCCCCGGGCCTCGCACTGACGTCCCGGCGCCGCAGACCGGCGCGGCATATGGTCGCGCCATGGGTGAGATGACGACCGTCGGCGACCTCCCGGCCTACCGGGCGGTGCCCCCCGAGGGTGAGGGCCCGTGGCCCGGGCTCGTGCTCGTGCACGAGGTCTTCGGCCTCGACGACGCGATGTTGGGCCACGCCGACCGGCTCGCCGGCATGGGCTACCTCGTGCTGGCGCCCGACCTGCTCGACCACGGGCGGCGCGTCGTCTGCCTCGCGCGAACCATGACGGCCCTGCGGCGCGGAAGGGGGCAGGCCTTCGACGACCTGAAGTCGGCGCGGGCGGCCCTCCTGGCGGACCCGTCGAGCAACGGCTCGGTGGGGGTGATCGGGTTCTGCCTCGGCGGCGGTTTCGCCCTGGTGCTCGCCGGGCAGCCCGGGTGGGATGCCGTGGCCGCAAACTACGGTGCGCTGCCGCCTGACCTCACCGCGCTCGACGGGGCCTGCCCGGTGGTGGCGAGCTACGGCGGGCGCGACCGCTACCTGCGCGGCGCTGCCTCGACGCTCGAGACGGCACTCACCGAGCGCGGCGTCGCCCACGACGTCAAGGAGTACGCCGGGGCCGGGCACTCCTTCCTCAACGAGGTGGATACCTCACCCTGGTACCTCGCGCCGATGACCCGTCTCGTGATGCACGTGGGGCCCGACCCGGTGGCCTCGCGGGATGCCTGGGCGCGGATCGGGGAGTTCCTCGGCCGGCACCTCACCAGGTGACGGCGCCGCCCTCGCGCCAGCTGTCGAGCAGGCCGATCGGGTCGTCCACGGCTCGTCCACGGCTCGTCCACGGCTCCACAGAGCCAGGTAGAGGTTGGTGGCCGATCCGCCCAGGGTGCGGGCTCCGACCGGGACGTGGGGCGGGGGCCGAGGTGGTGGGCCCCCGGGCTGTCCGGGCTGATCGCGAGGGTCCAGGCGGGGCCCTTCTGGTGACCGAAACTGCTGCCGCGTAGGGCGTCCGGCTTCGCGGGCCCTTGGTGCGGCGTTGCCAGAACCCGACGAGGAGCTCGTCGATGCCGTCGCTCGCCAGGCCCTCGTCGAACCACGCGTCGGCCTCCGTGGGGAGGCGCCTCCTCGAGGAAGGTCATCGCAGCGAGGTCGTCGGGGGCGGGTCGTAGGGCGGTCACGAGGGGGGCTGCGCCGTCGAGCAGCCGGCCGACCGGGTCGGTGGTGGCACGGCCCTCGGCGTCGATGGCGACGGAGTCGACGGAGTCGACGGTGCGGGATCGTCGCCGGGCACCACCGCGGTGGCCCAGCGGTGCACCGTGCCCTGGTGGGCCAGGAGGTCGCGCACCCTCCAGCCCGGGCAGGTGGGGCCGGGGGCGCCGGCGGCGCGCGACCACACGGCCATCCGGTCGACGGCGGCATCGATGCCGGCGAGGTGCTGCTCGACCGTGGGTGGTTCGCGGTTCATGACCGGAGTCTGCCGACGTGGCCCCGGGAGTCGAGGTGATCTCCTGGCAGGTGGGGCCAGAACATCACCTCGACCCGTGGGGCGCACGCAGGAGTCGAGGTGTTTTCCTGGCAGGTGGGGCCAGAACATCACCTCGAACCGTGCCGGCGGTCAGGTGAACTGCCAGGAGCGCTTGCTCAGGCCGTACCAGAAGCCGTCGATCACGCTCTCGACCCGGTCGGCGTCGACGCCACCGGAGGCGGAGGCGGCGCCCAGGGCGACGTACAGCGGCGCCCAGTGCTCCGTGCGCGGATGGGCCTCGCGCGCCGCGGGGGCCTTGGCGAGGAAGTCGAGGACGGCATCGACGTCGCCGCTGCCGACGGCCTCGGCGGCCCAGTGGTCGAACTCGGCCGATGGGGTGGGCGGCGCGGCGTCGGAGGGGGCGCTCGGGTCGAACCAGCCCAGGTTGTGGGTCGTGAACCCGGACCCGACGATCAGCACCCCCTCGTCGCGCAGCGGGGCCAGGCGTTCCCCGAGCGAGAAGAGGCGCCTCGGGTCGAGCGTCGGCATCGACAGCTGCACCACCGGCACGTCGGCCTCGGGGAACAGCTCCTTCAGCGGCACATAGGCACCGTGGTCCAGTCCGCGGGTGGGGTCCTGGTGCAGGGTCTCACCGGCGCCGGAGAGCAGCCCCGCCACCGACTGCGCCAGCTCGGGAGCGCCCGGAGCCTCGTAGGTCACCTCGTAGTACCGCTGCGGGAAGCCCCAGAAGTCGTGGAGCAGCGGTACGTCGCCCGTCGTGGCCGACACGGCCATCGGGGCGAGCTCCCAGTGCGCCGACACGACGAGGATCCCGCGGGGGCGCGGCAGGACGTCGGACCAGGCGGCGAGCTCGGCGGTCCACAGCGCGTCATCGGCGAGCGGGGGCGCACCGTGGCTGAGATAGACGACGGGCTGGCGGGACGGCGTCGACACCGGGTCGGTCGTGGTCATGGCATGCTCCTCGCTCTATGGTTGAACGTTCAACCACATGTCGCGCGACGGCATTCCCCTCGACGCTGAGCCGCTGCCAACGGTGTCCTGTGGGGATGCCCCACGTCACGCTCCGCGAGAGCACCCCGGACATCGAGCCCCCCCCGTGCTCGCGCTTCGCGTCTGCCCGGCGCGGGAGCGGTTCGTCGACGGGGTCGCGAATTCCCTCATCGACGCCGCCACCGAACCCGAGGGCCACCCGTGGATCCGAGCCGTCGTCGCCGACGGGGTGCCGGTGGGCTTCGTGATGGTGAGCTGGGGCGTCGTGCCCGTGCCCGTCGACACCCGCGCCGGACGGTGGTTGCTCGGTGTCACCGCCGGCCTCACGGTGACCACCGTCGTGGTCTTCCTCGTCTGGGGTGCGGCCGCCGACGCCACCTTCATGGGGCTCGTCGGCGTCGCGACGCTGCCGCTCAGCGTGCTGCTGCCCGTCCTCGGCATCATGACGGCCACGGCGAAGTGGAGCCAACGCACCGGTCTCGTGACCTTCGCGCTCGAGCCGAGGGGTCGGTGGTGCTGGCCAAGATCGTCGCGGTGACCAGGCTCGGTCTGTCCGTCGTCATCTCGACCCTCGTGGTCGCCGGGCTGGCCCACCTGGTCGGGACCCTGGTGCGTGAGGCGCCGGCCGACTGGTCCTACGACCGGGCCGTGGTCGCGGGGGTCCTTCTGTCCCTCGTGATCAACCTCGTCCAGGGGATGGCGTTCGGGCTGGCCCTGCTCAACACGCCGCTGGCTATCGTCGCGTCGATGCTGCTGCCGACGGTGTTCACCGTGACCTCCATCGTCGGCGGTGTCGAGCAGGTGACGCACTGGCTCGACCTGTTCCTCGCCACCGAGCCCCTCGCCGCCGGGAAGCCGGGACGATGGCCGGGTCGGACTGGGCCCACCTGGGCACGTCGGCGCTCGTGTGGCTCGGTGTCCCCCTCGGCATCAGCACCTGGCGGGTGCTGACCAAGGAGATCGCCTGACCGGTGGTGCAGAGGCACGTCGGGGGTGACGCCGGGCAGCGCGGGGTGCGAGGGTGGCACCCCGCGCCGCCCGGCGTGGCGTCCCCCGACCGAGAAGGAGCCACCGTGAGCGCGCAGGCGAGGTTCGTCGGCATCCACACCGGGTCCTTCTCCACGCCAGCAGCGGGCAACCCCACCGTCGTCATGGTCGAGGCCGCCTACCGGCACCACGGGCTCGACGCCCGCTACCTCAACTGCGAGGTCACCGCCGGGGGGCTGCCGGATGCCGTCGCGGGCGCCCGCGCCATGGGCTGGGCCGGGTTCAACTGCTCGTTGCCGCACAAGGTCGCGGTCATCGACCACCTCGACGCCCTCGCGGCCTCGGCGCAGGTGATCGGCGCGGCCAACACCGTCGTCGCCACCGATGGCGAGCTCGTCGGCCACAACACCGACGGCCAGGGCTTCGTCGAGTCACTGCGCACCGAGCTCGACCCGGCCGGTCTCGAGGTCGTCGTGCTCGGCGCCGGGGGAGCGGCCCGCGCGGTCGCCGTCGAGACGGCACTCGCCGGCGCGGCATCCGTCATCGTCGTCAATCGCGACGTGCGCCGCGGTGAGGAGCTCGCGCGGGTGGTCACCGCGGGCACCGGGGTGCCGGCGGCGTACGTTCCCTGGGACCGCACCTATGCCGTGCCGGGCAGCGCCGGCGTCGTGGTCAATGCCACGTCCGTCGGGTTCGGCGACGGCGAGGCGCTCGTCGACATCGACCCGGACAGCGTGCGAGCCGACCTGGTGGTGGCCGACGTCGTCGTGTCGCCGCCGCACACTGCGTTCCTGCGCCTTGGCCCGCGCGAGGGGGGCGCGCACCCTCGACGGGCTCGGCATGCTCGTCGGTCAGGGGGCCCTGGCCGTGCAGCACTGGACCGGTCTCGAGCCCGACCGGAAGGTCATGCGGGCGGCGGCGGCCCGTGCGCTGGGGCTGTAGCGGCACGGCATCTCCGGCCCGGTTGCGCGAAACGGCCGGTTCGGCGCTACCGTCATCCGCGTCACCACGTCGACGCAGCGACGAATCCGCTGCACGTGGGGGACGGAAACGGACACGGTGAACAACATGGCCTCAGGACGCAAGCTCGTCATCGTCGAGTCGCCGGCCAAGGCCCGCACGATCGCCGGCTACCTCGGTAGCGACTGGGACGTCGAGGCGTCGGTCGGTCACATCCGCGACATCCCGACCCCGAGCGAGATGCCGGCCGAGATCAAGAAGGGCCCCTTCGGCAAGTTCGGCGTCAACATCGACGACGACTTCGAGCCCTACTACGTCGTCGACGCCGACAAGAAGAAGAAGGTCGCCGAGCTCAAGCGCCTGTTGAAGAACGCCGACGAGCTCTACCTGGCCACGGATGAGGACCGCGAGGGCGAGGCGATCGCCTGGCACCTGCTGGAGACCCTCCAGCCCAAGGTGCCGGTCAAGCGGATGGTCTTCCACGAGATCACCAAGGAGGCCATCCAGCGGGCCGCCTCCACCACCCGCGACCTCGACACCCGTCTCGTCGACGCCCAGGAGACCCGCCGCATCCTCGACCGGCTCTACGGCTACGAGGTCAGCCCGGTGCTGTGGCGCAAGGTCAAGGCGGGGCTCAGCGCCGGCCGTGTGCAGTCGGTCGCGACCCGGCTGGTCGTCGAGCGTGAGCGCGAGCGGATGGCGTTCCGCGCGGCCGGCTACTGGGACGTCGAGGGCGACTTCACCCCGGATGCCGAGGCGAACCTGTTCACCGCGAAGCTCACCGGCGTCGACGGCCAGAAGGTGGCCACCGGCCGCGACTTCGCCGACGACGGCACGCTGACCAACGCCAAGGCGACCCCGCTCGACGAGGCTGCCGCGACCGGCATCGCGAACGCCCTGCGGGCCGCCGACGTCACCGTCACCGACGTCTCCGAGAAGCCCTACACCCGGCGACCGAGCGCACCGTTCACCACGAGCACCCTCCAGCAGGAGGCCTCGCGCAAGCTGCGGCTGAACAGCCGCAACGCCATGCGGGTGGCCCAGCGGCTCTACGAGAACGGCTACATCACCTACATGCGTACCGACAGCACCTCGCTGTCGGAGTCCGCGCTGACCGCGGCCCGCACCCAGGCCCGCGAGATGTACGGCGCCGAGTACGTGCCCGACGCGCCGCGCCACTACGAGAAGAAGGTCAAGAACGCCCAGGAGGCGCACGAGGCGATCCGCCCCGCAGGTGACCGGTTCCGCACTCCCGCACAGGTTTCCGGTGAGCTGCGCGGCGAGGACTTCGCGCTATACGACCTGATCTGGTAGCGCACCATCTCCTCGCAGATGGCCGATGCTCGCGGCTCCACCGCCTCCGTGCGCCTCGGTGCCACGCTCGACGACGGCGCCCCCGCGACCACCGTCGAGCTCTCGGCGAGCGGCACCGTCATCACCTTCCGCGGGTTCCTCGCGGCCTACGAGGAGGGCCGCGACGAGCGCCAGGCGGCCCGCCGCAAGGACGAGGCCCAGCAGGAGCGCCGCCTGCCCCGCCTCGGCGTCGGCACCGCCCTGCGCACCGTGCGCACCGAGGCCAACGGCCACGAGACCTCGCCGCCGCCGCGCTACACCGAGGCCACGCTGGTCAAGGCCATGGAGGAGCGCGGCATCGGCCGGCCTTCCACCTACGCCTCGACGATCGGCACCATCCAGGACCGCGGCTACGTGTCGAACCGCGGATCGGCGCTCATCCCGAGCTGGCTCGCCTTCGCGGTGACCCGGCTGATGGAGGAGCACTTCTCGCGCCTGGTCGACTACGACTTCACCGCCTCGATGGAGGAGGACCTCGACGCCATCGCCCGCGGCGACCAGCAGCGCGCGGCGTGGCTGCACCGCTTCTACTTCGGCGACGAGTCGAGCACGGCGCAGGGGTTGCGTGACCTCGTCGAGGACCTCGGCGACATCGACGCCCGGGCGATCTCGACGATCGACATCGGCGAGGGCATCGTCGTGCGGGTCGGCCGCTACGGCCCCTACGTCGAGGAAACCGCCTCCGGGGGCTCCGCCCCCGGAATCCCCCGAACCACCGTGCCGGCGGGCGTCGACCCCGAGACCGGCGAGGTGACAGATGCCGTCGCGCTGGGTGACGACGGTGCTCCCGCCACGCCGCGGCGCGCCACGATCAACGACGACATCGCGCCGGACGAGCTGACGCCGGCGATGGCCCGCGAGCTGCTCGAGGCCGCGGCCGACGACGGCCGTGTGCTCGGGCAGGACCCGGCGAGCGGCCTCGACATCGTGGCCCGTGCCGGGCGCTATGGCCCGTACGTCACCGAGGTGCTCCCCGAGACCGAGGAGGCGCCGGCCAAGGGGCGGGGCAAGGCGGCCGCCAAGGCCCGGCCGCGCACGGCATCCCTGTTCAAGGACATGGACCTCGCGACTCTCGACCTCGACACGGCGCTCAAGCTGCTCTCCCTGCCGCGGGTGGTGGGGCTCGCCGAGGACGGCGAGGAGATCACCGCGCAGAACGGTCGGTACGGGCCCTACCTGAAGAAGGGCACCGACTCGCGCTCGATCGAGACCGAGCAGCAGCTCTTCGACATCACGCTCGAGCAGGCGCTGGCCATCTACGCGCAGCCCAAGCAGCGCGGCCGTGCGGCCGCCAAGCCGCCGCTGGCCGAGCTCGGCACCGACCCCGTGTCCGGCAAGCCGGTGGTGGTCAAGGACGGCCGGTTCGGCCCCTACGTCACCGACGGCGAGACCAACGCCACGCTGCGCAAGGACGACGACCCGGAGCAGCTCACGCCCGAGCGCGGCTACGAGCTGCTCGCCGACAAGCGCGCCCGTGGGCCGGTCAAGAAGACCGCCCGCAAGGCGGTCAAGAAGGCGACCACCCGCAAGACCGCGGCCAAGACCGCGGCCAAGACCGCGGCCGCCAAGAAGGCGACCGCCAAGACGGCTGCGACCAAGAAGGCGACCGCCAAGACGGCTGCGACCAAGAAGGCCTGACCGCCTGACCGCCTGACCGCCTGACCGCCTGACCGCCTGACCGCCTGACCGCCTGACCGCGCGACCCCCGGCGGCTCGCGACCCTCACCGTTGCCAATTCTCGCCGCGCCGTTGACGGAGGTGCGTGGCTTTTCGCGGGGTTGCGGCGTCGTCGGGGCCGGATGGCAGCGGTACCTGTGACGCGGGCCCGCGCCGTGGGTGTGCACCGGCTAGGGTCGGGGACGGGTTCACACGGGCAGGAGACCACTGATGTCCCGCTTCCTGTTCACCACCGTGCCGGTGCCGGCGCACAGCCGGAACCCCTTGCCGGTGGCGGCTCGCCTGGTCGAGCGCGGGCACGAGGTGCTGTGGTTCGCAGGCCGTCGGTTCCACGACGCGATCACCGCGGTGGGCGCGACCCCGGTGCCGTTCGACTCCACCCGCGACTACGACGGCGCACGGCTGCTCGAGGAGTTTCCCCAGCTGGCGCGGTTGCGCGGACCCCAGGCGATCGGGTGGGCCTACGCCGAGCTGTTCGTCGGTGAGGCGCCGCACCGAGTGGCCGACCTGGAACCCGTCCTGGCCGCGCACCCGGTCGACGCGGTGCTCTCCGACGGGCTGAGCTACGGCACGAGGCTGCTCGCCGAGGCGCACGGCATCCCGGTCGCGACCTTCGGCGACGGCCCGTTGCCGCGTGCCCACGGCACGACCCCGGCGTTCGGCCCGGGCCTGCTGCCGATGGTGGGCCCGGTGAGCCGGCTGCGCAACCACGCGGTGCGTGAGGCGTCGAAGCGGTGGGTCTTCGCGCATGCCCAGGAGCGGCATGACCGGCTCCGCGAGGCGATGGGGCTGGCGCCGGACGGCCGCGAGGTGCTCGAGACCGCGGTCTCGCCGATGCTGCACCTGCAGGCGTGCACGCCGTCGTTCGAGTACGCCGCGGCGCGACTGCCGGCCACCGTGCACTGGGTGGGCGCGCTGCGACCCGACCCTCCCGCGCAGTGGGTTCCACCGCCGTGGTGGGAGGAGGTGCGCACCTCGACCCGGCCGGTGGTGCACGTGACGCAGGGCAGCATCCGGCCCGACATGCGCGAGCTCGTGGTGCCCACCCTGCGCGCCCTGTCCGACGACGAGGTTCTCGTCGTCGTGACCACCGGTGGAGTGCCGGCGCGACAGGTCGAGGCGCTGCTCGGGGGGGCGCTGCCGCCCAATGCCCGGGTGAGCGACTTCGTGCCCTACGACCTGCTGCTCCCCCACGTCGACCTCTGCGTCACCAACGGTGGCTACACGGGCGTCACCACGGCGCTGCACCACGGGGTGCCGTTGGTTCAGGCCGGGTCGACCGAGGAGAAGGCCGAGATCGGGGCCCGCGTGCGGTGGAGCGGGGTCGGCGTGCGGATTCGGTCCACGACACCGAGCCCTCGCCGACTGCGCGCCGCCGTGCGTCGGACCCTGCACGACCCGCGCTACCGGGCCGCGGCGCAGCGGGTGGGGGCCGAGATGCGCTGCCACGATGCGGCGCAGGAGTGCGCCGACCTCCTCGAACGGCTGGCCGACACCCGGGCGCCGGTGACCGTGCCCCTCGTGCCGGGGCGGGCGCGCTGAGCCGGGGCCGCGCTTGCCCCGCAGGTTACCGACAAATAGGTTCAGGGAACCGTCCGGGCCGGTAGGGCCGGGACTCGTCACGGGAGCACGCATGGCACTGCACCCCGAGCTGCTCGAGAACATGTCGGCGGCCGAGTTCATCGCGCTGATCAAGGGCACACCCGACCAGGAGATCCGCGACGACTTCGCCGGGGAGCACCGCGAGTCGCTGCTCGACGCGATCTTCGCGCGATTCCCGCACCAGTTCCGCCCGGACAAGGCCGCCGGCCGCACCGCGCGCATCGACTTCCGGGTCACCGGCGGGCCCGGCGACTCCAGCGACACCTACGGCGTGCTCGTCGACCAGGGCATCTGCACGGTCGAGAAGGGGGCCGCCGAGAGCCCCGACCTGTCGCTCATGCTCGGCCCTGCCGAGTTCCTCAAGCTGATCAGCGGCACCGGCAACCCGGCGATGATGTTCATGATGGGCAAGGTCAAGGCGCGCGGCGACCTCGGCCTGGCCAGCGGCCTCGCCAACTGGTTCCACGCCCCGCAGGCCTGACCCGGCAGCTGCGGCGCGGCATCGGGCTTGACCCTCTCGCGACGTGAGGCGCCACGGTGGTGACATGACCGCGTCGAGCCAGCACCCTGCACGGGTGGGGCTTCCCGTCGGCCAGGTGGCCGAGTCCTTCGGTGTCACGGTGCGCACGCTGCACCACTACGACGCCGAGGGCCTCGTCGTGCCGAGCGCGCGCATCCCCGCGGGGTACCGCCTCTACACCGATGCCGACCTGGCCCGGCTCGCCACCGTCGTCACCTACCGCCGGCTCGACCTGCCCCTTCTCGAGGTGCGGGCCCTGCTCGACGGCGACGGCACGGCGGAGGAGCACCTGCGCCGGCAGCGCGACGCGGTCGTGTCCCGGCTGGGCGAGCTCGAGCAGCTCGTCACGGCCATCGACCGAGCACTGGAGAGCGAGATGAACGACAAGCCCGTCACGCGAGAGGACCTCAAGGAGCTGTTCGGCGACGGCTTCAGCGACGAGTACGAGGCCGAGGCGCAGCAGCGCTGGGGCGAGAGCGACGCGTGGAAGCAGTCAGCCGCGCGCACCAAGCGCTACACCGCGGCCGACTGGGCCGAGGTCAAGGCCGAGGGGGATGCCGTGAGCGAGGGCCTGGTGGCCGCCCTCCGGTCCGGCGCCCCGGCCACGTCGGCCGAGGCGATGGATGCCGCCGAGGCGCACCGCACGCACCTCGAGCGGTGGTTCTACGACCTCGACCACGGTGTCCACCGGAACCTGGCCGACCTGTACGTCGCCGACCCGCGGTTCACGAAGACCTACGACGACCTCGAGCCCGGGTTGGCGGTCTACGTGCACGACGCGATCCACGCGAACGCCGATCGGAACCAGGCCTGACCGACGCGATGGCCCCGCCCCCACGCGGGGTCGAGAGTAGAGAACACGCCGCGGCGCGAGTCGCGCGACGGCGTGTTCCGTACTCTCGACCGGGTCGGGGGAGGCGGTGAGGTACTAGCACCAAGGGCCGATGGCGGCTGTCCATCGGCGCGACCCATGGTGTGTCCACGAGCCGGACCTGCCGGCCGAGCCCGGATCCCGGAGGACACCATGAGCCGCACCAACGCCCACCGCCGCACCAGCACCCACCGCCGCACCAGCACCCACCGCCGCACCCTCGCGGCCATCGCCCTGACCGGCGCCCTTGTCGCCACCGCTGCCCCCGCGGCGCTGGCCAAGGGCCACGAGGTACGCACGTCGGGCGCCTGCAGCCAGGGCGCCACCTGGAAGCTCAAGGCGAAGACGGACAACGGCCGGCTCGAGGTCGAGTTCGAGGTCGACTCCAACCGGGTCGGCCAGAGCTGGTCGGTGCAGCTGAAGGACAACGGCGTGCTCGTCTACTCGGGCACCAGCACGACGATCGCCCCCAGCGGGTCGTTCGAGGTCCAGCGCCGGATCGCCGACCGGGCCGGCAAGGACACCATCACCGCCTATGCCGAGCACGCGGCCTCCGGCCAGACCTGCTCGGCCCGCATCGTCTTCCCCGCCTGACCTCTTCTGCGACACTTCCCCCCGTAAGGACACCACCATGCGTCGCATCCTGATCGCCCTCGTCGCCGCAGTCGCCGTGACCGTACCGGCCCTGGTCGGTTTGTTCGGCAACGCCTCGTTCGCCGAGCGCCTGCCGCTGAGGTCGCCCGCGGGCGCGTCGTCCACCCCCAGCCCCACCGGCTCGGGCGACGACCACTCCACGCCGACCCCCTCGCCCACCGCCAGTGCCGACGACCACGGCGGCGACCGCCCGGACGGCGTCTCCGACGACGGGCCCGGCGACGACAACGGCGGCGACCGCCCACGGTCCGGGGACGACGACTCGTCAGGCCGCGGCTCCGACGACAGCAGCGATGACGACTCGTCCGGCCACGGCTCGTCCGGCCACGGCTCGTCCGGCCACGGCTCGGACGACGACGGCACCGACGACCGCGGCGGCGACTCGAACGACAACGAGAGCGGGGACGACTCGGGTGGCCACGGATCCGACGACTGACCCGGCCACCCCGGAGGGGTCCCCGACCGTCCCTGCTGTGGTCGGGGATGTCTCCGGGTTCGCCGACGAGCTGCTCGGACCCGACGAGCCGGGGGTGAGCGCTCCCCGGTGGGTGACGGTGGGCGACCCCGGCGGACCGGGCCGGGCCGAGTCGGTGCTCAGCCCGCGCCGGGTGCTCGTCCTGCTCGCCCTGGGCGTCGTCGCGGCCCTGCTCGTCGTCGGGGTGCTGGGCACCCTCGCCGCCCGCCAGCTCGCCGAGCGGGAGGCCGTCAACGACGCGGCGACGATGGCCGGGGTGCTGGCCGAGGCCGTCGTCGAGCCCGCGATCACCGACGACCTCATGACCGGGGACCCGGCCGCCATCGCGGCCTTCGACGAGGTGGCCCGCGACCACCTGCTCAGCGACTCGATCGTGCGGGTCAAGCTGTGGAGCTCCGACGGGCGCGTGCTCTACGCCGACGAGAGCCAGCTCGTCGGGCGCACCTTCGCGTTGAGCGTCGACCAGCGCGATGCGTTGGCGCAGCCCGCCACCCTCGCGGCGGTCTCCGAGCTCGACGAGTCCGAGAACGCCTTCGAGAGCGCCGACCGGCTGGTGGAGGTCTACCGCCCGGTCTGGACGCCGGAAGGCCAGGTCGCCCTGTTCGAGATCTACGCCTCGTACGACCCGGTGGGTGCCCGCACCACCCAGCTGTGGCGGGGCTTCGCCGGGGTCACCGCGAGCAGCCTGGTGCTCCTCGTCGTCATGGTGGCGCCGATCGTGTGGCACCTGGTGCGCCGCCTGCGCCGCGCTGAGGAGCAGCAGATCGAGCTGCTCCAGCGGGCCGTCGACGCGTCGGCCGACGAGCGCCGGCGGATCGCCGCGAGCCTGCACGACGGACCGGTGCAGGAGCTCGCGGCGACGTCGTTCACTGTGGCCGGAGCGTCGGCCACCGCCGGTGCCCACGGCCAGCGCGCCCTCGCCCGGGACCTCGACGCGGCCGCGGCCGCGGTGCGCTCCAGCATCCGCTCGCTGCGCACCCTCCTCGTCGACATCTACCCAGCCAGCCTGGCGCGGTCGGGCATCGTCGCAGCCCTGCACGACGTCGCCCAGACCACCCGCCGGGACGACCTCGTCGTGCACGTCGACACCGCGGACGAGGACGACCTCGCGATGACCACCGACGCCCAACGCCTCGTGCACCGCATCGCCCAGGAGTGCCTGCGCAACGCCGCGAAGCACGCCGGCCCGGCGACGGTGACCGTGTCGCTCCACCGCGACGGCCCCGGAGCCGCCGCGCTCGACATCGTGGACGACGGGGCCGGCTTCGACGTGGAGCAGGTGCGTGCGGCCCCGCGCGACGGTCACCTCGGCCTGCAGCTGCTCGCGGATGCCGCGTCGGTGCCGGGCGCGCTGCTCCAGGTGTCGAGCGCACCGGCCCGCGGCACGCACTGGCGCCTCGTGCTCGACGGCGAGCTCGGGGCCACCTCGTGATCCGGGTGCTGCTCGTCGACGACCACCGGCTGGTTCGTGCCGGGGTCAAGACCCTGCTCCAGTCCGACCCCGAGATCACGGTCGTGGGCGAGGCGCGCAACGGCCATGAGGCGATCGAGTCCGTCGGCGGCACCCTTCCCGACGTCGTGCTGATGGACCTCTCGATGCCCGAGATGGACGGCGTCGAGGCCACCCGGGGGGTGCTGGCCAGCCAGCCCGACACCAAGGTGCTCGTGCTCACCAGCTTCTCCGACCGGCAGCGCGTCAAGGACGTGCTCGCCGCCGGTGCGATCGGCTACGTGCTCAAGGACTCCGAGCCGGCCGACCTGCTCGCGGCCGTGCACGCCGCAGCCCGCGGCCACGTGCCGATCGACCCGCGCGTAGCCGCGGCCCTGCTGCCCTCGATGGGTGGCTCGGGCGGACCGGGCGCGGGCGGTGCCGGTGCGGCCACCGGCCTGTCCCCACGCGAGACCGAGGTGCTGCGCCTGGTCGCCCAGGGGCTGGCCAACAAGCAGATCGCCCGCGCCCTGGGCATCACCGAGCGCACCGTCAAGGCGCACCTGGGCCGGGTGTTCCGCGAGATCGGCGTGCTCGACCGCACCAGCGCGGCCCTGTGGGCCCGCGACAACCTCCCCGGCGCGTGAGGGTCGAGAGTAGAGAACACGCCGCACGCCCGGGTGCCCCCGCGGCGTGTTCCCTACTCTCGACGACGGGGTCCGGGCCGGCGACCCCGGGCGGGGCGCCCTGGTGTCGCGGCGCTGGCCTAGGCTCGCCCCCGTGACCGGACGTGACGGGTTGTTCCTCGCCTTCGAGGGCGGCGACGGCGCGGGCAAGTCGACCCAGGTGCGGCTGCTCGCGCAGGCCCTGCGCGCCCGCGGGCGCACCGTCACCGTCACCCGCCAGCCCGGCGGCACCGAGCTCGGCGCGGCGATCCGCGACCTCGTGCTGCACGGCGACCACGTGTCCCCCCGGGCCGAGGCGCTGCTCTTCGCGGCCGACAAGGCGCACCACGTCGACCAGCTCGTACGGCCCGCGCTCGACGCGGGCGAGGTCGTCATCACCGACCGCTACACCGACTCCTCCGTCGCCTACCAGGGCGCCGGGCGCGATCTCGGAGCCGCCGAGGTGCACGACCTGCAGATGTGGGCGGTCGACGGCCTGGTGCCGGCGCTCACCGTCGTCGTCGACATCCCCGCTGCCGAGGGTCGCCGCCGTCGCGAAGGCACCCACGACCGGCTCGAGTCCGAGCAGGACGCGTTCCACGACGCCATCCGCCAGCACTTCCTTTCGATGGCTGCCGGCCACCCCGGTCGTTACCTCGCGCTCGATGGCACCGAGCCGCCCGAGCGGCTGCACGTCGCCGTCCTCGCCCGGCTCGAGTCGATGGGGCTGGTCGACCCGTGAGCGTGTGGCGCGACGTCATCGGCCAGGAGAGCGCCGTGGCCACGCTCGAGCACGCCGTGCGAACCCCGGCCGCGATGACCCACGCCTGGCTGTTCACCGGGCCGCCGGGGTCGGGGCGCTCGGTCGCGGCGCGCGCCTTCGCCGCCGCCCTGCTCTGCCCCGACGGCGGCTGCGGCACCTGCCGCGAGTGCCGCACGGCGCTCGGCGGCACCCACGCCGACGTCGACGTCATCGCGACCGAGGGCCTGTCGATCAAGGTCGAGCAGGCTCGCGACCTCGTCGCGCTCGCCGCGCACCGCCCCTCCGTGGGCCGCTACCGGGTGATCGTCGTCGAGGATGCCGACCGGCTCACCGAGCGCGCCGCCGACGCCCTGCTCAAGGCGCTCGAGGAGCCCGCGCCGCGCACCGTGTGGATGCTGTGCGCGCCCTCGGTCGAGGACGTCATCATCACGATCCGCTCGCGGTCACGGCACGTGCGGCTGCGCACCCCGTCGGTCGAGGCGGTCGCGGCCCTGCTGACCCGGCGCGACGGCGTCGACCCGCCGATGGCCCTGTACGCCGCGCGCGCCGCCCAGTCGCACGTCGGGTTGGCGGCCCGGCTGGCGCGTGACGAGCACGCTCGCATCCGCCGTCACGACGTCATCACCCTCGCCACTCGCATCGTCAGCGTCGGCGACGCGATCGGTGCGGCCAGCGACCTGATGACGATCGCGGCCGAGGAGTCGGCCGCCGCGTCGAGCGAGCGCGACGCTGTCGAGAAGGTGCGGCTTCTCGAGGTGCTCGGCGCCGACCCGAGGGCGCGCACCCAGCCGCCGCACATCCGGTCCCAGCTCGGCTCGCTCGAGAAGGAGCAGAAGACCCGGGCCACCCGGTTCACCCGCGACGTCATCGACCGGGCTCTCGTCGACCTGCTGTCGGTCTACCGCGACGCGCTCGTGGTGCGCAGCGGCGCGGGCACGGCCCTGGTCAACGAGGACAGTCGCCAGGTGGTGCAGCGGGTCTGCGAGCTGCTCGGTCCCGACCAGCTCCTGACCGCGATGGACGCCATCGGCACGGCCCGCGAGCGGATCGGCGCCAACGTCAACCCGCTCCTCGCGCTCGAGGCGATGGCCCTCGACCTTCGGCTGCCGCGCTGAACGGCGACCGGATCGTGATCTCACGAATGCGGTGGCTCGCAGGTCCCTCGCCTATCGTGCGCCCATGAGCCGCCGCGTCGTCGTCGCCCTCGTGGGGGCCACGGTCACCGCCGTGGCTCTGTCGGGGTGCTCGGTCGTCGACGGCATCAGCGGCTCGGGGAGCGCCCCGTCGGTGGCCATCACCCCGCAGAGCCCGCCGCCCGGGGCGGAGGCGCTCTCGCGCTACTACGCGCAGCGGCTCGACTGGGCCGACTGCGAGCGGGCGCAGTGCGCGACCCTCGAGGTGCCGGTCGACTACGACAACCCCGAGGGCGAGACCATCGACCTCGCCCTGTCGCGGGTTCCGGCACGCAAGGGCTCCAAGCGCCTCGGGTCGATCGTGGTCAACCCGGGCGGGCCCGGTGGCTCCGGCGTCGACTACGCCAAGGCGGCCGACTTCATCGTCGGCAAGAAGGTCCGCGACGCCTACGACGTCGTCGGGTTCGACCCTCGCGGGGTCGGGCGATCAGCCCCGATCAACTGCCTCACCGACGTCGAGCTCGACACCTACCTCGGCTCGGACCCCACGCCCGACGACCCCGCGGAGCGGGAGTCCTTCGCCGCAACCGCGAGGGGCTTCGCCCTGTCGTGCGCCACCACGGCCGGGTCGCTGCTCGCGCACGTCTCCACCGCCGACGCCGCCCGCGACATGGACGTGCTGCGGGCCGCCCTCGGCGAGGAGAAGCTCACCTACCTCGGCAAGTCGTACGGCACCTACCTCGGCACTGTCTACGCAGACCTCTTCCCGGAGCAGGTCGGGCGGATGGTGCTCGACGGTGTCGTCGCGCCCGACCTGACGCCGGAGGAGCTCAACCTCGGCCAGGCCAAGGGGTTCGAGCTCGCGACCCGGCAGTGGGCGGCCTACTGCGTCCAGGAGGGCGACTGCCCGCTCGGGAAGTCGGTCGACGAGGTCATGAAGGGCCTTCGCACCTTCCTCACCTCGGTCGACCAGAACCCACTGACCCGGACCGGCGACAACGCGGTGCCGCGGCTCACCGAGGGCTGGGCCTCGCTCGGCATCGCCGTGGCGATGTACGACCAAGGCGCCTGGCAGGCCCTCGTCGACGCCATGCGTGACGCCGTCGGTGGAGACGGCACTTCCCTGATGCAGCTCGCCGACCAGTACGCCGACCGCAACCCCGGTGGTCAGTACGCGAGCAACAGCGCCGAGGTCATCTACGCCGTCAACTGCCTCGACCGGCCCGACACCAGCGACCTCGCCGAGCGGGAGCGGCTCGCGCAGGAGTCGCTGAAGGACGCGCCCACCTGGGGCCCGTTCCTCGTGTGGAGCTCACTGCCGTGCGGTTTCTGGCCGGTCGAGGCCACCGGCACGCCCGAGAAGGTCTCCGCGCAGGGCGCCGACCCGATCGTCGTCATCGGCACGACCCGCGACCCGGCAACCCCCTACGAGTGGTCGGTGCGGCTGCGTGACCAGCTCGCGGATGCCGCGCTGATCACCTTCGACGGCGACGGCCACACCGCGTACACACGCTCCAACGAGTGCGTCGACGACGCGGTCGACGCCTACTACCTCAAGGGCACGATGCCCAAGGACGGGCTGCGCTGCTGACCCCGCGGGCGGCCGGTGGGTGGGATTCGCGGTGCTCGCCGGTCGCCTCGTATACTCGTCCGGCGTGCCCGGGCTCCCTCGGGCGCACGCCGCCTTAGCTCAGTCGGCCAGAGCGATTCACTCGTAATGAATAGGTCATCGGTTCGATTCCGATAGGCGGCTCCAAAGAAGACGCAGGTCAGCGACCTGCGCCTTCTGCTGTCAATGGCACGACTGACGCGTCAGTACACATCGAGTACACACGAGCCCCGTGGTGCTCCTCCCGGTCGGCGGCCTTCCAGAGGTTCCTGTCGTGATGACCCTCGCCGAGCTCCAGCAGCGTCTTGGCCACAGCTCGGTCTCCGCGGCGCTGAGGTACCAACACGCGGCCCAGGGGCGCGACAAGGAGATCGCCGCGGCCCTCTCCGCGATGGCTGGCCGCGAGAGCCACTAGCGGGCTACGGGTTTGCCTCGCACCGCACCCGGGTCAACAGGGCTGGCCTCGGGGTGGGAGAACACTGACGCTATTGCCGCACGCCTGAGCGTGAGTCATACCGCGACTGTGGGCGACCCACTTCGCCCATGGTGCGCGGGTCCCTGTCGGGGACGCGGAGTCGGGGTGAGAGCAGTCTCGACGGCAGGCCACTACGGCTCGATCGTCGCGGGACAGTGTGCACTTGGGCGAGGACGAGGGGCGATTGCTCGGACAGGCGCCATCGCTCCCAAGCCCCAGTGATACGGACCAAATTCATGCAACGCACCCATTGCGCGCCACCTAGACATGTGTGTACCTTATTGGTACGTACCAAAGGAGAAGCAATGAAGAAGATTGCAGTAGTCGTTCTCGCGACCGTCGCAGTGGCGGGGTGCTCCCCGAGCACTGGTGGTGGCGGTGCCAGTGGCGGCGCGTCTGGTAGCGGCACCGGGACGGTGAAGATGGTCCTGTGGCCAGGGCCCGAAGGTGACGCGATGTCCAAGGTGGTCGAGCAGTACAACGCCGGGCAGGGCAAGACCGACAAGGTGAAGATCGAGATGACGCTGCTCTCGCGTCAGGACACCTTCTCCAAGGAGGCGACCCTGATGGCGGCCAAGTCCAGTGATCAGGACATCTACTTCGTCGCCAGCTACAACGTCGGCCAGTTCGCGGCTTCCCTGGACCCGCTGACCAACGTCGACGCGTCCAACTACTTCCCGGTCGCGGTGGACGGGCTGAAGTACCAGGACAAGCAGTACGCGCTGCCCCTGGATGTCAGCAACCACTTCCTGCTGTACCGCAAGGACCTGGTGGACGCGCTTCTGGCTGACGACGCCCAGCGGGCCGCCTACCGTGCCGTGGCGCTCAAGGCGGTCGGGCAGGAGCTCGACCCCAAGCCCGCGGACGAGTGGAGTCTGGACGACTACAAGGCCATGGCCGCCTACTTCACGGTCGGGACCAACAGCAAGTCGCCGACGAAGTACGGAACGATCCTGCAGGCCAAGAACCTGCTGTACAACACCATGATCTGGAACGACGTGCTCTGGGGCTCGGGCGGGTCCTGGACCGACTCGAGCGGAAAGGCGAACCTCAACACCCCGGAGGCCGCCAAGGCCCTGAAGGTCTACTCGGATATCTACACCAACAAGTGGGCCTCCCCGGACAGCTCGCAGGCTGAGTTCCCCGAGACGCAGGCCGCCCTGAAGTCCGGTAACACCGCCTTCGCGCTCCAGTGGTCCGCGGGCTTTGCCGAGCTGAACGACCCAGCGAAGTCTCCCGACGTCGCCGGGAAGATGGCTATCGCACGCGTTCCTGGAGGCAAGACCCACGTGCACGCCCTGGCCGTCGCCCTGAACAAGTACTCAGGCAACAAGGCCGCGGCGACGAAGTTCATGGACTACATCGCCACTCCCGCGGCGATGACCACGTACGCCAACGCGGGTGGCATTCCGGCCATGCCCGCGGTCCTGAAGGACCGCGCCTCCATCAACCCCGCCTTCACGATGATCTCGGAGTCCATCGAGAAGTACGGGTATGCCGAGCCGGTCTTCCCGCAGACCTTCCAAGCGTACTCCAAGCTTGCCGAGGATCTGAGCGGAGCATGGGTTGGTACCACCGACCCCGCCGCCGCGCTGAAGACCGCCAACGACAACCTGCAGTCGTTGCTGCCCTGACGGCTCGCCGCGGTGTGGGCCCCCCCGCCGGCCCCCACCCCGGGCCGGTTTAAAGGGGCCCAATAAACCACAAACCCCGCGGGGGGCGGGGGGGGCCCGAGGGGGGGTTGCGCCCCCCCGGTT
>JBBQWX010000007.1:0-58483 GCA_038210185.1 Actinomycetales bacterium
CCGGCCGCGCGGTGGGTCGCGCCTTTGGCACCCCAACAGGCGGGAGCCCGGCGGCTCCGGGTCGGCAGGGGTGGCAGGTGGCTCGCCCGGGACGCCTGCAGCGGGCCTGGGCCACCTCTCGCGAGCGTCCGACAATCGGCATGTCCGGTACAGCACGAGCCCGTGGGGGGATGACGCACGCGGCCGAACCGGCGGACCAGGGCTCTTGCCCGCACCCGCAGCTCGTCCGGCAAGGGCCGCGGGCACAGCTGATGTGCTGGCCGGGGTCCTGATCCCGTGTGTCGAGGGAGACCCTCGCCATCGCGGCTGGGCCTCGTCAGTGAACGAGACGATGAACATTTCGTCGCTTCCCGAGGCCGAGTAGATGACAATGGATCGTTGACATTGCCGCGTTCTGCGGGTCGATGATCCACGCGACGCGAGGGCGGTCCTACGCGCTGACGGCGACGCGTGAGCGGTCAGGCCCGGGGCCGGCGAGTGGTGCGGTCACGCCAGGCGCTGGTCTCGCACGTCCCTGCACACTCACTGGGCACAAGACATGCCGGTAGCGATCCGGCCGCCTACCACGTCCATAAGCGGGGCCACGTACTGCGTCCGTTCCCATAACGTGGCGTTCACATTACCTACGCCGCGTCGCTGCGTGAGATCGGTTGCATCTCGACACCTGAGTGCTGCTCTCGCGACGCCGCGAAAGCACCGTGACCCACTGGTGCGGTCGCGACGTGACGTGCATCGCGTGTTGCGAGCCATAGGATTTCGGCAGCGCCCGCAGCCGAGGAGAACCCAATGCTCACCGCCGTCATCGTCACCGTCGTCCTGCTCGTCGTCGTCGTCGGCTGGGCGGTCGCGACGTACAACGGGCTGATCAAGCTGCGCAACCTGGTGCAGGAGGCCTGGCGCCAGATCGACGTCGAGCTGACCCGACGGCACGACCTGATCGGCAACCTGGTCGAGACGGTCAAGGGGTATGCCGCACACGAGCGGGGCACGCTCGAGGACGTCGTCACGGCGCGCTCGGCCGCGATGTCGCCAGGCCAGTCACCGGCGCAGCAGGCCGAGAGCGAGAATCTGCTCAGCCAGGCCCTCGGTCGCCTGCTCGCGATCGTCGAGGCCTATCCCGACCTCAAGGCCAACCAGAACTTTCTGGCCCTGCAGAACGAGCTGACCGCCACCGAGGACCGCATCGCCTCGGCCCGTCGCTACTACAACGCGACGGTTCGCGACCTCAACACCAAGGTCGAGACAGTGCCCAGCAACATCATCGCGGGCGTGTTCAACATCAGCCGCGCTGAGTACTTCGAGGCGGTCGGCGAGCAGCGTGAGGCCCCGCGGGTCGACTTCGGCCAGCGTGACGCCGTGATCCCCCCGCCCAGCGCGTACGGCAGCGGCGCGCCCGGCGCTCCCGCTCCCGGTGCCAACAGCCCGCAGGACACCCCGCCGGGTACCACACCGCCCAGTACCACCCCGCCCGTCTGACCCGTGCCGGCATTCGAGGTGAAACGCCGGTGCGGGAGACCAGAACATCACCTCGAACCGGCGTGACTCCACCGGGGTCGAGGTGAAACGCTGGTGCGGGAGACCAGAACATCACCTCGACCGGCATGACACCGCTGGGTCAACCGGTCGGTGGACGGGCGGTCCACCGTGCGGGCGTCGCGGGCCCGGCCGGTTGGGGGCACGCTGGGAGCATGTCAGACGCGATCAGCATTCGGGGACTCACCAAGACCTACGGGGGGCGGGCCGCCGTCGACGGGCTCGACCTCGACATCCGCACCGGCGAGTGCTTCGCCCTGCTCGGGCCGAACGGCGCCGGCAAGACGACCACCGTAGAGATCGCCGAGGGGTTCCGCCCGCGCGATGCCGGTGAGGTGCGGGTGCTAGGGACCGACCCGCACGGCGCCGGTCAGGAGTGGCGCAACCGGGTCGGCATCGTGCTGCAGACGACCGGCGGCCTCGACCTGCTCACCCCGCGCGAGGCGCTCGCCAGCACCGCGAAGGCCTACTCCCACCCGCGCGACGTCGGTGACGTGCTCGCCTCGGTCGGCCTGGACGACAAGGCTGACGCCCGGATCGTCGGGCTGAGCGGCGGCCAGCGGCGTCGCCTCGACGTGGCGCTGGGCATCATCGGGCGACCGGAGCTGCTCTTCCTCGACGAGCCGACGACCGGTTTCGACCCCCAGGCCCGCCGCGACTTCTGGGACCTCATCCGCGCGCTCGCCATCGAGGGCACGACGATCCTGCTCACGACCCACTACCTCGACGAGGCGGAGAACCTCGCCGACCGGGTCGGGGTCATCGCCGCCGGCCGGCTGCTGGCGCTCGACACCCCCGAGGCGCTCGGCGGGCGCAGCGCGGAGGAGGCCACGGTCTCGTGGGAGGAGGACGGCATCCGACGCAGTCTGACGACGTCGACGCCGACTGCCGAGGTCGCCCGACTCGCGGCCCGGATGCCGGCTGGCGAGGTGCCGGCCCTCACCGTCACCCGACCCTCGCTCGAGGACACCTACCTCGCCCTGATCGCCCCCCACGTCAGCGCTGACGCCCCTGACACCCAAGACGCCCATGACACCCGAGACGCCCACCACACCCAAGACGCCCACCACACCCAAGACCCCCACCACACCCAAGACCCCCATGACGCCCACGACTCGACGGAGGTGCCCGCATGAGTGCCATCGCCCTGGGCCTGGACCGCACGGTGCTCGAGCTGAAGATGTACTCGCGCGAGAAGGAGGCGGTCTTCTTCTCGTTCCTCTTCCCGATCCTGCTCCTTGCCCTGTTCTCGGTGATCTTCGCCGGCCAGTTCGAGGACTCGGCGGCGCAGGGCGGCATGACCGCGGGCGGCTACTTCCTGCCCGGCATGCTCTCGGCGGGTGTGCTCCTCACCAGCTACCAGACGATGGCGATGTCGGTCGCGAGCGAGCGTGACGACGGCACGCTCAAGCGGTTGCGGGCCACCCCCATGCCGCCGGTCGCGTACTTCCTCGGCAAGGTCGGCCTGGTCGCGGTGTCCTCGGTCCTGCAGGTTGCCCTGCTCCTGCTCGTGGCGCGGGTCTTCTTCGGTGTCGAGCTGCCCACCACGGCCGACCGCTGGGCGGTGTTCGCGATGGTGTTCACCCTCGGCGTGTTCGGCGGCACGGTGCTCGGCGTCGCCTACTCGTCGATGGCGACCTCGCGCACCATCGGCGCGGTGGTCATCGGCCCGCTGCTCATCCTGCAGTTCATCTCCGGGGTGTACATCGCGTTCGACGACGTCCCGACGTGGCTGCAGCAGTTCGCGTCCCTGTTCCCGCTGAAGTGGATCGCCCAGGGCATGCGCTCGGTGTTCTACCCGGCAGACCTCGCTTCGGCCGAGATGGCCGGCACGTGGGAGACCGGCCGCACCGCGCTGGTGCTGCTCGCCTGGGCGGTGGGCGGGCTCATCCTGTGCGTGCTGACCTTCAAGTGGTTCAAGCGCGGCACCACATGAGCCCTCGCACGCGAGAATGACCGACGTGACGGCGACAGCAGCGACCTCACGCGAGGAGTTCGGGGCCATGTGGCGGCGACAGCAGCCGTACTGGCACGCCGTCTTCGCGATCGTGTGGGCCGCCGCCGTCGTCGTGACGCTGATCGACCACCCGGGGCCGCACGGTCGCGCCCCGTCGCTGGCGCTCCTCGGAGTGATCGCGGTGGCGTACGCCGTGCTCGGGACGCGCGCGATGACCCACCGGCAGCTCGGTTGGGCCGTGGCCTATCAGGTGGTCGCGTGGTCGGCGCTGCTCGGCATCCAGTGGGTCGACTCGAGCACCCAGGCCTGGTTGCTCTACTTCGCGCTGTTCCCCCAGCTGTGGGCCATGGTGCCCACCCGGTGGGCCATGGTCGGCACCGTCGTGGTCGTCACCGCCTTCTCGGTCGTGCGCTGGGCCCAGCTGGGCTTCTCCGGCGACAGCCTCACCGAGATCCTCATCTCCAGCACCATCTCGATGGGCCTCTCGTTGTCCCTCGGGCTCTTCATCAACCGAATCGTGGCCGAGGCGGAGAGCCGCGCCGAGACGATCGACGAGCTGCGCGCCACCCAGGCCCGGCTCGCTGCCGCCGAGCGCAACCGCGGGGTGCACGAGGAGCGCGAGCGCATCTCGCGCGAGATCCACGACACCCTCGCCCAGGGGTTCACCTCGGTGGTGGCGCTTTCCCGCGCGGCCCAGGCCGCTCTGGCCCGTGGGGACACTGCGACGGCGGGCGAGCGGCTGGCGCTCATCGAGCACACGGCATCCGACAACCTCGACGAGGCGCGGCTCATCGTCGCCGAGCTCACGCCCGGCCATCTCCAGTCGCGCACTCTCGGCGAGGCCCTCGAGCGGCTGGGGGTGGCCGTGAGCAGCGAGACCGGGATGCGGGCCCACGTGCGGGTCGCGGGGGACCCCGTTCCGCTCGGTGGGTCGGCCGAGGTCGTCATCCTGCGCACCGCCCAGGAGGCCCTGTCGAACGTGCGGCGGCATGCCTGCGCCGCTCGGGTCGACCTCACCCTGATCTACGACGACCCCGAGAAGGTGGTGCTGACCGTGCGCGACGACGGTCTGGGCTTCGACCCGGACGGCGCCCGCTCCGGCTTCGGGCTGGACGGGGTGCAGGCCCGCGCGGCTGAGGTCGGTGGCACGGTCGACGTGCTCAGCGAACCGGGCACCGGCACCACGCTGCGACTGGTGGTGCCGCGGTGATCCGGCTGCTGGTCGTCGACGACCACCCCGTCGTCCGGGCCGGCATGGTCGCGGTGCTCGGTGAGGAGGACGACTTCGAGGTCGTGGGGGAGGCCGCGAACGGCGCCGAGGCACTCGGGCTCGTGCCACGGCTGCGGCCCGATGTCGTGCTGATGGACCTGCGGATGCCGGTCATGGACGGTGCCGAGGCGACCGCCCGGATCACCGCGCAGCCGCAGCCCCCGCAGGTGCTCGTGCTCACCACCTACGACACGGATGCCGACATCGTGCGTGCCGTGGAAGCGGGGGCTCGGGGGTACCTGCTCAAGGACGCCCCGACCGACGTGCTCGCCGACGCGATCCGGCGTGCGGCCCGCGGCGAGACCGTGCTGGCCCCGCCCGTGGCGGCCCGGCTCGCCGACCGGCTGCGCGCCCCGGCGCGACCCGAGCTCACCGGGCGGGAGGTGCAGGTGCTGGGCCTGGTCGCCCGGGGGCTGTCGAACGCCGACATCGGCAAGCAGCTCTTCATCGGCGAGGCCACGGTGAAGACCCACCTCATCCGGGCCTTCGCGAAGCTGGGGGTGACCGACCGCACGGCTGCCGTGACCGCGGCCTACGCGTCGGGGCTGATCGAGCTTCCGCGCAGCTGACCCTTGCGGCGAGTGCGGAAGTGGCTGCCAGGGCGACCGTTTCCGCACTCACGGCGAGGCGGTGGGTCAGGCGGAGCCGTCGCGGACGTCCTCGATGACCTCCTCGGTCTCCCCGATGGCGGTCTTGGTCGCGGAGCGGTGCTTGACGAACTCGTAGACCATCGGCAGCACCGACACCGCGACGATCAACAGGACCGCGGCCTCGAGGTTGTCGTGGACGAACTGGATGCCGCCGAGGAAGTAGCCGAGCAGGGTGATGCCGGTCGCCCAGAGCACCGCGCCGACACCGCTCCACACGAAGAAGTGGCGGCGGTCCATCCGGCTCACTCCGGCGACGACGGTGATGAAGGTGCGCACGATCGGGACGAAGCGGCCGATGACGAGGGCCTTCGCGCCGTGCTTGTCGAAGAAGGCGTGGGTCTGGTCGAAGTACTTCTTCTTGAGGAAACGCCCGTCGCGCTCGTACAGGGGTGCCCCGATCGCCCGGCCGATCTCGTATCCGGTGACGTTGCCGAGGAAGGCGGCCATGCTCAGGATGACGCAGGCCACGACGATGTTGATGTCGATGGCCCCCCGGGCGATGAACAGGCCGACCGCGAAGAGCAGGGAGTCGCCGGGCAGGATCGGGAAGAGCAGCCCGCACTCGATGAAGACGATGGTCACGCTGACCCAGAAGAACTGATCACCGAAGCGGGCGAGGAGCCACTCTGGGTCCATCCAGTCAGGGCCGAGGGAGTGCATCACGAGTCAAGGGTACGGCGACCGGCCCGTCATCCCCGCCTCCGGCAGCCGGCCGCTGGCTGGGTGACGTCGTGGATGCCGACCGGTCAGGGCCGGTGCGGGTCGGTCAGGACCCGCCTGGCGTCACGAGGCAGAGCTCGTTGCCGCCCGGGTCGGCCAGCAGCACCGAGCCGTCGTGGCCCGGTCCGACCCGGGTCGCCCCGAGGGAGACCAGCCGGTCCACCTCGGTGTCTGGGTCACCGTCGGAGCCGGGGGCGAGGTCGAGGTGCAGCCTGTTCTTCGTGGTCCTGGGTCGCACCGGTGGGCCGCCCCACGTGATCTTGGGCCCGCCGTGAGGTGCGCGGATAGCGGTCTCCTCGTCCTGGTCCCAGACCAGCGGCCAGCCGAGGGCCCGGCTCCAGAAGTACCCCACCGCCCGGGTGCCGTCGCTCGATAGCGCCCCGAGAAGGCCGCAGTCGGCGAGGAAGCCGTTGCCCGCCTCCGATCACGCAGAACTCGTTGCCCTCGGGGTCGGCGAGCACGACGTGGTCCTCCTCGGGGAGCTGCCCGACGTCGAGGTGCCGCCCGCCGAGGGCCAGGGCCCGCTCCACCGTCGCCTGCTGCTCCCCCAGCGACTGACTGGTGAGATCGAAGTGGACCTGGTTCGGCTCGGTCCTGGGCTCGCCAGTGGGGAGGAACCGGATCCGGAACCCGGTGCCGTCGCTCGGCAGGAGGGTGGCGCCGTCGGCGTCGACGTCCCAGCCCAGGATGCCGGCCCAGAACCGGGTGAGCGCCGGCGGGTCGTTCGCGTCAAAACACAACGCCACGAGGTCACAGGTCACGGTCTGCTCCTCCCGCCGTCGGTTGCACCGCGGCGGACGACGGACGCCTCCGCACCACCGAGGAGTTGCCACGCTAGGCGCTTGCGTGAAGTCAGGAGCACTTCGCCGGCTCAGGCGGTTCTCGCCGAGTCAGGGCCGTACACGGCCCTGACTTCGCGAAGTGCTCCTGACTTCGCGGAAGGGCTGGCGGCGCCCCCCGCGGGCACTGCCCTGGGAGCTGCTCGGGAGCGACCGGAGCCCCGCGTTACATTGAGCGACGGAGCGGGCCGCCCATCCCGTCCACGAACACCAGGACCGAAGGATCGCGCATGTCCGTCTCCTCCCAGGCCGCGTGAGCGCCGACGACGCGCCCGACGACGCGCCCGACGACGCGCCCGAGGTCGGGGTCGGCCCGTGGGTCGGCCCCCGGCCCGAGGGCGAGCACTGGGACCCCGACCTGCTGCGGAACGGCGACCGGCGCAACGTCGCCGACGGCTACCGGTACTGGCGCATGGATGCGGTCGTCGCCGACCTCGACTCCCGTCGCCACCCGTTCCACGTCGCCATCGAGAACTGGGGCCACGACTTCAACATCGGCTCGGTCGTGCGCACCGCCAACGCGTTCAACGCCAGCGCCTTCCACATCGTCGGCAAGCGCCGGTGGAACCGCCGAGGGGCGATGGTCACCGACCGGTACCAGCACGAGCACCACCACCTCGCCGTCGCCGACCTCGTCACCTGGGCGCGCGAGGCCGGCGGTGGCGCCGGCATCGCGCTCATCGGCATCGACAACGTGGCGGGATCAGTGCCGCTGGAGACCTTCGAGCTGCCTCGCGAGTGTGTGCTGGTGCTGGGCCAGGAGGGCCCGGGGCTGACCCCGCAGATGCTGGCGGCCTGCGAGGTGGTGCTGCACATCGAGCAGTTCGGTTCGACCCGGTCGATCAACGCCGGCGCCGCGAGCGCCATCGCGATGCACGCGTGGGTCCGGCGGCACGTCTTCGACCAGAAAGTCCGGTAGACCTGTCGAATCCCGGTCGCTCCGTGCGTCACCGTGGTGAGGTCGCACCCGAGCGGCCCGAGACGGAAAGGACCGACCATGACGACGTACGTCATCCTCCTGCCCGGCGACGAGAGCACGTGGGAGGCCGCCACACCCGAAGAGCGGGCTGCCACGTACGCCGAGCACGACCGCTTCTCGCGCACCCTCGAGGAGCGCGGCCATCGCATCGTGGGCGGCGCCGAGCTCGCGCACTCGCGCGAGGCGCGTGTGGTGCGGGGCGGCGACCGCGGCCCGGTCGTGTCCGACGGCCCCTATGCCGAGGCGGTCGAGCAGCTCACCGGCTTCTACCTCGTGGAGTCCGACGACCTCGACGACCTCGTCAGCGTGTGCGGCATCATCGCGGGGGCCGGCGACGCCGTCGAGGTCCGGGCCTGCCTGGCCGGCCCCGACCAGCAGAGCGATGGAGCCTGACATGCCCGAGTACGTCGTCCTCCTCACCGGCGACGCCGACCGGTGGTGGACCGAGCTGGATGCCGACCAGCGGGCCGAGGGCTACGCCGAGCACACCAGGTTCGACGAGGAGCTCGCCCGGCGTGGGCACCGCGTCACCGGCGGCGCCGAGCTGCATGGGATGGCCGGTGCGAAACGCATCCCGCCGGGGGGCGGCCCCGTCTCCGACGGCCCCTTCGTCGAGGTCACCGAGCAGGTCGGCGGCTTCTACCACGTCGAGACCGACGACCTCGACGACCTCCTCGACTGCTGCCAGATCATCGCGGCCCTCGGCGACGGCATCGAGGTGCGCCGCACCGTGTCGGCGGCGGAACGCTCGTGACCAGGCACCTCGTGCTGCTGCCCGCGCCCGAGGCCGATTGGGCCCGGCTGCCGGCCGAGGAGCACGAGAAGGGGATGTGGTCGCACCAGCAGTTCAACCGCGACCTCGCCGCTGGTGGTCACCGGGTGGTCGCGACCGCGCCGCTGGCGCCGTCGGGGCAGGGCCTGTCGATGCGTCCCGACGGCTCCGGCGGCGCGTTGGTCACCGATGGGCCGTTCACCGGGTCGGTCGAACAGATGGTGGGCTTCTACCTCGTCGACAGTGACGACCGGGCCGACCTCGTGCGGATCTGCGCCGAGTTCGCGGGCCGCTCTGAGCTTCTCGAGTTCCGCGACCTGGTCGCTGACGATGAGCACGACCACGGCGGGGGCGCGTCGTGAGGTACCTCGTGCTCACGGCATCCGACGCCTCCGCGTGGGAGAGCGCCCCCGCTCAGGTGCGCGAGGAGTACTTCGATGCGCACCGCGCCTTCGAGCGTGCGGTCGCGGGGCGAGGGACCACGGTCGTGGGCGCGGCCCTCGCCGACGCCGACACCGCCACCACCCTGCGCCACGGCCCCGCGGGTGGACTCACCGTGACCGACGGTCCGTTCGTCGAGCTCGCCGAGCAGATCGGCGGCTTCTACCTCGTCGACCTGCCCGACCTGGATGCCGCGGTCGCGGCGGCGGCGCTGCTGCCGGCGTCGTACGCCGTGGAGATCCGGCCGGTCATCGAGATCGAGGGCTACGAGCCCGCGTGACGCCCGACGAGGCGCTCTCGGCCGTGGTGCGTGAGGAGTGGGGACGCCTGGTCTCCCTGCTCCTCGCGCAGTTCCGCCGGCTCGACCTCGTCGAGGACGCCCTGGGGGATGCCGTGGAGGCCGCGGCCCGCACCTGGCCGCGCGACGGCACCCCCGACCGGCCCGCGGCGTGGCTGATGACCGCCGCGCGGCGCCGCGTGCTCGACCGGCTGCGGGCCGAGGCGATGGCGGCGCGCAAGGAGCCGCTGCTCCTCGTCGACGCCCACGGGACGGGACCCGCTGCCATGGCCGACCCGGGCGACCTCGTGGGCGACGACGTGCTGCGACTGGTGCTGATGTGCTGCCACCCGGCTCTGGCGCCCGACGTCGCCAGCGCACTGGCCCTGCGGCTCGTGGTCGGGGTGCCCACCGCCGACATCGCCCGGCTCTTCCTCGTGCCCGAGCCGACGATGGCCGCCCGGCTCACCCGCGGCAAGCGCAAGATCGTGACGGCCGGCATCCCGTTCGGGGTGCCCGACGCCTCGGCGCTGCCCGAGCGGCTCGAGGTCGTCGCGCAGGTGGCCTACCTCGCCTTCACGGCCGGCTACGCCCCGGGCACCGGCCCGGACCTGCTGCGCGCCGACCTCTCCGGCGAGGCCGTGCGGCTCGTGCGGGTCACCCTCGCGCTGCGGCCCGGCGAGCCGGTGCTCCAGGCGCTGCTGGCCCTGCTGCTCCTCCAGCACTCGCGACGCGACGCCCGGGTGGGCGGCGACGGGCGGCTCGTGCTGCTGCCCGACCAGGACCGCTCGCGGTGGCAGCACGACGAGGTCGCGGAGGCGCTCGACCTGCTCGAGCGGATGCCGGCCACCGGGCTGTCGGCGCAGACCGCGAGCTACCGGCTGCAGGCGGTCGTGGCGGCCGAGCACGCAACGGCGGCAACGGCATCCGACACCCGGTGGGACCGGATCTGCGCGCACTACGCGGCACTGGTGGCGCTCAACCCTTCGCCCGCCGTGCGGCTCGCGGCGGCGGTCGCGGTGGCCGAGCGGGACGGCCCCGAAGCGGGGCTGCTGGCCCTGGCCGACCTCGACAACGCGCTGCCGCACAGCCACCGGCTCCCGGCTGTGCGCGGCGAGCTGTTCGCCCGGGCCGGGGAGCCCGCTGCCGCGGTCGAGGCCCTCGACATCGCGATCACCCGCTGCCGCAACGACGTCGAGCGCGAGCACCTCACCCGACGCCGCGCCGAGCTCGCGGGCAGTCGAGAGTAAAGAACACGCCGTCCGGGCTCAGGCACCCGCGGCGTGTTCTCTACTTTCGACGAGGCCGAACCGGCAGGCGCAGCGCCGCGACCGCCCCGACGGTGAGCAGCGGCCACCACCAGTGCACCCCGTCGGGGCCGACGACGCCCTCGGCCGCCATGAACCCGAGGCCGCCACACGCCAGCACGGTGACCAGCACCGGCAGCCAGGCCGGTGGGGGAGGGGAGTCGTCGCGCCGCGGCGTCTCGAACCGGCCGAGCAGCGCCACGAACCCGAGCGTGGCCGCCGCGAGCACCAGCCACCACAGCGGCCGGGTCAGCCACCACGCCCGGGTGAGGGGCTCGACGCCGAGGCCGACCCCACCCAGCAGCAGTGACAGGCCGAGAACCGCCACCATGGCGGTGAGGTGCCAGAGGTAGAGGGTCATGATCCGGGTGTTGAGCAGCACGACGCCCGCCCAGGGCCCCGGCCGCCGCATCCATCGGGCGAGCAGCGGCTCGGCAGCGAGCACGACTCCCGCCTGCAGCATGCCGAGGAAGGCCAGGGTCTCGCGGGTCGGGTAGGAGTTGTTCACGGCCGAGCCGTCCAGGCCGATCATCGACACCGGGTACGGCCCGGCCCACACGAGCGCCACCAGGCCCACGGCGCCCACCCCGGCCAGCAGCACGCGCCGGCCGGTGCCGGCCAGCCGGCCATCGAGCCAGGCGTAGCCGAGCTGGTGCACCGTCGCCCACACGACCAGGTAGTTGGCGAACCCGACCGCCGGGGTGTCGGTCGCCAGGCTCACCAGGTCGACCAGCCCACCCAGCAGCACCCCGGCGACCACCGACCACCAGCCCAGGCGCTCCCACAGCCAGAGCGTCGCGGGCGCCACCGCGCAGACGACGACGTAGGCCGCGAGGAACCAGGTCGGCACCAGCGCCACCTGGGATGCCGTGCGCAGGGTGCCGCTCGGCACCCCCGCCGCGGAGGCGATGGAGGTCGCGACCAGCCAGGTGAGCAGCAGCGGCACCACGGGCACGAGGAGCCGGCGCAGTCTGGAACGCAGCCAGCCCGCACAGGGCAGGTCGCGGGCCCGTGCCGAGCGCCACGACAGCGCGTTGGCGTATCCCCCGACGAGGAAGAACACCGGCATGACCTGGCAGGCCCAGGTCAGCGGGTGGGTCCACGACGCCAGCTCGAGCAGGTGCCCCGGCACCAGCTCGCCGTCACGCACCACGACCGCGGCGATCAGCCAGTGGCCCAGCACGACGACGCAGATCGCCCCGCCGCGCAGCAGGTCGACCACCCGGTTGCGGGTCGCCGGCGTGGTGGCCGCCAGGGTGCGCACGGTGCTCAGCTCCATGTCACCAGCGTGCCGCGGCATCCCCCGCGATGTCATGAGTACCGGCCCCCAGCGCCGCCCGACCGAGTGGTGCCGCCGGACCGAGTGGTGCCGCCGGACCGAGTGGTGCCGCTCGACCGAGTGGTGCCGCCCGACCGAGTGGGGCGCGCGGGTGCGGAGCCGTGGGATGTCCCACGTCACCGGACGACCTCTGCGCCGGTTCCACAGCCAGGTGCGCCTGCACGACCGCGACGCCTACTCCCGCGTCGGCACCTCCTCGAATGCGCGACCCGTCCTCACGCGGGCGGGCGGCACGCCGTCGCCGACACCCGGCCGTACGTCCTCGCTCCGTCCCGGCCTGCGGCAGAGGGTGACTCGCGCACGGCGTGATGAGGTGCGCGGGACCCTGCAACCGGATGCCGTGTCGCGGCCACCGCGGGGTAGGTGAACCTGCGCTGTGGCCCGCCGGGATCCGTGGAAGGATCGACGCGTAACCGGCACTACTACCTCACGAGGAGACCCCCGTGCCCATCGCAACCCCCGAGATCTACGCCGACATGCTGGACCGAGCCAAGGCTGGCTCGTTCGCGTACCCCGCCATCAACATCACCTCGAGCCAGACCGTGACGGCCGCGATCCGCGGGTTCGCCGAGGCCGGGTCCGACGGCATCATCCAGGTCTCCACGGGCGGTGCCGACTACGCCTCCGGGTCGACCGTCAAGAACATGGTGACGGGCTCCCTGGCCCTCGCGGCGTATGCCCGTGAGGTGGCCAAGAGCTACCCCGTCAACATCGCGCTGCACACTGACCACTGCCCCAAGGACAAGCTCGACGGCTTCGTGCGCCCGCTCATCGCGGCGTCGGCCGAGCAGGTGAAGTCCACGGGGCTGCCGTTCTTCCAGAGCCACATGTGGGACGGCTCGGCCGTGCCGTTGGATGAGAACCTGCTGATCGCCGAGGAGCTGCTCGCGCTCGCCAAGGCCGCGAACATCATCCTCGAGGTCGAGATCGGTGTCGTCGGTGGCGAGGAGGACGGTGTCGCCGCCGAGATCAACGAGCAGCTCTACACGACCGCCGAGGACGCCCTGAAGACCGTGGCCGCCCTCGGCCTCGGCGAGAACGGCCGCTACATGGCCGCCCTCACCTTCGGCAACGTGCACGGCGTCTACAAGCCGGGCAACGTCAAGCTGCGCCCCGAGATCCTCAAGCAGTGCCAGGACGCCATCGTCGCCGCACACGGTGACGCGGCCGGCGCCAAGCCCCTCGACCTCGTGTTCCACGGTGGCTCGGGGTCGTTGCCCGAGGAGATCTCGGCGGCCGTCGACTACGGCGTCGTCAAGATGAACGTCGACACCGACACCCAGTACGCCTTCACCCGCCCGGTCGCCGACTGGATGCTGAAGCACTACTCGGGCGTGCTCAAGATCGACGGCGAGGTCGGCAACAAGAAGCAGTACGACCCGCGCGCCTGGGGCAAGGAAGCCGAGGCCGGCATGGCCGCCCGCGTCGTGGAGGCCTGCCAGAACCTGCGGTCGGCGGGCACCGCGCAGGGCTGACCCGACCGCGACCCCAGCGGTCGTCCGTGGACAAGTCGAGAGTAGAGAACACGCGGTGCGAGGCTCACCTCGCACGGCGTGTTCTCTACTCGCGCCGGGTACGCCCTGGCATCACACCGACTCGCGAGGCACTCCCGTGAGCTCCGACCTGCTCGGCAGCCCGCCGACGCACCTGCCCGACGACCCGGCATCCGAAGCCCTGGACAACGGGATGCGACCCGAGCAGGTGGCCGCGGCCCACCCCTCGTCGTCCCTGGCGTGGGCCGTGCTCGCCGAGGACGCCCTCGCCGACCACCGGGCGGTGGAGTCGTACGCGTACGCGCGCACCGGCTACCACCGCGGGCTGGACTCCCTGCGGCGCGCCGGGTGGCGCGGTCAGGGGCCGGTGCCGTGGGAGCACGAGCCCAACCGGGGCTTCCTGCGCGCCCTCGCCGCACTCGCCCGCGCCGCCAACGCGATCGACGAGGTCGAGGAGGTCCACCGGTGCACGGAGTTCCTGCGGGCGTCGAGCGCCACGGGAGCGCGTGAGCTGGGTCTGTGAGAGCGCGCCAGCAGCCGGACGACGCCGTCGGACCCGCCTCCACGGGCGGCTCGAGCGGCGGGACACACGGCGGGTCCGAGCGCTGAAGCGCACGGACCCGACGCGGACAGCCCTGGCGAGCCCAACGGTGTCTTGCGCTTCCCTCTCGCCGAGAAGCGCCCACCCGACGGTCCCCTGCATCCTCGAGCTGTGCTGACGTCATTGTGCCTCGTCCATGGCCATCAGGTGCGACACTTGGGTGCCACTGGCAGGAATCGGCCACCCGCAGGGGTAGGAGGCGGGCCGCATGGATGATCCCTCGACGTACGACGGGGCTGTGCTCCTCGTGCTCGAGGAGCAGCTGCGGCGCGAGCTCGACCGCATCGAGGAGCGACGCCGCGACCTCGCCGCCTCCCGCGAGCTGTTGGCGAGGGTCACGAGCGTCGCCCTCGGGGCCACCGAGCCGCTCAGCGAACCGATCTCAGATGCGATCGCCCCCTCGGTCGTCAACCGGCTGCTCACCGAGACCACCGGGATGCTGCGCAACTTCGTGCTGACCATCACCGAGGGCCCGGCGCTCGACGAGACCACGACGCGGGCCAACGAGGCCCGGATCCGGCGCGGTGAGCAGCAGCGGGCGGTCTACCCCGCGAGTGCACTGGCGTCACCCCAGGGCCAGCACTGGATGACGTCGTGGGGCGAGGTGGGCGAGGACCAGCGGATCCTGCCCACCACCGAGACCGAGTACGCCGTCTTCGGCTCCTCGGCCGTGGTGGCCCTGGCCGCCTGGGACGACCCCTCCCGGGGTTACGCCGTCATCCGCGACCCGCTCGTGGTGCGGCTGTACATTGCGCACTTCGACCTCGCCTGGAAGCACGCAGTACCCGTGCCGGTGGTCGGCGGGCGCGAGGGCACCGGCGACCCGAAGCTGGTCGAGCTGCTCGAGCTCGGCCTGAAGGATGAGGCGATCGCGCGCCACCTCGGCGTCAGCCTGCGCACGGTGCGCCGCCGGGTGGCCCATCTCATGGCGGTCAACGGCGTCGACACCAGGTTCCAGCTGGGATGGGCGCTCGCGAGACGGCGCCGCTGAGCGGAACCGGGGCGACGGCATCCCCGCGATAGGGTGGAGTGTACGAGGCCCCGGCGCGTACCCGCGAGGGGCCTTCGGCGCGTCACGGCACCACCGCCGGGCGCACGTGCGAAAAGGAGCCGTCATGCCGGCGATCGTGCTGGTCGGAGCCCAGTGGGGCGACGAGGGCAAGGGCAAGGCGACCGACCTCATGGGCGGCGACGTCGACTACGTCGTCAAGTTCAACGGGGGCAACAACGCAGGGCACACCATCGTCATCGAGGGCGAGGACGGCGCCCGCGAGAAGTACGCGCTGCACCTGCTCCCCTCCGGCATCCTCACGCCGTCGGTGACCCCGGTCATCGGCAACGGCGTGGTCGTCGACCTCGAGGTGCTCTTCGTGGAGATCGACGGGCTCGAGGCCCGCGGCGTCGACACCTCGCGGCTGCTCGTGTCGGCCAACGCGCACGTGATCGCGCCGTACAACCGCACCCTGGACAAGGTCACCGAGCGCTTCCTCGGCGCTCGCAAGATCGGCACCACCGGGCGCGGCATCGGCCCGACCTACGCCGACAAGATGAACCGGGTCGGCATCCGCGTGCAGGACCTGTTCGACGAGGGCATCCTGCGGCAGAAGGTCGAGGCCGCGCTGTCCATGAAGAACCAGGTGCTCGTCAAGATCTACAACACCCGTGCGGTGGAGGCCGACCTGGTCGTCGAGGAGCTGCTCGGGTATGTCGAGCGGCTGCGGCCGATGGTCGCCGACACCTCGCTCGTGCTCGAGGAGGCGTTGAACGCCGGGTCGAACGTGCTGCTCGAGGCCGGCCAGGCCACGCTGCTCGACGTCGACCACGGCACCTACCCGTTCGTGACATCGTCGTCGGCGACGGCCGGGGGCGCGTGCACCGGGTCGGGCATCCCCCCGACCCGCATGTCGCGGGTCATCGCGATCCTCAAGGCGTACACGACCCGGGTCGGCGAGGGGCCGTTCCCCACCGAGCTGTTCGACGACGACGGCGAGACGCTGCGCAGCGTCGGTGCCGAGTACGGCACCACGACCGGGCGCCCGCGCCGCTGCGGCTGGATGGACACCGTCATCGGCCGCTACGCCAACCGGATCAACGGCGTCACCGACTTCGTGATCACCAAGCTCGACGTGCTCACCGGGTTCGAGAAGGTGCCGGTATGCGTGGCCTACGAGGTCGACGGCGTGCGGCACGACGAGATGCCGGTCAACCAGAGCGACTTCCACCACGCGAAGCCCGTCTACGAGCTGCTCGACGGCTGGTCGCAGGACATCTCGGGGTGCCGATCGTTCGAGGAGCTGCCGGCCGCAGCGCAGGCCTACGTGCTGCGCGTCGAGGAGCTCATCGGGGCGCGGGTCTCCGCCATCGGGGTCGGCCCCGGCCGGCACGAGATCATCCAACGCCACCCGCTGCTGGACTGACCACAGCTTTCCCGCCCGATGCGGGAACCTTCACCTTCGCACCAGAACCGTTGTCCTGCGAAGGTGAAGCTTCTCGCATCGGGCGAAAAAGTTGGGGCGGGTCAGGCGGGGCGCAGCACGTGCATCCGGTGCGCCGCACGGGTGAGCACGACGTAGAGCACCCGCACCCCACCGGGCGACTCCAGCGTGATGCCCTGCGGGTCGACGACCACCGTGGCGTCCCACTCCAGGCCCTTGGTCGACAGCGGGTCGATGACCTGCACGCGTCCGTCGCCGGCACCGTCGAGCCCGGCCAGCCGCTCCGACCAGCGCCGAGCGGCGATGACCGCGATCGAGCCCTCGACCTCACCGAGCAGCTGGTCGACGGCATCCGCCGCGGCCGATGCCAAGGACCCCTCGACCACCAGGTCGACGGGGTCGACACCGGTCTCGCGCACGGCATCCGGAATGTCGGCATCGGGCACGAGCGTGAGGATTACGTCGCGCGCGTAGTCGAAGATCTCGCGAGCGTTGCGGTAGTTGGTGTCCATGTGGAAGGCCCGACGCTCCTGGCCGCTGAGCGCCTCGTCGCGTGCCCGACCGGCCTCCGCGAGGTCGGACCACGACGCCTGAGCGGCGTCACCGACGACGGTCCACGACGCCGCGCGGCCGCGCCGGGCCAGCATCCGCCACTGCATCGGGGAGAGGTCCTGGGCCTCGTCGACGAGCACGTGGGCGTAGCCGGAGGGCCGGTCGATGCGGCCCATCATCAGCCGCTCGCGGGCGTCGGCCGGCGTCACCTCCCACTGCGTCTCCTCGTCGGGCACGCGGCGGCCGACCCCGGCGCGGACGTCGATGACACCCCACTGGGAGAGCTCGTCGAGCTCCTCGATGTCGTAGAAGCCGGCCTCCTCGCGCTCGGCCATCTGGACGGGGCCGAGGCGGGCGACCAGGTCGTCGACGAGCGCGGCGTCGGAGACCGACCAGCTGCCGAGCTCGAGGGCCTCGCGGTAGGAGTACGCGACCGCGGCGCCCTCCTCGTGGTCGAGCACCCCGCGGGAGACGGCGTAGACGTGGTCGGTGTCGGCGAGCGAGAGCAGCAGCTCGCGCGGGTCGACCTGGCGCCACCACGCCGCCATGAACTCGTCGACGTCGCGCGATGACTCGAAGGCGCCGAGGAAGACGTCGCGCTCGCCCAGTCGCACCGAGCGCCATGCGGCCTCGGCGAGGGCGGTGCGGGCGGCATCGGCGCCAAGGTTGTGCTGACGGCTGCGCAGCACCTCGGAACGCACCCGGCGCAGCGCCTGGTCGTCGAGGCGCACCGCGTGGCCGGCGATGAAGGCCCGGAAGACGTGGGGCGCCCCGGCGGGTGGCCGCGACGTGAGCCGGGCCAGCAGCCGGCGGATGCGCAGCGACCCCTTGATGGCGGCGACCTCGGGGGTGTCGAGCCGGGTCGCGGTCATCCCGTCGGCCAGGTCGCCGGTCGCGCGCAGCGCCACCGACTCCTCGCCCAGGCTCGGCAGCACCCGCTCGATGTAGGCCGTGTAGGCGGCTGACGGGCCGACGACGAGGATGCCGCCGTTCTCGAAGCGTCGCCGCTCGGAGTAGAGCAGGTACGCGGCGCGGTGCAGCGCCACGACCGTCTTGCCCGTGCCGGGGCCGCCGGTGATCTCGGTGACGCCCCGCGAGGGTGCGCGGATCGCCTCGTCCTGGTGGCGCTGGATGGTCGCCACGATGTCGCGCATCTGCCGGCCGCGGCTGCGGGTGAGGGCGGCGATGAGCGCGCCGTCGCCGAGCACGACGATGTCGTCGGGCGCCTCGGGCACCATGAGGTCGTCCTCGGCCCCGACGACGGTCGCGCCCTTGCAGCGCAGCACGCGTCGGCGGACCACGCCCATCGGGTCGACCGGGGTGGCCCGGTAGAAGGCCGACGCGGCCGGGGCCCGCCAGTCGACGACGAGCGGCTCGTAGTCGTCGTCGCGCACGCCGAGCCGGCCGATGTAGCGCACCTCGCGCTCGTCGGCGGTCGACCGCTCGTCACCGAGGTCGAGGCGGCCGAAGACCAGCCCTTCGTACTGCTTGTCGATCATCGAGCGGCGTCGAGCGGCGGCGTAGACGAGGGCGTCGCGCTCGAAGAGCCCGGTCAGCTCCTCGTCGCGCACGTCACCCGTGCGCGACGTGCGCCCGCGCGCCATCCCGTCGGCCTCGACGTCGGCGGCTCGCCGGCTGGCCTTCTCCAGCTCGGTGTAGACCCGGTCGACGTGGGCCTGCTCGTGGGCGAGCTCACCGGCGACGTCGGGTGAGGCCTCGGGCAGGCCCGGGTGCGGGGCGGTCACGGAGCAGGGTCTCCTCGGTGCGGCGGATCACGGAACTGTCCAGTCTAAACCCGTGGAGAGTCCGGTTCTGCACGGTCCGAGAACACCCGCGCGGATGCCGGGACGCGCGTGCCGCTCGCGGCCACCCGCCGCTAGGTTTGGCCGCGTGAAGGTACTCGTCGTCGGGTCCGGGGCCCGCGAGCACGCCCTCGTCCGTTCCATCGCGCTCGACCCCGCGGTCGACGCCGTCATCGCGGCGCCGGGGAACCCCGGCATCGATGCCGTGGCCCGGTGCGAGCCGCTGCCCGGCGGGGCCACCGACGCCGCCGGGGTCGTCGCCCTCGCCACCTCGCTCGGTGTCGACCTGGTCGTCATCGGGCCGGAGGCACCGCTGGTGGCGGGGGTGGCTGACGCGGTGCGTGAGGCGGGCATCGCCTGCTTCGGGCCGTCCGCCGCCGCGGCCCGCCTCGAGGGGAGCAAGGCCTTCGCGAAGGAGGTGATGTCCGCGGCGGAGGTGCCGACCGGGCTGGCCCACGTCTGCACCACGATGGCGGAGGTCGAGGACGCCCTCGACGCGCTCGGTGCCCCACACGTCGTCAAGGACGACGGCCTCGCCGCGGGCAAGGGCGTGGTCGTGACCGACGACCGGGCCGAGGCGCTCGAGCACGCCCGAATCTGCTTGGCCAAGCCCGACGGCGCGGTCGTCGTCGAGGAGTTCCTCGACGGCCCCGAGGTGTCGCTCTTCTGCCTCAGCGACGGTTCCACGGTGGTCCCGCTGTCGCCGGCCCAGGACTTCAAGCGGGTCGGCGACGGCGATGCCGGCCCCAACACCGGCGGGATGGGGGCGTACAGCCCGCTCGACTGGGCGCCCGAGGGGCTCGTGGACGACGTCGTGGCTCGTGTCGCGCAGCCGGTCGTCGACGAGATGTACCGGCGGGGCACGCCGTTCACCGGGGTGCTCTACGTCGGGCTGGCGCTGACCCCGCGCGGCCCGCGGGTCATCGAGTTCAACGCCCGGTTCGGCGACCCCGAGACCCAGGTGGTGCTGGCGCGCCTGCTGACCCCGCTGGGCGGGGTGCTGTTCTCGGCGGCCAGAGGTCGCCTGCACGAGGCGCCCGTGCTGCGGTGGTCCGACCAGCACGCCGTGACGGTGGTCGTGGCCGCGGACAACTACCCCGGCACCCCGCGCACCGGCGACCCGGTCACCGGGCTCGAGGACCTGCCCGGGGCGCCGACGGCCTACGTGTTGCACGCCGGCACGGCGCGCGACGCCGAGGGTGCGCTGGTGTCCGCCGGTGGCCGGGTGCTGTCTGTCGTGGCGACCGGGGCGACCCTGGCGCAGGCCCGCGAGCGGGTCTACGCCGCTGTCGACGGCATCGACCTGCCCGGCTCGCACCACCGCACCGACATCGCGCTGCGCGCCGAGCGCGGCGAGGTGCACGTCTGAGGCTCCCACCTCGCGTCGAGTGCGGAAGTGGTTGCTGTAGCGACCACTTCCGCACTCGAGGCGAGGAGTCGGGCGGGTCAGTTGAGCTTGCGGGTGTTCTGGGGGATGCCGCCACCGCCGCGCACCCCGGCGGCCAGGTCCGCGAGCGCGGTGAGGGCGACGTTCTGGCTCCACGGGCCGTACGACACCCGCGCGATGCCGAGCCGCTGCATCGTTCCCAGCGGCAGCGAGCCCGGGATGCCGATGAGGTTCACCTTCTGCGGCCCGAGGGCCTCGACGAGCGCCGCGACCGTCGGTTCGTCGAGCAGGCCCGGCGCGAAGAAGGTGGAGGCACCGGCATCGAGGTAGGCCCGACCGCGCTCGATCGCGTCGGCCAGCACCTGCGCGGGGTCACGGTCACCCGCCCGCAGGAAGGCGTCGGTGCGCGCGTTGAGCACGAACGGGATGCCGGCCCGCTCGCCGGCCGCGACGGCATCCGCGACGGACTGCACGGCATCCGGCAGCGGCCTCAGCTGGTCCTCGAGGTTGGCGCCGACGACGCCCACGTCGATGGCCCGGGCGATGGTGCCGCCGGGGTCGCCGTAGCCGGCCTCGAGGTCGGCGGTGACGGGCAGGTCGACGGCGCCGGCGATGCGCCCGACGGCCTCGATCATCAGTTCGCGGGGGATCTGCTCGCCGTCGGGGTAGCCGTACGCCGCGGCGACCGAATGGCTCGCCGTGGCCAGTGCGGTCGTGCCGGGGGTCTCGGCGACGACGCGGGCGCTGATGACGTCCCAGACGTTGACGAGCAGCAACAGCTCGGGGTCGGCGTGCAGTCGCTGCAGACGGGTGGCCTTCTCGAAGGTGTTCATCCGCCGAAACTACCCGCGATGAGTGCGGAAGTGGCCGCCCCGGCAACCACTTCCGCACTCACGGTGACGTCGCTGCGGTGCGGCCGGCCACGAGTGCCGCAACAGCCGGACTGGGGCCTCTGGGGGTGGGGTGGCAGCGGTCCGCGCGGCGGTCCCCCGAAGTCGTCATGCTTCCATCCTCGAACCTGTAGTGCACTTGAGGTCAACCGGATCACGGTCGCCACGTGAACCGGCACGACCTGCTTGCCATCGGTGAGGTGGCGACCCGGTCCGGGGTCTTCGTTGCGGCCGTGCGTTTCTCCGAGCAGCGAGGCTTGGTGTCGTCGGTGCGCACCAGCGCCGGTTCGAGCGGCACGTGCTGCGCCGCATCGCGGTGGTGCGCGCTGCGCAGCGGTTCGGTCTCACCCTTGCCGAGGTCGGTGAGGCACTGGCGACGTTGCCCGAGGACCACCCGCCGACCAAGCGCGACCGGGCTCGCATGTCACGTCGCTGGCACGACCTGCTCACCGCCCGCATCGAGGCGATGACCCAGGTGCGCGACGACCTGGCCTCGTGCATCGGCTGTGGCTGCCGGTTGTATCGACCTGAGCCCGATCTTCGCGCGCCAGGTCTCGCCCGCCGCTACTCTCGGTGCTGTGACCGCTGACGGCGTTGCGAGAATGCGGACGCTTCGTGCCCTCGCGGCCACCGTGGTGTTCATCGAGTTCGGTGCGGTGGCACATCGGCTGGGTGGGGGCGTACAGGTGCAGATCATCCCCAAAATGGTGATCGCCGTCCTGGTCGCCCCGATGGTCTGGCTCCTCCTGCGGTCCTCGGTCTCCCTGCCGCTGGCGCTCCTCGCCGCCAGCAGCGCGCAGGTCATCATGCACCTGGCGCTGATCGCGATGGAGCCCTCGTCGGGCGGTACCGCAGCCCCGGTGCACGTGCACGAGATCTTCCGGTCGATACCCCTCGGCGGCTCCGCGCGGGTGGCTGGGTCATCGCTGTCGCTGCCGCTGATCCAGGCCCACGTGGCGGCGGCGCTGTTCACCTGCGTCATCCTCTTCGTCGCCGACAACGTCCTGCGGTCCGTCATGCGACTCGACGATGCAGCACCATCCAGCGACGCCGACCTGGAAGGTGCACCCGGCGGGCCCGCGCTGCCCCGCTGACCACCGCCCGTCGGCGGCCCCCGCCCTTCGGACTGGAAGAATCGGCCCATGCCCGACGCCGCACTGGTCCTGCCCGGCTATGCCCACGTCTACTCCGGCAAGGTCCGAGACCTCTACGCGCCGGTCGACCCGGCCACCGGGCACCCTCGCCCCGACCGGCTGCTCCTCGTCGCCTCCGACCGCGTCTCGGCCTTCGACTTCGTGCTCGACACCCCGATCCCCGACAAGGGCGAGGTGCTCACCCGCCTGTCCCTGTGGTGGTTCGCGCAGCTCGAGGACCTCGTGCCCAACCACGTGGTCGGTGTCGACGTACCGGATGCGGTGCGCGGCCGTGCGGTGCTCGTCGAGCGTCTCGAGATGCTCCCCGTCGAGTGCGTGGCCCGCGCCTTCCTGACCGGCGGCGGCCTGGGTGAGTACACCGCGACCGGCGCCGTGAGCGGCATCCCGCTGCCGGCCGGGCTCGTCGACGGCGACCGGCTGCCCGAGCCGATCTTCACCCCCTCGACCAAGGCCCCCATGGGCGAGCACGACGAGCCCATCCCCTACTCGGTCGTCGAGGCCCAGCTCGGGTCGGCACTGGCCGCCCAGGTGCGCGAGCTCACCGTGGCGATCCTGCAGCGTGGCAACGAGATCGCGTCGGCTCGCGGCATCCTGCTGGCCGACACCAAGGTCGAGTTCGGCCTGCGTGGGGAGGAGGTCGTGCTCGCCGACGAGGTGCTGACCCCGGACTCGTCGCGGTTCTGGCCGGCCGACCGGTGGCAGCCGGGCCGCCCCCAGCCCAGCTTCGACAAGCAGTACGTGCGCGACTGGCTGACCTCACCGGCCTCCGACTGGTCCAGGGCATCGGGCGAGGCACCGCCGCCCCTGCCCGACGACGTGGTCGTGCAGACCCGGGCCAGGTACGTCGAGGCCTACGAGCGGCTCACCGGCGAGACCTTCTGACAGCTCGAATGACAGCGGCGCGAACACCTCGGGTCGGTCGGCAACCCGGGCCCAGACGGCCGCCCCGGCCTCGAACAGGTGGGTGGCGACCGGCTCGACCCGAGCGGCGTGCTCCTCGAGCTCCACTGCGTCGATGACCGCCCCGAGCAGCCTCACGAGAACCGGAGTGGTAGTTCAGCATCCGGTAGTTCAGCATCCGGTGGCTCGCGCCGATGCCGGTGGCTCGCGCCGATGCCGGCGGCGAGCGCGCCGGCTGGGGTCACCGACCCTGTGCTGTGCGGAGCACGCAAACGGCCCGGCTCGAAGGGGGCGCCAGCATCCACCGTCGGCAGCCACTGCGGCCAGTGGCGCACGTCGGAGATCGCGGTCCACAACCGGTCGACGGGCGCGTTGCGCTGCCGGGTCACCTCGAGCATGTACCAGCTGGTGCAACTCGTCCCGCCGCCGGCCAAGAGGGCGGGGCTCGCCCGCCGGGCACCGCACGGGGACCCGCGGCGGCCCCGGTAGCCTTGACACGGCATCCGCCCCGCTCCACGACCGGGAGACCGCACCCATGGCCTCGTCGCACGACCTCGTGCTGACCACCGTCCCGGGCGGCAACGCCCTCTCCCCGTTCCGCGCCGCCGCGCTGCTGGCCCGGCTGCGCCGGGTCGTGCCGGGGCTCGCCGCCGTCTCGGCTCGACACGTGCACTGGGTGGCGAGCGAGCACGCCCTGGACGAGGCCACCACCGCCACCGTCGAGCGCCTGCTCACCTACGGCCCACCGGATGCCGACCCGGCCGTGGGCGCGCACCTCGCCACCGTGGTGGTCGCGCCCCGACTGGGCACGTTGTCGCCGTGGGCCTCCAAGGCCACCGACATCGCGCACAACTGCGGGGTCGACGTGCGCCGGGTCGAGCGGGTGGCGGAGTACGTCCTGGCCACCGACGAGCCGATCACCGAGGAGCAGTGGGCGGCCGCCGCCGACCTGCTCCACGACCGGATGACCGAGGCGGCGCTCCCGACCCGGGCCGACGCCGCGGCGCTCTTCGACGAGCGCGAGGCCGAGCCGATGGAGCACGTCGACGTGCTCGGGCGCGGGCGCGTGGCGATCGAGGAGGCCGACACCGCCTACGGCCTGGCGCTGTCCGGCGACGAGGTCGACTACCTCGTCGAGGCGTTCACCGGGTTGCGGCGCAACCCCACCGACGTCGAGCTGATGATGTTCGCGCAGGCCAACTCCGAGCACTGCCGGCACAAGATCTTCAACGCCGACTTCGTCGTCGACGCGGTGGTGCAGCCGCGCTCGCTCTTCGGGATGATCCGCTACACCGAGGAGGTCGCGGGCGAGGGCACGGTCATCGCCTACAAGGACAACGCCTCGGTGATGGTCGGAGGCCGCCGGGTGCGCTGGCTGCCCGAGGCGGCCGACGGGCCGAGCCGCTACGCCGGGCGCGAGGCCGAGGTGCACGTGCTGATGAAGGTCGAGACGCACAACCACCCGACCGCGATCTCACCGTTCCCGGGGGCCGCGACCGGTGCCGGTGGTGAGATCCGCGACGAGGGGGCGACCGGGCGCGGGTCGCAGCCCAAGGCCGGGCTCACGGGGTTCGCGGTGTCGAACCTGCACCTGCCAGGGCTCGAGGAGCCCTGGGAGCACGAGCCCTACGGGGCGCCCGCGCACATCGCTAGCCCGCTCGAGATCATGGTCGAGGGGCCGATCGGGGCGGCGGCGTTCAACAACGAGTTCGGCCGGCCCGGGCTCGGCGGCTTCTTCCGGGTCTACGAGCAGACCGTCGACGGCGTGCGGCGGGGGTTCCACAAGCCGATCATGAGCGCCGGCGGGCTGGGCACCATCGGCGCCGACATGACCGAGAAGATCGTGTTCCCCGCCGGCACCCTGCTCGTGCAGATCGGGGGTCCGGGCATGCGCATCGGGATGGGCGGCGGTGCGGCGTCCTCGATGGCGGCCGGGGCCAACGCCGCCGCGCTCGACTTCGACTCGGTTCAGCGCGGCAACCCCGAGATCGAGCGCCGGGCGCAGGAGGTCATCAACCACTGCTGGAGCCTCGGCGAGGACAACCCGGTGCTCGCCGTCCACGACGTGGGGGCCGGCGGGCTGTCCAACGCCTTTCCCGAGCTGGTCGACGGGGCCGGACTCGGGGCCCGGTTCGACCTGTCGGCGGTGCCGTTGGAGGAGTCGGGCCTGGCGCCGAAGGAGGCGTGGTGCAACGAGTCGCAGGAGCGCTATGTCGTTGCCCTGGCGCCCTCCTCGCTCGCGCTGTTCGCCTCGCTGTGTGAGCGCGAGCGCTGCCCGTATGCCGTGGTGGGGGTCGCGCGCGACGACGGCCGGCTCGTGCTCGCCGACGGCCCCGACGACCGTGACGACGAGGACCGCGCCATCGACATGCCGATGGAGGTGCTGCTCGGCAAGCCACCGCGGATGACGCGCGACGTCACCCGCGCCACCTGGGACCGCGGATCGCTCGACCTGGGGGGCGTCGACCTGCGGGCGCTGGCGTATGCCGTGCTCCGCCACCCGACCGTGGCCTCCAAGCGATTCCTCGTGACGATCGCAGACCGCACGGTGGGCGGGCTGACCCACCGTGACCAGATGGTCGGGCCGTGGCAGGTTCCTGTGGCCGACGTCGCGGTCACGCTGGCCGACCACGTCGGCTTCTCGGGCGAGGCGATGGCCACCGGTGAACGCATGCCGCTCGCCTCGGTGGACGCACCGGCATCCGGGCGGATGGCGGTCGGCGAGGCGCTGACCAACCTGCTGGCCGCGCCGGTCGTGCGGCTGACCGGCATCAAGCTGTCGTGCAACTGGATGGCGGCCTGCGGTGAGCCCGGCGAGGACGCCGCGCTGTACGACACCGTCGAGGCCGTGGCGATGCACCTGCTGCCCGAGCTCGGGGTGTCGGTACCGGTCGGCAAGGACTCGCTGTCGATGCGCACCCGCTGGACCGATGCCGTGTCGGGGGAGGCGCGGCAGGTGACGTCACCGGTGTCGTTGGTGGTGACGGCGTTCGCCGCGCTGCCGGACGTGCGCGGTACGTGGACCCCGCAGCTGCCCGACGGCTCGACCCTGGTGCTCGTCGACCTCGGGGCGGGGCGGGACCGCCTCGGTGGGTCGATCGCGGCCCAGGCGTTGGGCGGGTTCGGGGGCGAGGTTCCCGACCTCGATGACGCGCAGCGACTGGTTTCCTTGGTTGCCGCGCTGGCCGAGGTGCGTTCTCGCGGAGTCACCGTGGCGTACCACGACCGGTCCGACGGCGGGTTGTGGGCTGCGGCGTGCGAGATGGCCTTCGCTGGTGCGGTGGGGGTCGAGCTCGACGTACCGTCGGTCGCCGCCCTCTTCGCGGAGGAGCTCGGTGTGCTGCTGGGCGTCGCTGCAGCCGACGCCGCCGTGGTGATGGAGGTGCTCGCCGCGCACGGTTTGACGGAGCTGGTCTCGGTCGTCGGCCGGGCCGCCCCGGGCCGGCGGGTGCAGGTCGCGGTGGCGGGTCAGAGCGTGCTCGACGAGCCGGTTCGTGAGCTCGCTCAGACCTGGGACGAGGTGTCGTTCCGCATCGCGGGGCTGCGTGACAACCCCGCCTGCGCGGAGGAGGAGCACGATGCGTTCGGTGCCGACGACGACCCCGGGCTGGTCGTCGCCCCCTCGTTCGACCCGACCGGCGACGTCGCGGCGCCCTACCAGTCGCTGGGAGTGCGGCCGACGGTCGCGATCCTGCGTGAGCAGGGGGTCAACAGCCACGTCGAGACGGCGTTCGCCTTCGACAGAGCCGGCTTCGACACCTACGACGTGCACATGACCGACCTGCAGACCGGGCGCTTCGACCTCGCCGGCGTGGTGGGGCTGGTGGCCTGCGGTGGGTTCTCCTACGGCGACACGCTCGGTGCCGGCGAGGGGTGGGCGCGGTCCGTGCTGTTCAACGAGCAGCTCACCGAGGGCTTCCACGACTTCTTCCACCGCGAGGACACCTTCGGCCTGGGCATCTGCAACGGGTGCCAGATGTTCGCGGCGCTCGCTGAGCTCATCCCCGGTGCCGAGGCGTGGCCGCGGTTCACCCGCAACCGTTCCGAGCAGTACGAGGCGCGGCTGACGCTCGTCGAGGTGCTGGAGTCGCCCTCCATCCTCACCGCGGGGATGGCCGGCAGTCGCGTGCCGATCGCCGTGGCGCACGGCGAGGGCTTCGCCGACTTCTCGGCCCGCGGCGACTCGGGCACCGTCGCCCGGGTGGCGCGGTTCGTCGACCACCACGGTGCGCCTGCGAACGCCTATCCCCTCAACCCCAACGGGTCTCCCGACGGCCTCACGGCGGTGACCACGCCGGACGGCCGGTTCACGGCGATGATGCCGCACCCCGAGCGGGTCGCCCGCAACGCCCAGCTGTCGTGGACGTCGGGCCCGGTGGAGGCCGAGAGCCCCTGGCTGCGGATGTTCCGCAACGCTCGCGTCTGGGTCGACTGATCCGCCGGGATCGGGTGCTGCGAGGAGGTACCCGGCCAGGGTGAGGTGCTGCGGGATGGGTGACCTGTTCAGGGAGGTCCGGATGCCTCACGTGGTGAGCCACCGAAGAGAAGCACTCTGGAGCAGCGGGAGGACCCATCGCTGAGGCCTCCACGTGGCTGGATCACCCGGTGAAGCACGTAGGGGGTTGGTTCGCTGGGTGAGCCGCGAGGACCGGGCTCACCTGGCGAAGCGCCACAGGTTGGTCCTCCTCTCTTCCTCGACGGGTCGCTCGGCGGTGGCTCACCACATGAAGCATCCGGACGTCGCCGCAGCACCCACCCTGTGGACCGGTCACTGACCCGCCCTGCGTCCCCGCGGTCATCCACCCGCCTGGGAGCCCAGCCGTCGCACGCCCTTTGCGCCGGCGAGATGCCGCCGGCTCAGCGGCGGCGAGATGCCGCCGGCTCAGCGGCGGCGCCAGGCGCCCCGCTGCGGCGGCTCCGGCGACGGCGCCGTGTCGCCATCCGATGCTCGGAACGGCCGCGCCCCGGGCCGGCGGCGCTCCACCTCGTCCCACGAGAGCACGCCGGTGGGCAACGCAGCGGACGCAGCGGCGCGCCGCAGGGTCCAGAGGTCCAGCGGGCGCGTCGAGCCGACGAGCACGAGGTTGCCGAACCTCTTGCCCTTGAGCACCTCGTGCAGTCCCAGGAAGGCGACGTGTCCCAACGCCACCCGCGCACTGGCGGCCACCCGCGCGGCGTACCGCATCCCCGGCTCGTCCGCGACGTTGGCGACGAGCAGCCCACCCGGCACCAGCACGCGGCCTACGTCGGCGAACCACTCGACCGTCGACAGCTCCGGCGGCACGCGGCCGGCCGCGTAGGCGTCGACGACCACCACGTCGGCGCTGGCGTCGCGCAGGGCCGCGACCCCGGTGAGCCCGTCGACCGGCCGCACCCGGATGCGGTGCCCCCGGGGCAGTGGCAGCTCGCGGCGAACGGCCTCGGTGAGCGCGGCGTCCGGCTCCAGCACCACCTGCGGCGAACCGGGCCGGGTGTGCTGCACCCAGCGAGCCAGGGTGAGCCCGGCCCCGCCGACGTGGGTGACCCTCAGCGGGTCGGCCGGCGCGAGGGTGTCGACGCACAGCGCCAGGTGCTGCACGTACTCGAAGTCGAGCCGCTCCGGGTCGTCGAGGTCGACCGCCGACTGCGGCTGGCCGTCGAGCACCACGGTCACGATCGACCCGTCGCGCTCGAAATCGGCCTGGCCCATCCCGGCAGGCTACGCGTCGCGGTCGACCGGGCCAGAGCCTGCCGCCGCCCCGGTGGACCGGGCCGCAGCCTGCCGGGCGCCCCAGTGGAGCGGCGCGTGCGGACGCCGGTCGGCGGCGCGCGCGCCGTCATCGGTCACCGGCCCCGCCTACGATGCCGGTATGCCACCGCGCCGACGCACCGACCCCGAGGTCGGGCGCGTGGCCCTCGCCGCCTGGCGCGACAACCCCAAGAGCGTCGACCGGGCCGCCGTCGGCACCGCCGTGCGCTACACGCTGGAGGAGCTCGGGGTGCGGGCACCCGGCCGCAGCGTCGAGGTGCGGGTGCCCCCGTTCGGGGCGGTGCAGTGCCTCGCGGGACCGCGGCACACCCGTGGCACCCCACCCAACGTCGTCGAGGCCGACGCCGAGACCTGGTTGCGGCTCGCCACGGGTGACCAGCGCTGGGCCGCGGCGCTTGCCGAGGGCCGGCTGCGCGTCAGCGGCACCCGCGCCGACCTCGACGCATTCCTGCCACTGACCGAGCCCCCCACCGCTCGGGCCACCCGGTGACCACGGGGGGCGGCGCCGCGCAGGGCGAGGGCGACGTCATCCGGCCCGACCCACCCACCCGCGTACGCCACGGCATCGTCGTCGTGCCCGAGCACCGGTGGGCGAAGTCGGGTCCGCGCTGGGCAGCGGCCCAGGACCTGGGATTCGACCACGCGTGGACCTACGACCACCTCGTGTGGGGCGGCCTGCCCGACTCGCCGGTCTTCGCCTTCGCGCCGACGCTCGCCTTGGCCTCCACCATCACCTCGACCATCGGCCTCGGGGTCTTCGTCGCGTCCCCCAACTTCCGGCACCCGTACGTTCTGGCCCGAGACGCCATCACCCTCGACGACGCGAGTGGGGGCCGCTTCCTGCTGGGCATCGGCGCCGGGGGAGACCTCGACAGCGGGATCCTCGGCGAGGACCGCGCGCTGCGAGAGCGGGTCGACCGCTTCCACGAGTTCGCCGGCCTGCTCGACCGGCTGCTGCGCGAGGACCACGTCGACCACGACGGAGCGTTCTACGTGACCCGCGACGCGCGCACCCTGCCCGAACCGGTGCGTGACCGGGTGCCACTCGTCGTCGCCGGCAACGGGCCACGCTCCATCTCCCTGGCCGCCCGCCTGGGTGACGCCTGGGCGACCTACGGCGGCAAGGGCGACACCGTCGACGGGTGGTTCGACCACGTCGCCACGCTCGTGGGGCGGTTCGACGACGAGTGCGCCCAGCACGCCCGTGGCCCGCTCGGCCGGTACCTCCTGCTCGACGCCTCGCCGCGGTACGCCCTGGAGTCGGTCGACCTGTACGCCGAGATGGCCGGGCGTGCCGCCGAGCTGGGCTTCACCGACGTGGTCACCCACTGGCCGCGACCCGATGGCCCGTATGCCGGTGACGTCGCGGTGCTCGAGGCCGTCGCCTCGGCGATCCTCACCGCCTGACAGCGGCGCGGGCCAAGAGCAGCCGGGGGTCAGACGAGGGGGATAACCACCAAGGGGTCGGTCGTGGGCTGCGCCGACCCACCCGCGGGTTCCACGCTCACCGCCACCTTGTCGGTCGGCGTCGCCTCCCCGGCCAGCAGAGCCTGTCCGCTGCCGTCGGCATCGACCCCGAACAGCCCGGCCGAGGTGATCGTGCCACCCGCCCCGACGTACCAGACCTGGTAGGTCTTGCCGTCGGGTGCGGGCGGCAGCCCCTTCACCGAGATGGCCGCCTTGCCGAGCTGCTTGCTGTAGGCGACCTGGGTGGTCACCCCGCCCTGGGTGTTCCTGACGGTTGTCGCATCGGCGGCGGCCGCGACCCGGGCCATGGGGGAGGGGGCGCCGGCGTCGTCCGACCACGGGCTCCACGCCACGCCCCCGACGGCGATCACCGCGGCGGCCGCAGCGGCGGCGAACCAGGCGGTGCGACGACGGCGGCGGATCGGGACGACGGTGCCTCCGACATCCGGCTCGGCCTCGTTCTCCGCGGTCAGCGGGGGCAACGGGCGCACCTGGGCGATCCCGGCGAGCACCGACGCACGCAGCGACGGCGGCGGGGTGGCCTCGGCGAGCGAGGACAGCGAGTGGGCGGTGGCCGAGAGCTCGACGGCCTCGGCCCGGCAGTCGGCGCACACGGCCAGGTGCTGCTCGAACGAGGCACGCTCGGTGTCGTCGAGCGCGTCGACGGCGTAGGCACCGGAGAGGTGGTGCAGATCGGGGCTCATGCCGGAACTCCCAACGTGTCACGAAGACGGATGAGGCCGTCACGGATACGGGTCTTCGCGGTGCCGAGCGGCAGGTCGAGGAGGCGGGCGACCTCGGTGTGGGTGTAACCCCCGAGGTAGGCCAGCTCGACCGCGCTGCGTTGCGCGTCGGTGAGGGTGGTGAGGGCGCGCCGCACCCGCTGGGCCTCGAGGGAGGCGTGTGCGGACTCGGCGGTGGTGTCGAAGTCGACGTCCAGGGAGGTGGCGGCGTGGGCGTCGTCGCGTCGGCGGGAGGCCTCGCTCGCGCGGACCCGGTCGACCGCGCTGCGGTGGGCGATGGTCATCAGCCACGACATCGCGCTGCCGCGTGCCGGGTCGAACCGGGCGCACTGCCGCCAGACGTCGAGGTAGACCTCCTGGGTGACCTCCTCCGACATGGCGTGGTCACGCACGATGCGCAGGACCAGGCCGAAGAGGCGGCGTGACGTGGCGTCGTAGAGCGCCGCGAAGGCCGCCTCGTCGCCCCGGGCCGACCGGCGGAGCAGGTCCGCCAGGTCGGCGCCGGTGGCTGAGGCCCGGGTGGTGGAGGCAGCCGCCTCCCCGGACGCGGGAGCATCCGAGGAGGCGGCTGTCATGCCACCCATCATGGACTGGAAGTCAGCTCGTGGGGAGCAGGACGCCGTCGACGATGTAGACCGTGGCGTTGGCGGTCTGCACGTTGCCGCAGATGACCTTGGCCTTGCTGACGGTGAAGTCCTCGCCCGAGCCCTCGACCGTGATGGTCGTGCTGGTGAGCGTCTTGTGGTCGCCGGCGAGCATCTCGGGCGTCAGGCGCCCCTCGACGACGTGGTTGGTGAGCACGGTGGTGAGCAGGCCCTTGGGGTCGCCCATCGCCTTGTCCATCGTCGCCTTGTCCAGGGCGGCGAAGGCGTCGTTGGTCGGGGCGAACACGGTGATGTCCTTGGCCGTGTTGAGGGTCTCGCCGAGACCGGCCTCGCCGACCGAGGTGACCAGGGTCGACAGCAGCGGGTTGTTGCTCGCGGCGGTGGCGACCGGGTCGGTGGCCATGCCGGTGAACGAGCCGGCGCCGTCGGCTGGAACCGCGGCGCAGCCGGGGCCGAAGGGCATCGCGGCGGTGTCGGCGGTCATCGACTCCGAGGGGCTCGGTGCCGCGGACGAGGTCATCGGGGCGCTCGAGGCGGCGGAGCCGGGGTCGGGCTCCGAGGAGCCGCAGGCGGCGAGAGACAGGGGGAGGGCGAGAGCCAGGGCGGCGATCGTCAGGCGGCTGGTGCGCATGGGAACTGCTCCTTCACGTGTGTGGGACTGCTTGCGTACACACGGAGTTCGCCACCGGCATCCGTATCGGATTGGGTTGTGGCAGAGCTTGTTTCGCGTACGCTGCGAAGTCGGGTCAGTTGATGAGCACGACGATGCTGTGCCAGCCGGAGGCGCCCTTGGGAAACGGGGTCGCCTCCTGCTCGGGCTGCACGTCACCGTTGAGGTCGGTCGCGCGCACGGTCAGCTCGTGCCGCCCGGGCAGGGCGTCCCAGGGCAGGTACCACTGGCGCCAGTAGTCGATTCCCGCGTCGGGGCCGAGCTTGGCCTCCTGCCACGCGTTGCCGTCGACGCGTACCTCGACCTTCGCGATGCCGCGCTGCTGCGCCCACGCGACGCCACCGATGACGACCCGGCCGGCAGCAAGCCGGTTCAGGCCGCGCGGGGTGTCGATCCGCGACTGGGTGAGGATGGGGGCGTCGGTGGCCCAGTCGCGCGCGGTCCAGTAGGCCCGATCCGCCCCGTAGGTCGTCGCCTGCATGCGGGTGAGCCACTTGGTCGCCCCGACGAAGCCGTAGAGGCCGGGAGTGACCAGGCGGGCGGGGAACCCGTGCATGGCGGGAAGCGGCTCGCCGTTCATCGCGATGGCGACGAGCGCCTCGCGGTCGTCGGTGAGAGCCTGCACCGGGGTCGAGATGGTCATCCCCTCGGTCGAGTGGCTGAAGATCTGCTCCACCCCCGGTCGGATGCCGGCCCGCTCGAGGAGGTCCTTGGTGCGAACCCCGAGCCAGCGGGCCGCACCGACGTACTGGCCACCCACCTCGTTGGACACGCAGGTCAGGGTGATGTCGCGCTCGACGAGAGGCATCTTCAACAGCTCGTCGAAGGTGAGCGAGTAGGGGCGGTCGACGTCGCCGTCGACGGTGAGCTTCCAGCCGTCGACCGAGACGCGGGGGATCACCAGGGCGGTGTCGATGCGGTAGAACTGCGAGTTCGGCGTGCGGAAGGCCGAGACACCGCGCACGGTGCCCTCGATCCCGCGCGGCAGCGGGGTGAGCGGTTCGGCCGCGGCGGGCAGGGTCACCGAGTCGGGCGAGACGCCGCGGCTCAGCACCTGGCCCACGGTGCCGCCCGCGGCCGCCATGGCACCCAAACCGGCGGCGGCGACGAGCACGTGCCGGCGACCGCTGCGGCCGTCGTCGTGAGCGGAGGTGTCGGCGCCCGCTCCCGCCAGTGGGTCACGGTCGACCGCGCCGAGCCGGTCCAGCAGGCCGAGGTACCAGCTGGCCAGGAACACCCCGGCCACCGCGGTGACGAACCCCGGGATCAGGTCGACCGACGTGCTGGTCGGGCGCAGCAGGGCGGCGAGCACCGAGGTCATGGCCAGGGCGCCGAGCAGGGCCAGGCCCAGGCTGCGACGGGTGCGGGCGACCAGGCCGATGCCGCCGGCGATCAGCAGGGTGCCCACGGCCACCGACCCGATGAGGATCGGCTTGTCGCTGGTGCCGAAGGTCGACACCGCCCACTCCTTGACCGGGGTCGGGGTGAGGTCGATCACCGTCGAGCCGACGGCGAGCACGGGTGAGGCCTCGGGGGAGACGAACCCGGCGACGAGGTGCCCCAGGCCGGCGCCGGCAGCGGCGCTGAGCACCGTGCCGAGCGCGTACCACCGTCCGCGCGGGCGTCGAGGGGCGGCAGTCGGCTCGGGGGTCGTCATGCTCGTCGTTCGGAGCGCGCGGTCTCGGCGGATGGGGTCACGCCCCTAGTGTGGACGGCCTGGGCCGGAAGGGCGGCACCTGCTCACGTACCGTAAGGGCCGTGAAACCTGCTCGCCGCCCCCGTTTCCTGCCATTCATCCTGACCGGGGCCGTGCTCGGGTTCGTCATCGGGGCGGCGCTCGCCCTCGTCGGCTGGTTCGAGGACGAGGACCCCACGGTGGCGTCGAACTACGCACCCACCGCGAGCGCCGGCTACCTCGGCATCCTCGGTGCCGTGCTGTTCGGGCTGCTCGCCGCCGTGGTCGCGGTGCTCGTGGACCGGCGGGCGGACCGGTCCTGACGGGTGGGTGTGGGAGGATCGGCGGCGTGCCACGCGGAGACGGACGCCTTACCCACGACCTGATCCCCGGCGAGAAGGGGCCTCGGGACGCCTGTGGCGTCTTCGGCGTATGGGCCCCCGGTGAGGACGTCGCCAAGCTGACCTACTACGGGCTGTACGCGCTGCAGCACCGCGGGCAGGAGTCGGCCGGCATCGCCACCTCCGACGGCCAGCGGCTCCTCGTCTACAAGGACATGGGCCTGGTGTCGCAGGTGTTCGACGAGCGCTCGCTCGCGTCGCTGCGCGGGCACCTCGCAGTCGGTCACTGCCGCTACTCGACCACCGGCGGCTCGACCTGGGAGAACGCGCAGCCCACCCTCGGTGGGCACGCCGGCGGCACGGTCGCCCTGGCGCACAACGGCAACCTCACCAACTCGGCCGAGCTGCGTGACCTCGTCGACGGTCGGCGCGGAGGCGACGCCCACCGTGGCGAGCTGGCGCGCGGTAACACCACGGACACGGCCCTGGTCACGGCCCTGTTGGCCGACGACCCCGACCGGAGCCTCGAGACCGCGGCCCTGGACGTGCTGCCCCGCCTGCGCGGCGCCTTCTGCTTCGTCTTCATCGACGAGCACACGCTCTACGCGTGCCGCGACCCGCACGGCATCCGTCCGCTCGTCATCGGCCGCCTCGAGCGCGGTTGGGTGGTCGCGTCCGAGACGGCGGCGCTCGACATCGTCGGGGCCTCGTTCGTGCGGGAGGTCGAGCCGGGCGAGCTCGTCGTCATCGACGAGGACGGCCTGCGGTCACGACGTTTCGCGGAGCAGACCCCGAAGGGGTGCGTGTTCGAGTACGTCTACCTGGCCCGACCCGACACGACGATCAGCGGGCGGGTCGTGCACGAGGCCCGGGTCGAGATGGGCCGCACCCTGGCGCGCGAGCACCCCGTCGACGCCGACCTGGTGATGCCGACGCCCGAGTCCGGCACGCCGGCCGCGATCGGCTACGCCCAGGAGTCCGGCATCCCCTACGGGCAGGGGCTGGTCAAGAACTCGTACGTCGGGCGCACCTTCATCGCGCCCTCGCAGACCATCCGTCAGCTCGGCATCCGACTCAAGCTCAACCCGCTCAAGGACGTCATCCGCGGCAAGCGGCTGATCGTCGTCGACGACTCGATCGTGCGCGGCAACACCCAGCGGGCGCTCGTACGGATGCTGCGCGAGGCCGGCGCCGCCGAGGTGCACGTGCGCATCTCGTCGCCGCCGGTGCGCTGGCCCTGCTTCTACGGCATCGACTTCGCAACCCGGGCCGAGCTCATCGCGACCGGGCTCGGGGTCGAGGAGGTGCGCAGCTCCATCGGCGCCGACAGCCTGGGCTACATCTCCGAGGACGGGATGGTCGAGGCCACCAACCAGCCCCGCGACCGGCTCTGCACGGCGTGCTTCACCGGCACCTACCCGATCGCACTGCCCGAGGACGGGCGGGTCGGCAAGGGCGTGCTCGAGCTCGAGCTGCCGATCGAGGCGGCCCCGGTCGAGCGTTCGACCGGTGAGCGGCACCCCCAGCGGCACCCACCGGTGGTCGACGTGCCCCTGACGGGCCTGGCGCTCGACGTCGAGGGCGTCTCCACCTCGGCCGGTGGTGGCGCCGCAGAGGCCGTGCTGCGCCCCTGACCGGATTCGAGGTGAAACGCTGGTCTCGCAGGCCAGCGCATCACCTCGAACCAGTCCGAGTCCATCGGGGTCGAGGGGAAACCCCGGCCTCCTGCACCAGCGGATCACCTCGAACCAGGCGGCCCGGCGGGTCAGAATCGGCGGCCGACCCGCGACCAGTAGGCCGCGCAGATCTGGTCGAGGTAGGCGTCCGGCATGAGGCGCCACCCCACGAGCGAGACCCGCAGCACCAGCTCATCGCCCAGCTGGACCTGGTTGTGGCGGAGGTCGTCGTCGACCATCTGCAGTGCGCGACGGCGGCAGGCCGCGACCACGTCGAGCTCCCCGAGGGAGTGCGCGCCGTCGGCGACATCTCCAGCCACCACATGGATCAGCTTGCGCCGGTTCCGACCTCGGATCTGCTCGACCGCTTCGATGAGCTGTCGACCGGTGCACAGGCGCTGCTGCACGGGTAGGACGAGGAGCAGGGCGGCATGACGGTCGGTGCTCGCCCAGTGCGCCGCTCGCACGGCGGCGACGGCCGGTCGGGTGCGTGAGATGCCCGCTTGGAACAGCTCGTGCTCCACCCGACGGATCACCTTGTGGATGCGCACACCGTCGAGCGCCGCGACCTCTGCCGTGTGCTTGACCGAGACGTGCACGGCCTCGTCGTCGTACCCGGTCAGGCCGGCATGGTGAAGCGCCGAGACCCCGTCGAGGGCCGCCACCTTCAGACCGGTCTCCCACACGGCGTGCCAGCGTCGGGCCGTTGTGCCCAGGGGGGCTGTAGTCATCGCGACGGTCTGGTGGCCGTGCGCCATCCAGCGTTCAGCGGCGATCTCGCGGCGGACCAACTCGTGGTCGACGTCGCAGGTGCGCAGCAGCGCTCGGGAGAGGACGCCGCCGAAGTCGTCGGCCAGCTCGCGGGCGCGTCGGCGACGGTGCGCCGTGGAGCAGGACAGGGTGCGTGAGGGCATGGCCGCCGTGGTCGTCATCAGGCGACGGTGGCCCCTTGCCCGAGCCGCCGTCAGCCCCGCGTCGGGAGCTGTGGACGGCTGGCCGATCGGAGCGGGCCTGTGGACGACGGCATTCGAGGTGATTCGCTGGTGTCTCAGGCCAGAGGATCACCTCGACCCAGTGTGCCGCAGGAGGAGCGCTGCCCGGTGAGCCTGCGGAACGGGGGAGGTGCCGTGCGATCAGTCCTGCTCGGACCAGTGCGGCGGCGGGTACAACGGCGCGTCCTCGTCGTCGCGCGGCACCCGGACGACGGGAATCTCCCCGGTGTCACCCAGGTGCGCGGGCCCGCTGAGGTTGGAGCTGCGGTACCAGGACTCTGGCGTGCGCACCGGGCTCGGCCGGTCGCGCCCGTCCGCCGGACCAGGATCACGGTGGGCGTCACCGGCATCCCGCCCACCGGCATCCCGACCACCGGCATTCGGCCCACCGGAATCCCGCCCTCCGGAATCCGGCCCACCGGGATACGGGCCGCCACCGCGGCCTCCGCCCGAGCCGCCGCCGCCTGGCCCGCCGTCATCCGGCGGCTGCACCGGCGGCGGGCCGAAGCCCCGCGGCGTGGAGCGCACCTGCGCGCCCGGCCCGAAGAGCTGGGTGCAGATGGCGCGGTAGTGGCGGTCGGCATCGGGCACGTGGTCGACCACCGACAGGGCCTGGTCCTGGCCGGCCGACTCGAGCATGAACTTGCCGTAGCCGACGATCCTGCCGAGCAGGGAGCGGTCGTAGGTCATGTCGGTGACCTTGGCCAGCGGCATCATCGCGACCCTGCGGCGGATGAACCCGTAGAAGAGCAGCAGGCGCTTGTCAGTGGCCACGAACCTGTCGCGCCGCCAGTTGAGCACGCTCCAGAGGAGCCAGAGTGCGGCGCCCCACCAGAACAGCAGGCTGGCGTTCTGGATCAGCTCGCCGCCGGGTGACCGGGTCACCTTGAGGTCGACCCAGAACGCGACAACCGTTGCGGCCAGGGCGGTCAGCAGTTCTCGGGACAGGTGGAACCAGTGCAGGCGCACCGAAACGATGACCGTTTCGCCGTCGACGAGGTAGCGCTCGAGCTCGCGGTCGAGCCGCGGTCGGCTCACCACGTCACCCCCTGATCAAGGAGTTGAAGAACTCCGCGATGTTGCTCACGGCGTTCACCGTGAAGTCCCAGGCCGCCTGGAACATGTTCGCGGCCTCGGCCGGCGCGGTGAAGATCGCGTACAGGAGGAAGATGACGACGAGCCACAGCACGATCTTCTTGACCGGGGGCATGCTCACGTCCTCCTGCGTCGGGGCTTGCCGTGCGCATGCCTCAGCACGCATGGTGTCAGATGTGACGGGTGTGACCACTGAGGCCGGGCGCCCGGCGTGTCGGTGTGGCAGGCGGATGCCGTGTCACCGCCTCGGGCTGCGACCCGCGGCCAGGTGTCAGGCGGGCGTCACTGGGCCAGGCCGTAGAGCCGGTCGCCGGCGTCGCCGAGGCCCGGCACGATGTAGCCGAGCTCGTTGAGCCGCTCGTCGATGGCGCCGGTCACCAGGGTGATGGTGGGGGCGGCGTCGGCAAGCGCCTCCTGCAGGTGCGCGATGCCCTCGGGGGCGCTGAGCAGGGTGATCGCAGTGATGTCGTTCGCCCCGCGCTCGATGAGGAACGCGATGGCGTCGGCCATTGACCCGCCCGTGGCCAGCATCGGGTCGAGGACGTAGACCTGCCGGCCCGACAGGTCGTCGGGCAGCCGGTTGGCGTAGGTGAACGCCTGCAGCGTCTCCTCGTCGCGCTGCATCCCGAGGAAGCCGACCTCGGCGCTGGGCAACAGGCGCACCATCCCCTCGAGCATGCCGAGGCCGGCCCGCAGGATCGGCACGACCAGGGGCTTGGGGTTGCTGAGCTTGATGCCGGTCGTCGGAGCCACCGGCGTCTCGATCTCGAACGGCTCCACACGCACATCGCGGGTGGCCTCGTAGGCGAGCAGCGTCATCAGCTCCTCGGCCAGCCGGCGGAACGTCGGGGAGTCGGTCCGCTCGTCCCGGAGGTAGGTCAGCTTGTGTGCGATGAGCCGGTGGTCCGGGTTGATGACGCGCATGGGGAAAACTTAGCGCGTGCCCCTTTCTCCCGATCCGCGCTACCGCGCCTGGATGCTCCGCGCCCTCGAGCTGGCCGAGCGGGCCGCGGATGCCGGTGACGTGCCGGTCGGCGCGCTCGTCGTGGACGCCTCCGGGGAGGTCGCCGGTGAGGGGTGGAACGTGCGCGAGGTCGACCGGGACCCCACGGGGCACGCGGAGGTGATCGCGCTGCGGGCGGCCGCGACCCGGCTCGGGTCGTGGCGGCTTCAGGGGTGCACGCTCGTGGTGACGATGGAGCCGTGCCCGATGTGCGCCGGCGCGGCGATGCTCGCCCGGGTCGAGCGCATCGTGCTCGGCGCCTGGGACCCCAAGCTGGGCGCCTGTGGCTCGGTCTGGGACGTCGTGCGTGACCGGCGCGCCACGCATCGGGCCGAGGTGGTCGGTGGGGTGCTGGAGGAGGAGTGCGCCGAGGTGGTGCGCCACTTCTTCGCCACCCATCGCCCCTGACCGACTCTCCTGCGGGAAGGCGAGGCAGATCGGGTGTCCTCGGTTTGAAGGGACCGGCTCGGGGTAGGTGGGTCCGGGACGCGATGGCGGGCGACTGTTAGGTCGTCCGTCACGGAGCACGAACCCCGCTGTGGGTTCGGGTAGCGTCGCCGGCCGGCGGCTTCCCGATCGGGAGCCGCGAACTCAACGAAAGGCTCTCCCCCATGGGCATCATCGGCTGGATCATCATCGGCGGGCTCGCCGGCTGGATCGCGAGCAAGATCATGAAGACCGACGCCCAGCAGGGCATCATCTTGAACATCGTCGTCGGCATCGTCGGCGGCCTGCTCGGTGGCTGGCTCCTCGGCCTCCTCTTCGACATGGACATGGAGGGCTCCGGTCTCATCGTGAGCTTCCTGACCGCGCTGGTTGGAGCGTGCCTCCTCCTCTTCGTCGTCAAGGCCGTCACCAAGCGCGCCTGACGCCCCGCCCGACCCTTGCGGTCGACCGGCGAGAACGCGCCGTCTCCCCACCGGGAGGCGGCGCGTTCGCGTCTGGAGCCGATTTCGGGACGGACCTCCGGCTCCGGTAACCTCTGCGGCGGTGGCGTGTCCGAGCGGCCTAAGGAGCACGCCTCGAAAGCGTGTGAGGGTGTAAGCCCTCCGTGGGTTCAAATCCCACCGCCACCGCCAGACAAGAATCGCCCCGCCTCAGCGGGGCGTTACTTGTCCGACGGCCCCGCCGCCCGGTCGACAGATTCGCAAGTCGAGTCCGGTCATGAGTCGGTGACGCCACGCACCGTTGGCCGAAAGCCCAGCGCGCCTCCTATTGTCTACGGAGTGACACGTTCCTTCAGCGACACGCATGGCACGCGTCGCACGCGTCCTCGGTTGCGATGTCGGACGCACGCGCGGCGCGTGGGTCTCCCGTGCGCCAGCGCACTGCCGTGAGGGGCGAGAACACAGGAGCGCCACGTCGGTTGCTCGGAGCCTTCGGTGAGGTGCTCATCACCCTCGGGTTGCTGCTGCTGCTGTTCGTGGCGTGGCAGCTCTGGTGGACCGATGTCACCGCCAACCGCGACCAGACCAGCACCATCCAGACTCTCGAGCGGGACTTCGCAGATGAGCGGCAGGGCGGTCCCGCTGGCAAGGAACCACCGGCCACGCTCAAGAGCGTTCCCTTCGGCAAGGCGTTCGCGATCGTGCGCATCCCGCGTTTCGGCGCCGAGTTTGCGAGGCCGGTGCTCGAGGGCACCGACCGCGGCACGCTGAAGAAGGGTGTGGGCCACTATCAGGGCACGGCGATGCCGGGGGTGGTCGGCAACTTCTCGGTGGCCGGTCACCGCACGACGTACGGCCGGCCGTTCCACAACATCGACCGGCTTCGCAAGGGAGACGTCATCGTGGTCGAGACCAAGGCGAGCTACGTCGTGTATGTCGTCGACCGGCACCTGCTCGTCACTCCGTACCAGATGGAGGTGATCGCTCCCGTGCCGCAGGATCCCGGCGCGAAGCCCGCAGCGGCTTGGATGACGATGACCTCCTGCCACCCCAAGTTCAGCGCGACCCAGCGCTATGTAGTCTTCGCCCGGCTCGACAAGGTCATCCCTCGGGGGGACGGGCTTCCGGCGTCATTGATGGCTGCCCCTTCCGGGGCGGTGGCCTGACATGTACCCAGCGCTCTGGCGTCTGCTGCCAGGACCAAGGCCGGTCAAGGCTCTCCAGTGCCTGATCCTGCTGCTCGCCGTGGTCGCTGTCTGCTTCGTGTGGCTGTTCCCCGCCGTCGCGCCGTACATGCCGTTCAACGACAACACGATCGCCCCCGGCCCCCAGTCCCCCGGCCCGTCGCAATGAGCTCCGCGACGAGGAGTCCCCGTCGCTGCGGGCTGTCGCAGCCGGGTCCAGGAGTCCTACAGCGCGTGGAGCGAACGCTCTGCCGGCGCGCAGTGGCATCGTTGTACCGTCACAACCGCAGTCGAGAGGACTCGAGGTGACTGACGTGACGCGCCCGGGATCGGAGACCGAGGTGTGCGGCGCCCCGGCCCCCGACGATGCCGCTTCCCGGCCCGGGGGTCGGCAGCCGCACCAAGAGCGTGCGCGCAGCCATCGCAGGTCCCGAACCGTTCGGCGAGTCCTGATCGCCCTGTCGCTGCTGCTCGTGGGTGTGATCGCCGCCGTGGCCTGGGTCGGGATGGACGCGTTGAGTGCCCGAAGCGAGCTTCAGGCGGCGGCGGCGCAGGTCGAGGTCCTGCAGGCACAGGTCGAACGGGGCGACCGCGCGGAGGCCGCAGCCACGCTGACGTCGTTGCAGGCCCACGCCTTCGCCGCGCGCGCCAAGACCCATGGGCCACAGTGGTCCGCGGTGGGGGCCCTGCCGTGGCTCGGCCCCAATGTCACAGCGGTCCAGGCCGTCAGCGAGGTCATCGACGGTCTTGCCGTGAACGCGCTACCGACACTGATGGACGCGACGGCGCTGGTCGACCCCACGACCTTGGTGCTGGACGACGGTCGCGTCGACGTCGAGTCACTGGCCGAGGCTGCCCCGGCGGTCGTCGCGGCCGACAACGAGGTGCAGGCGGCGGTGAACACGCTTGACTCGATCGGCCCCGACGGGTTGCTGCCGGCGGTCGGCACTGCGCTCGGAGACCTGCGCGACCAGGTCGGCACGGTCGCGCTGACGACGGCGACCGCTGCCCGCGCGGTGCAGCTGCTGCCGCCGATGCTGGGCGCGGACGGACCGCGCGAGTACCTGGTGCTGGTCCAGAACAACGCGGAGCAGCGCGCCACGGGGGGCGTTTCCACCCTCATCGTGCTGAAGGCGCTGGACGGCGCGGTGAGGGTCGTCCAAACGCGCTCGGCGAGCGGGAACCTGGCAGACCTGCCCGCGCCGATACTGCCCCTCACGGGAGCCGAGCAGGCCCTGTTCGGCGAGGGTCTGGGCATCTTCATGGCTGACGTCGCCTTCACCCCCGACTTCCCGCGCTCGGGTCAGCTGGCAGCGGCAATGTGGAAACGGCAGGTCGGGGCCGACCTGGACGGCGTGCTCTCGATCGACCCGGGCGCGCTGGCGAAGGTCCTGGGCGCGACGGGCCCGGTCAACCTCTCGACGGGGCAGGTGCTCACCGCGAAGAACGCCGAACAGCTGCTGATGAACACGGTGTACCTCACGATTCTGGAACCCCGGAAGCAGGACGAGTTCTTCGCAGCGACAGCGGGCTCGGTGTTCACGGCGATGCTCGCCGGCAAGGGGAAACCGGCCCCGGTGGTCGACGCGCTCGCAGAGTCGGCACGCGAGGGCAGGCTGATGGCGTGGTCGTCGCACCCGAAGGAGCAGGCGCTGCTGTCCGGCACGGTGTTGAGCGGTGAGCTGGCCGGTGTCCAGGGCAGGTCCCCGGTGATCGGGGTCTACCTCAACGACGGCACCGCCGCCAAGATCGGCTACTACCTGCGCATGGAGGTCGACGCCACCACCACGACGTGCCACCCGGACGGCTCGCAGTCCGTGGGCGTCAAGGTGACCCTGACGAACACAGCCCCGAAGAATGCGGCGGACCTCCCCCCCTACATCGCCCCGGGGCGCGTCATCCCGAAGGGCCAGGTCAGGACGAACGTGCTGCTCTACGCGCCCTCAGGGGGTCGAGTGGATGACGTTCGGGTGAGCAGCGGTGCGCCGGGTGTGTTCTCCCAGACCCACAACGGTCTCGCCGTCGTGGGTCGGACGGTCCAGCTCAAGCCGGGCCAGAGTGAGGTTCTCGACTACGACGTTCTCACCGGGCCGTCACAGCCCGGCACCCCCGTCCTGCGTGTGACGCCCCTCATATTCGGGACCAACCGGGTTGCTCACCCAGCAGGATGTCTGTGATCGGCCTACACTGATCCTTGAGTCGTCCGTCGAGTGGCGGCCTGCATGGTAATTGTCAAGGGGAACCCCATGATTCGACGCGCGCTTCTCGTGGTCGCTGCTGCGGCCCTTCTCGTTCTCACCCCAAGCGTGGCCATGGCGTATGAGGCTCCTGGCTTCGGCTCTGCGGTCTCCGACGCGACGCCCGCTGCCGGTCAGTGCATCACCATGACTGTTGACGGGGGTGCCGCGAATGCCGGTGAGGTGTTCACGCTCACGGCCACGGGGCCGAGCACGAAGTCGCTCACGGCAACGGCGAATGCCAGCGGCGTGGCGACTTTCCGCGTGTGCCTGAACGTCGTGGGCGACTACGTTCTGACCGTGACCAACGCCGCCGGTGCGGTCGTCGTCACCCAGACCGTCACGGTCCACGCAGCCGGCGCCGCGCCTACGGGGTCCACTCCCGACCAGCTCAGCTTCACGGGCTCCAACGTCCTTCCCCTCGCCGGTGGCGGAGCGCTTCTCGTCCTGTTGGGCGCCGGCGCGGTCGTCGTCGCCCGCCGTCGCAACACGGCGCAGGTGCACGCCTGATCCAGGCGCGAACGAGCTGAAGTCCAGGGTCCCCGCGCCAGCGCGCGGGGGCCCTTGACCGTTCTCTGCCGGTGCAGCAGACCGACCTCGTCGCATGGTGTGTCCCCGGTCGCGTGGACCCAAGCGGCGCGATGGGGCGCGACGTCGCTGTCGCGAACGACCCGACCCGAGCCGTGGTGCGGTTCAGCTCCAGAACGGGTCGAGCGCCGCGAGGGCGCGCACGGCCACGACGGCCTCCTCGACGAGTCGGTGCTCGTCGACGGCGGGGGCGGCGGAGCCGACCGAGTGCAGCAGGGCGTCGGCGGTGGCGTGGTCGTTGACCGCGCCGAGGGCGGTCTGCACCTGCTCGACGTGCCAGGCGAAGGCCGGGGGCCCGGTCAGCTCGGTGCCGTCGTCGTCGACCACGGGTGAGATGTCGTCGGGGTACAGCGACGCGAAGAACTCGCAGCCGTAGCGCAGCTTCTTGGCCTCGATGCGCACCCGGTGCCGTGCCTGCGGCGCCATCTCGGCGAGGAAGTCGACGTGGCCGACGACCCGGTGCCACCGCTTCTCGAGTGCCTGCGCGGCGAGCACCTGCACCGGGGGGTCGGCGACCCCGGGCCACGGCGCGAGGAGGGCCAGCCCGCCCGGACCGCGGGCGGCATCCACCCAGTCGGGGGAGCGCAGGATCGCTTGCACGATGTCGTACGCCGACTCGCGGTCCGCCGCGAGACGGGTGACCTGCTCGTCGTCGAGGTCGTCGACGAGCGGCCCGGCGAGCATCACGTCGAGGTCGCGCGCCCGGCCGAAGGGAAGCGCCAGGGCCCGCAGCCGGTGGGCGAGGAGGAACGCTCCGGGCACCTCGCGCAGCAACGGCCCGAACAGCGAGAACGACGACCGCAGCCGGCGGATGCCCACCCGCGTCTGGTGCAGGTGCGGCATGGCGCGTGACTCCAGGAGCAGGGCCGCGTTGGTGCGGTAGTGGTCGATGCACTCGCCGGAGACGACGACGAACGCGTCGGATGCGGTCGAGGCCGGGTCGAGCACGACCGGGCGGGCCTTGCGCGCCTCGGCACCGGCGCCGAGCGAGAGCTGGAGGGTCACCCGCGGGCCGGTCAGGAGCCGGACGGCGCGGGGCACATCGGCAGCGCCGTCGTGGTGGGAACGGGGGCGAGCGTCGTGTACTTGGGGCCCACGGCAAGGTCGACGGTGGCCACCTTGCGCTTGTCGTTGACCAGGACGGTGCCCTTCGGCAGCGAGGTGCGCAGCAGCTTGGCCTGCGCCTCGCCCTTGGGCCCGTAGCGGATCTCGGCGATCTTGGGGGCCTTGCGGCTCGAGGGGTCGTTGGCGACCTTGCCGATGACGAACCCTCGGTCGGCCAGGCTGCGCGAGACCGAGCCGGCCAGGCCGTTACGGGTCGAGGCGTTGTAGACGTTGACCGTGGTGATCTCGGGAGTGACGGCCAACGGGTCGACGGGGGCGCAGGTCGCCGGGGGCGGTCGGGAGGCGCGGGCCGTGCTGTCGGCCTGGTAGTAGGACCAGGCGTACCAGAACGCGAAGAACAGCCCCAGCACGACGAGCCCGATGACGATGAGCGATCGGCGCCGTCTCTGACGGGCGGTGACCGACACCGCGGCCTCGGTCGTGTAGTCGCTCACGTGTCCCCCGAGAGCGCGAGTACCCGCGCGTGCAGCGTGGGGCGTTGGTGCAGGGCGGCCCGCAGGGCGCGGTGCAGACCGTCCTCGAGGTACAGGGTGCCCTCCCACTCGACGACGTGGGCGAACAGGTCGCCGTAGAAGGTCGAGTCCTCGGAGAGGAGCATCTGCAGGTCGAGCTCGCGCTTGGTGGTGACCAGCTCGTCGAGGCGCACCAGACGCGGTGGCACCGTCGACCACTGGCGCGCCGAGTACCCGTGGTCGGGGTACGGGCGCGAGTCGCCGACGGCCTTGAAGATCACGGGAGTCACTGTATGCCGGGTCGTCTGTGACAGCAGGAGCGACGCGAGCGTGCGGGCTAGATTGACCACCGTGAGCGAGAACCCGAGCACGTCACAGGTCGATGAGATCCGCAGCGGATACGCCTTCGAGGGCCCGTCCCTCGAGTTCGGTGCCGCGGTCGTCGACGGCACCGCCCACGCGGACGCCACGGTGCGCATCCCCCTGTCGGCGATGAACCGGCACGGCCTGGTGGCCGGTGCGACCGGCACGGGCAAGACCAAGACCCTCCAGCTGATGGCCGAGCAGCTGGTCGCCCAGGGGGTGCCCGTCTTCCTCGCCGACATCAAGGGCGACCTGTCCGGCATGGCGACGCCCGGTGAGCCCAACGGCAAGATCGCCTCCCGCTCGGCCGACGTCGGGCTTCCCTGGCAGCCCACCGCCTACCCGGTGGAGTTCTACGCGCTCGGGGGGCAGGGCACCGGCATCCCGGTGCGGGCCAGTGTCTCGACCTTCGGGCCGACCCTGCTGTCGAAGGTGCTCGGGCTCAACGACACCCAGGAGTCCAGCCTCGGGCTGGTCTTCCACTACGCCGACACCAAGGGGCTCTGGCTCGACACCATCGCCGACCTGCGTGCCGTCGTACAGTTCCTCATCAGCGATGAGGGGAAGGCCGACCTCAAGGACCTCGGCGGCCTCTCGTCGTCGACGGCCGGCGTCATCCTGCGCGAGCTGGTGAACTTCTCGGCCCAGGGCGCCGACCTGTTCTTCGGGCTCCCCGAGTTCGAGACCACCGACCTGTTGCGCACCGCCCCCGACGGCCGCGGCATCGCCTCGATGCTCGAGCTGCCCGGGGTGCAGGACCGGCCACAGCTGTTCTCGACGTTCCTCATGTGGCTGCTGGCCGACCTGTTCCACAACCTGCCCGAGGTGGGCGACCTCGACAAGCCAAAGCTCGTCTTCTTCTTCGACGAGGCGCACCTGCTGTTCAACGACGCCAGCGAGGACTTCCTCGACGCCATCCAGCAGACCGTGCGGATGATCCGGTCCAAGGGCGTCGGCGTCTTCTTCGTGACCCAGTCGCCCAAGGACGTGCCCGCCGACGTGCTGGCCCAGCTCGGCAACCGCGTGCAGCACGCCCTGCGCGCCTTCACCCCTGACGACGCGAAGGCGCTCAAGGCCGCGGCGCGCACCTACCCGAACACGGCCTTCGACCTCGAGGAGCTGCTCACCCAGCTCGGCACCGGTGAGGCCGTGATCACCGTGCTGTCGGAGAACGGCGCACCGACCCCGGTGGCCTGGACCCGGATGCGGGCGCCCCAGTCGCTGATGGCGCCCTCGGCTGCCGCGCTGCTCAGCCAGACCGTCGCCGGGTCGCCGATCGCACCGAAGTACGTCACCGCCATCGAGCGGGAGTCGGCCTCCGAGATGCTGGGCAGGGCCGAGGTCGCCCGCACCGAGGCCGAGAAGGCGGCGGCGCTCGAGGCCGAGAACACCAAGGTGCGCGAGGCGGCCGCTGATGCCGCGGAGAGGGACCGGCTCGTGGCCGAGAAGCAGGCGGTCAAGGATGCCGCGGCGGCCAGGAAGGCGCAGGAGGCGTCCGAGCGCAAGGAGGCGGCGCAGCCCGGCGTCGTCGAGTCGGTGGTGAGGTCGAGCGCGTTCAGGTCTGCGCTGCGCTCCGCCGGCACGGTGCTCGGTCGCGAGATCACCCGCTCGATCTTCGGCACCTCCCGCAAGCGCTGACCGGCTTCCTGCGGAGCCAAGCGCTGACCGGTTTCCCCGCGAAGTCAGGAGCACTTCGCGGGGTCAGGTGTCTATACGGCCCTGACTCGATGAAGTGCTCCTGACTTCGCGAAGGGGGTCAGAGGGTGAGCAGGGCCTGGGCATAAGCGCACTCGAGGTCGGCATCGGTGACGGTGCGCACGTAGCCCGGCTGCACGGCATACGCCACCTCCCAGCCCTGCTCGGTGCGGCGCACCACCTCGAGGCGGTCGCCGAGCAGCTCGCGCAGCTGGTCCTCGCGCGGCAGCCAGAGCGCCTGGTCGAGCGTCACCGAGTCGAGCGCCCACTCGGTGGTGCCGTTGAAGCCGAGCAGTGACTGGTCGCGGTAGGTCTGCACCTCGACGGTGAGGTCGCTGATCCAGAACACGTCGCCGGTGAGCAGCTCCGCGTCGACCACGAAGCGGTCCCCGGCGAGCGGTTCCCACAGCACGCCGGCGTGGAGGAGGGCGCGGGCGAGCTCGACCGTGATCATCGTGACATTGTCGCCCAAGCGCCCCACGACATCCGGCACGGTGGACGGAGGACATCCACGACCACGTGCGTCACCGCACGACGAAGGAGGAGAGCTCATGGCCCACGACCACGGCCACGGCGTCGAGGTACTCGACGACCTGCGTGGCCCCACGAAGGCGCTGCGCACGGCGATTCCCGACGTGTACGCCGGCTTCGCCGCGACCCACAAGGCAGCGCTCGAGGCGGGGGTGCTCGACGCGAAGGTCAAGGAGCTCATCGCCCTCGGGATCAGCGTCGCCCAGCAGTGTGACGGGTGCATCGCCTCGCACGCGCGGGGCGCGGCCATGAAGGGCGCGACACCTGAGGAGGTCGCCGAGGCCCTCGGCGTCTCGATCCTCATGTGCGGCGGCCCCGCGACCGTGTACGGTCCACGCGCCTACGCCGCCTTCCTCGAGTTCCACGCCAAGTACGCGACCGACTGACGACCACTCCCGTCCCGCACGGTTCGCGGTGTCCGGGTGCGTCAGCCGAGCAGCCAGACGACGAGGGTGATGAGCGGCACCGCGCCCACGGTCGTCACGAGGATGGTGTCGCGGGCCAACGTCGGCGACCGGTCGTAGCGCGTCGCGTGCACGAAGATGTTCTGCGCGGTGGGAAGGCTGGAGCACACCACGACGGCGAGCAGCGCGGGGCCGGTCAGCCCGAGCGCGAGGTGCGCCACGGCATACGCGACCAGCGGTTGCACGGCGAGCTTGAGGGCGCTGGTCAGGGCCAGCTCGGCGCGCGGTACGTCGCCGCCGAAGCCGGGCCCGAGCCGTAGCGCTATGCCGTAGGCGAGCAGCATCCCCGGCACGGCCATCGCGCCGATCAGCTCCACCGGGTCGAGCACGACCGGGGGCAGCTGCCAACCGGTGACCGAGAGCAGCAGTCCGATGAGCGTGCCGATCGTCAGGGGGTTGGTGAAGGGTCGCACCATCATGTGGCGCAGGGTCGGCCGGTGGCCGCGCACGTCGGCGTCGAGCACCGCGAGCGCGATGGGCTGGAGCACGAGCAGCTGCAGCAGCAGGGTCGGTGCCACAAGGGCGGCGTCGCCGAGCACGTAGGCCGCGACCGGAAGGCCGAGGTTGCCCGCGTTGACGTAGGAGCTCGCGAGCGCGCCGATCACCCGCTCGCCCACAGAGCGCCGCCACTGCCACCACGCGACGACGACGTAGATCGCCGCCGGGACGGCCACGCCCACCACCGTCGCGACCAGGCTGCGGGAGAGCACCTCGTGGGTGTCGGCTGCGGCCACGGTGGTCAGCAGCAGGGCGGGGGAGGCGACGAAGAACGCGAGGTGGCTGAGCACCTGGTGTGCCGAGAGGTCGACGACACCCAGGTGCGCGATCAGGGCGCCGACGCCGATGACGGCGACGATCGTCGCGAAGCCCAGGACGACACCCTCCACCCCGCCATCCTCGCGGGCGGGCGTCGGTGTGTGCGCTGCCGTTCCGGGGACGCCCTCGGATCAGCCCCAGTTGGCGGCAAGGGTGAGGCAGAACGGGTGGCCGCTCGGGTCGAGCAGCACCCGCCAGGTCTCACCGGGCTGCTCGTCGGGGAAGGTGGCCCCGAGCCCGACGCACGCGGCGACCCCCGCGTCGAGATCGTCGACGGCCAGGTCGAGGTGGAACTGCTTGCTGCCGTGCTCGTTGGGCCAGCCCGGCTCCTGGTGGTCCTCGAGCGTGCCGAGCCCGAGGGCGAGGCCGCCCGGGCCGGTCAGCATCGCGTACTCGTCCTGCGAGTGCGCGACCTCCCAGCCGAGCACGGCCGACCAGAAGGTCGCGTCGCGCTGGGCGTTCGAGCTGTCGAGGCTGAGCATCTTGAGTGCGGCGATCGCCATTGGTGGTGCCTCTCGTCGGGTCGGTCGGGTTGTTCGGGCCGGGTTGTCGCCCACCCTGCCTAGGCTGGCCCGGTGCCCGATAGGACAAAGGCGACAGCACCGCCGACGGCCTCGACGGGGGGCCTGCTGCGGCCCGAGGAGTTCGCACGCCAGGTCACCCTCGTCCGCGAGCCGGTCGGGGCCTGCGCCGGGCGCTGGGTCGAGAACCGCTGGTCACTGGGCTGGCGCCTGCCGCCCGGGCGCTGGTACGACAGCGAGGTGCTGCCGCACCCCACCTGCTCCCTGACTCTCGAGCTCGGCAGCTTCCCGCGGTCGGGGTTGCCGCGCGGCGAGCGCGTGGTCGTCACCGGTGTGTGCACCCGCCGCTTCGACGTCGAGGTGCGGGGCCGGGGCCGCGTGCTGGGCCTGCGCTTCCGGCCCGGTGGGCTGGCGGCGCTCACCGGGGTGCCGGCATCCGGCTGGACCGACCGCTCGGTCGCGGCCGGGGAGGTGCTGCCCGCCGACCTCGTGACAACACTGGCCGACCCCGACCTCGCGGCATCCGGCCCGGCGTGGGCGCAGGTGGCGGAGGACGGACTCGCGGCCCTCGGCGAGGGGCGCCCCGACCCGCGCTACGACCTGCTGATCGAGGTGGTGGGTGACATGCTCGCCGACCGCGCGCTGCTCACGGTGGCCGACGTCGCGCGACGACACGGGGTCACGGTGCGCACCCTGCAGCGGCTGTTCACCCACTACGTCGGTGTCGGCCCGAAGTGGGTGCTCTCGCGCTACCGGCTGCATGACGCCGTCGCCGACCTCGACGCCGGCTGGCCCGGCACGCTCACCGACCTCGCGGTGCGCTCAGGCTGGTACGACCAGGCCCACTTCACCCGCGACTTCACCGCCCTGGTCGGGGTCACCCCCGGCCAGTACCGCGACCGGCCGTCGGCCGCGGATGCCGGCCGGTCGGCATCCGCACCCGGCTGACCCTTCGCGACCCCGCCCGGTTCAGCGGGCGGCGCGGAGCACCGTGGCGAGGGCGTCGAGCACCGACACGTCCTCGATGGTGCCGGGCACCGTCGGGGTCTTGCCGTCGGCCATCTCGCGCATCGTCTTGCGCAGGATCTTGCCCGAGCGGGTCTTGGGCAGCGCCGCGACGATGTCGACCTGGCGCAGGCTGGCCACCGCGCCCACCTCGTCGCGCACCCGCTGCACGAGCTCCTTGCAGATCCGGATGCCGTCGTCACCGGTGCCGTCGACACCGCTCTTGAGCACGACGAGCCCGCGGGGGACCTGGCCCTTGAAGTCGTCGGCGACCCCGATGACCGCGCACTCGGCGACGTCGCGGTGCCCGGCCAGCGCCGCCTCGATCGACCCGGTCGAGAGCCGGTGCCCCGCGACGTTGAGCACGTCGTCGGTGCGGCCCATCACGTAGACGTAGCCGTCTTCGTCGATCAGGCCACCGTCGCCGGTCATGTAGTAGCCGTCGTAGACCGACAGGTAGCCCGCGATGTAGCGCTCGTCGTCCTGCCACAGCGTCGGCAGGGTGCCGGGGGGCAGGGGCAGCCGGATCGCGATGGCCCCCTCGACGCCCGGCGCCACGGGCTGCGAGGAGTCGTCGAGCACCTGTACGTCGTAGCCGGGCACCCGCACCGACGGCGAGCCGGCCTTGATCGGCATCGGGTCGAGGCCGCGCAGGTTCGCGGCGATCGGCCAGCCGGTCTCGGTCTGCCACCAGTTGTCGACCACCGGCACGCCGAGCACCTCGCTGGCCCACTCGTAGGTGTCGGGGTCGAGCCGCTCGCCGGCGAGGAAGACGCACTTCAGGGTGGACAGGTCGTGGCCGGCCATCATCGACCCGGTCGGGTCCTCGCGCTTGATGGCCCGGTAGGCGGTGGGCGCGGTGAACATCGCCTTCACCCCGTGGTCGCCGATGACCCTCCAGAACGCGCTCGCGTCGGGCGTGCCGACCGGCTTGCCCTCGTAGAGAACGGTGGTCGCACCGGTGAGCAGGGGCGCGTAGACGATGTAGGAGTGCCCGACGACCCAGCCCACGTCGGATGCCGTGAACCACACGTCGCCCGGGCCGATGTCGTAGACGTTCTCCATCGACCAGCGCAGGGCCACGGCGTGACCGCCGTTGTCGCGGATGATGCCCTTGGGCCGGCCGGTCGTGCCCGAGGTGTAGAGCACGTAGAGGGGGTCGGTGGCCTCGACCTCGACGCACTCGGCGGGTTCGGCGTCGGACACCAGCTCGTCCCAGTCGATCTCCTCCCAGTCGGTGTCGCGCTCGCCCACCTCGGCGCGGGCCTGCTCGCGCTGCAGGACGATGACCGACTCGGGCTTGTGGCTGCTTCGGTCGAGGGCGGCATCGAGCATCGGCTTGTACTCGACCACCCGGCTCGGCTCGATGCCGCAGCTCGCCGCGACGATGACGACCGGCTCGGCGTCCTCGATGCGTGCGGCGAGCTCGGCCGGCGCGAACCCGCCGAACACGACGGAGTGGATGGCACCGAGCCGCGCGCAGGCGAGCATCGCGACGACGGCCTCGGGCACCATCGGCATGTAGATGACGACCCGGTCACCCTTCTCGACACCGAGCGAGGCGAGGGCGCCGGCGAACGTGGCCACCTGGTCGAGCAGCTCGGCGTAGGTGAAGGTCTGCACCGTGCTGGTGACCGGGCTGTCGTAGATCAGCGCCGCCTGGTCTCCGCGGCCGTCGCGCACGTGGCGGTCGAGCGCGTTGAAGCAGGTGTTGAGCGAGCCCCCGCGGAACCAGCGGTAGAAGGGCGGGTTGCTGTCGTCGAGCACGCTGGTCGGCTCGGTGATCCACTCCACCGCCTTCGCGGCCTCGCCCCAGAAGGTGGTGGGGTCGGTGATCGACTGCTCGTATGCCGCTGCGTAGGCGCCGTTGCTCATGCGTACATCGTGGACCCACCGGGGGGTGGCTCCGCCACCGGTTCGGTCGGCATCGTCCGCGGGCGGGCGCAATGCGCGCCGAGCGGAGCGCCGGGGTCAGGGCGCGCCGGTCGTGTTCCAGGTCGCCGATACCCTCGCCACGCTCGTCGGGCCCCGATGGATCGCGGGATGCCGCAGGCAAGGACTGAGGATCCGGAACGGCGTGATCGCTGGGCCTTCGCGGTCGTCCGCCGCCGTATGGTGCGCACGCGAGGGGGAAACATGACGACGTTCATCCTGATACCGGGGGCCGGGGGGCAGGCGTGGTATTGGCACCGGGTCGTCCCGCGGCTGAGTTTCCGCGGGCACGATGCCGTCGCCGTCGACCTGCCGTCCGGCGACGACGACGCGCGGCTCGAGGACTACGTGCGCACGGTGGTGCGCGCCGTGCCGCCGGGGTCGATGCGGTCGGCGGGTGGGGCCGGGCTCGCGGTGGTCGGCCAGTCGCTCGGTGGCCTGGTGGCGCCGATCGTCGCGGAGCGCTGCGCTGCCGACCTGCTCGTCCTCGTCGCACCGATGGTGCCGCGCCCCGGGGAGAGCGGTGGCGAGTGGTGGCAGGCGACCGACCAGGGCGAGGCCATGCGGCGATTCGCCCGAGAGCAGGGGCGAGACCCTGAGGTGACCGACGACGACACCTTCTAGCTCCACGACGTGCCGACCAAGGTGGTGGCCGGACGCAACGACCGACTCTTCCCGCCGGACTTCACCACCGCGCTGGCCCATGAGCGCCTGGGCGTCGAGCCCGATGTCATCGACACCGGACACCTCTCAGCGCTTGCCGACCCGGACGCCCTGGTCGACGTCCTCGACCGAGACGCCCGCGACGTCGCTGCCTGAGCACCCGCGAGCAGGTTGACGCCTGAGGGGAGGGTCTGTCGCGGGACGTCCGGATGCTTCACGACGTGAGCCACCTGCTCGGCACTCCAGCCGCGGCAGAGCCCGGGTCCGCTCATCGGCCCGACCTCGGCTCCAGCCAGACCGGTGGCCCGCCACTCGAAGCACTCGCAGGGTTGCTCCATGTGGCGAGGCACCCTGGGGTTGGCTCGCCCGGTGAAGCATCCGGACTCCTCAGGAGGCACTACGCGGTGGGGCTGATCGCGGCGGCGAGGGTGCCGGCCCGAGGATGAGGGAGCCACCCGGTGCCGGGGTTCGTCTCCGCTTCCACCCCACGCCCACGCGGAATGCGGAATGCGGAATGTGGGACCGGCGGCCCTGCAGAATCCGTCGGCGACGACGAACGGCACCGCTCGCGCGGTGCCGTTCGTCTCGTTGGCGGAGGATGGGGGATTTGAACCCCCGAGGGTTTTATCCCAACACGATTTCCAATCGTGCGCACTAGGCCACTATGCGAATCCTCCGCGGGTGAGGCTACTAGAGGGGAAGCCGCGGCCAGAAATCGTCGTGCGGCCGATGCTTCATCCTCGTGCGGCGGACGCTGCACCTGTCGTGCGGCGGACGCTGCACCTGTCGTGCGGCGGATGCTCCCCCCGTCAGGATCGCCAGGTGGGAACGCCCGATTTCCCGGGATGCCGCCGGCCCACCTAGGATCGTGCCCGGCACCCCGCGTGGTGGTACCCCGCCGAACTCCCCCAGGGCAGGAATGCAGCAAGGGCAGGTGGGCTCTTCCAGGTACGCGGGGTGTCCTCGTCTCCGGATGCCGGCGGCGCCCCGGACGCTCAGCGTGCGCCGGCGACGGGCTCCTGCACAGCAGGCTCCTGAACGGCGGGCTCCTGCGCAGCAGGCTCACACGCGCCACCGCAGCCGTCCGCACCGCAGGCGTGACCGGCATCCTCGGTGGGCTCGCCGGCAGCCGCCTCGGCGCCCGAGCCACACGCGCCCCCGCAGCAACCGCCGCCGCAGCCGCCGCCCCCGGAGACCGCCTCCGGCTCGGTGCCCTGCAGGTCCCAGACCTGGCGGATGGCGTTGAGCATCGCCTCGACGGGCTGGGCGCCGCTCACGCCGAACTTCTGATCCAGCACGAAGGTGGGCACCGAGGTGATGCCGATCTGGTTCGCGAGCGCGAGGTCGGTGCGTACCTCGATGCCGTGCTCGTCGCCGGCGAGGAGGTCGCGCAGGGCATCCTCGTCGAGGCCGCCCTCGACGCCGAGCCGCACGAGCGTCTCCGGGTCGCCGATCGAGGCGCCCTCGGTGAACCAGGCCTGCATCAGCCGGGTCGTCACGTCGTCCTCACACCCGCGGGCACGGGCGAGGTGAATCAGTCGGTGGGCGTCGTACGAGTTGCCGCCGCGCAGCTTCTCCCACTGGAAGTCGAGCCCGACCGCCGCAGCGTCGGCCGCCATCCGCTCGTGCTGGGCGACCATCTGCTCACGCGGCACGGCGTACTTCTCGGCGACGCGGTCGACCGCCGGGGTGTCGTCGACGGCGGGCGCGGTGCGGTCGAGCTGGAAGCTGTGCCAGATGACCCCCACCTCGTCGCCGTGCTCGAACTGCTCCAGGGCGAGCTCGAGGTGCCGCCGGCCGAGGTGGCAGAACGGGCAGAGGATGTCGGACCAGACGTCGATGCGCACCTCACGAGGGTAGTCGGCGCGGCCCCTGCGGCCGAACCCGTGACCACCCCGTGGCCGAACCCGTGACCGCCCCCTGGCCACCGCGCCGGTGCCGCGCACCTCAGGTGCGGGTCACACGCGGTGCTCGTCCGCCGCGGCCCGCAGCGTGCGCCAGGCCCACAGGCCGGCTCCGGCTGCCGTCACCCCGAGGCCGACCCAGCTGGTGGCCGAAACCCCGAGCTCGGCGGCGCGGGAGGTGAGCAGGGCGCCAGTGAGGGCGCACAGGACGAGCGGGCGGGCGAACCAGAAGGTCATGGCCGTCGGCCCGACCTCGGGCAGGAACGCGAGCAGCGGGGGCCGCCCGCGGAAGGCGGCCACCCACTGGGCAGCGAGGACGACGACGGCAAGCCCCAGCACCCAGAGGACGAGCGCGCCCACGGCGACGGCCGTGGCGGGCACGAGCGCCCGCACGCCCAGGGCCACGGGGACGGACACCCCGACGAGCAGCGCCCCGGGCAGCACCGTGTGCACCCCGGCTTCGGTGCCGAGCCCGAGGCCGCTGAGCGCCGGGGTGCCGAGGGTGTCGCCGAGGAGCCGCAACCCCTCGGCCCAGACCCCGGCGCCGAGGTAGGTGGCCATCAGGGAGACGACGGCGAGCGCGACGGGCACGTCGGGGTCGCTGAGGCTCCACGCGACACCGGCCGCGCCCGGCACGGTGAGCAGCGCGCCGGAGAGCAGCAACCCCGGTTGGCGTCTGAGTCCCAGCAGGTCGCGGGCGACGACCGTGGCGAGGCGGCCGCGCGATCGCAGGCGCAGGGTGCGGCCACGCCGCACGGGGGTGGCCGTCTCGAGCCGCGCAGCGCGCAGGTCGCCCGCGAGCACCGCGCCGCCGAGCCGGGTGGAGCGCACGCTCTGGGCCCGCAGCTCGGGAAGCCCGAGGCTCCGCAGCAGCGTGGCGGGTGGGGCCAGGAGGGTGCGGCCGCGAGGGTCACTCTCGCCCGGCGCGCGGGCGGCCTCCGATCGTTCGCCGGCGCCGACCTGGCCGATGAGCCATGCGGCTGCGAGCACGACGCCGAGCGCCGGGCCGGCGACGAGCGCGACGACCAGGGCGGTCGGGCCGGCCGATCCCGAGGCCCACAGGCCGCCCCCGACGACCCCGGCCCCGACCGTGCCGCCCGCGACGAGCAGGGTCGCCGACACCAGCCACCACTCGCGCAGCGTCGCGGAGCGGTCGAGGGGGCCGGTGACGACGTGGTCGACCCAGGGCAGCGGCGGCACGACGGGGCCGCGACGGCGACCCGCCCCGTGCACGACGACCGCCAGTGCCGCGGCGAGCAGGAGGGCCAGGCACCCGGTGGCCGGGCTGAGCAGTCGGTCGCGCACCCACGCCGGGTCGCTCGTGATGAACAGCGCCCGCGACACCGTGAACCCGTAGGTGAGCGCGAGGATCGCGAGAACGTAGACGGCGTAGAGCACCTGACGCACCGCGCCCGACCCGTCAGGGCCATGGAGCACGTGGGTGACGTCCGCGAGTCGCGCCCTGTCCTCGCTGCGCTGCTCGGATGCCGTCATGCCGGGCCGCCGACGTCGACCACCTCGTCGGCAACGGATGCCGTGAGCACCGGGTCGTGGCACGCCATCAGCACCGTCGTGCTCGCCTCGCACCGGGCCCGCACCAGGTGGCCGACCATGGCGCGCCGGTCGGTGTCGAGCCGCTGCTCGGGCTCGTCGAGGATCAGCAGCCGTGCGGGCCTGAACCAGGTGAGCGCCAGTCGGAACAGCTGGCCCTGACCGGAGGACAGCTCGTGGGGGAACCGCTCGGCGAGGTCGCCCAGCCCGAACGTGGCGAGTCCTTCGGCGACGCGGTCGGCGCAGGTTCCCGGGTCGTGCCCCCAGGTCGCGTCGACCAGGGTCAGGTGGTCTGCGAGCGTGAGGTCGCGGTAGGCGGCCGGGGGGCCGATGAGCGCCGCGACGTTCTCGCGGGTGGCCCGCCGGCGCTCGTCGGCCGGCTCGCCGTCGACGGTGACCGTGCCGGTCGTCGGCGCGAGGAGCCCGGCGACGATGCGCAGGAGGGTGGTCTTCCCGGCGCCGTTGGGCCCGCGGACCACGACGCACGAACCCGCGGACGCGACCAGGCTGATCGGTGGCAGGAGCGTCGTGACGTCGACCACCTTCGACACCCCATCGGCCTGGACCCGGCACCCGAGGGTGGCGGTGGTGGTCATCTCGGTCCCCTCGAATCGCCCTGTGTCGGTGCCGCAGACCCTAGCGCGGCGCTCTTCGGGCCCCCTCGCGCCCCGGCGTCGGACCGTCCGTCCACACCCGCCGGCACGGCGCACGCGGTGTCCGGTGTCGCGACTAGGGTTCGGCACGTGAGCACCGCGCTGTACCGCCGCTACCGCCCCGAGACGTTCGCTGACGTCATCGGGCAGGAGCACGTGACCGAGCCGCTCATGCAGGCGCTGCGCACCGGCCGGGTCACCCACGCCTACCTGTTCAGCGGCCCGCGCGGCTGCGGCAAGACCACCAGCGCGCGCATCCTGGCCAGGTGCCTGAACTGCGAGTCGGGCCCCACCCCCGAGCCCTGCGGCACCTGCGACTCCTGCGTGGCGTTGGCCCGCGGCGGCTCCGGCACGGTCGACGTCATCGAGATCGACGCCGCGAGCCACGGTGGTGTCGACGATGCACGTGACCTGCGCGAACGCGCCTCCTACGGCCCGGCCCAGAGCCGCTACAAGATCTACATCATCGACGAGGCGCACATGGTGACGCCGCAGGGCTTCAACGCGCTGCTGAAGATCGTCGAGGAGCCGCCCGAGCACGTGAAGTTCGTCTTCGCGACCACCGAGCCCGAGAAGGTCATCGGCACCATCCGCTCGC
>JBBQWX010000008.1:0-58131 GCA_038210185.1 Actinomycetales bacterium
TCAAGCCGATCCCGGCCAAGATCGCCGCGACCGAGCTGGACCCCGGCGCGCAACGCGCCTACCCCCACCTGGCCCGCCGCGGCCTGCAGATGGTGCTGCGGCTGCTCGCGTTCAACGCCGAAGCCTGGCTGGCCGAGCACCTCAACGCCTACCTGGCCGACCCCGACGAGTACCGCGCCATCACCCGCAACCTGCTCCACCACGGCGGGCAGATCGAATACGACACCAGCGCGATCACCGTCACCCTGGACCGGCCCGACAGCCCCCGCGTCGCCCGCGCCCTGACCCTGCTCACCGACGAGCTCAACAACACGCCCGCCCGGCTACCCGGCGACCGCCGCCCCATCACCTACCACGTCAGGCCGGGCATGAATCTCAACAGTCAACACAGCCCTACTTGAGGAGGTCTGAGGCTCTCAACGAGGTCGTGGCTGACCTTCCCGTCGACGACCTCATCGCGCCCGACGTGGCTGATGACGCCGAGCCTTGCGACACGGGCGGGGACCAGCGTGGTCCAGCGCGGGGCCTGATCCACGCACGTTGCTCGACCAGACCGGAGCAGCGGCGCCAGAGCGCTGGCGCTGTCGAACGTCAGCGTAGGCGTCCGTGGCCTGAGGTCACCGGACTCGACCGGCTGGTCGAAGGCCCTTACGCCATGGCCGAACTGCACCGGGATGTTCACCATGCGGACGCTGTCAGCTCCCGGGGACGGGGCTGTTCTCGGTCTCCCCAGGTGGCGTGCGGTCGAACGCGACTTTGGTGGCCGCGTGGCGTGCGACGTCCAGGACTTCGATGGTCCATCCATCCACGACGACCATCTCGCCGGCACCGGCAGGCACTCTGCCGAGCTTGTCCATCACGAGCCCGGAGACAGTGGTGTAATCACCCGTCGGGTCTGGCAGCTGGATGCCCAGGTCGGCCAGGTCGTGGAGTGGGAAGGTGCCGGGAACCAGGATGCGGCCGCTCTCGAGCCGCGTCACGGTGGCCAGGTCCTTGTCGGTCTCGTCGTAGATCTCTCCCACGATCTCCTCGAGCAGGTCCTCCAGGGTGACAATGCCGTCGGCCTCGCCGTACTCGTCCAGGATGATCGCGAGCTGTTGGCGCTCCTCCTTGAACCGGTGCAGGGCGTCGGCGACGCGCATGGTGTCGGGCATGTACATCACCGGTGTGGCGACGGTGCAGACCTGCGCGTCGCCGCCTCGGTAGACGGTCGACCAGTGGACCGTGCCGACGACGTGATCGAGGTGGTGCTGTCGGGTGACGGGTGCGCGGGAGTGGCCCGCTGCGGCCAGTGCTTCCAGGGCGTCGGTGATGGTCAGGTCGGCGTCGAGCGTGAACACCGATCCTCGGGGCACCATCACCTCCCGCAGGAGCCGGGTGTCGATCTCGAGGACCCCGGTGAGGATCTCGCGCTGTTCGGCGTGCAGTGTGCCGTGGCTGGCGACGAGGTCGCGCAACTCCTCTCGGGTCATCGCAGGCCCGGGCGCACCCGGGGTGACCCCGAACAGGCGGACGACCGCGTTGCTGGCAACGCCGAGGACTGCGACGACCGGCCGGGACAGGCGCGAGAGGAGGTCGATGGGCCCGGCGGCGACCAGCGCCCAGGGCAGGGCGCGCTGCATGGCAACCCGTTTCGGGGCGAGCTCGCCCAGGACGAGGGTGACGAAGGTCAGCGCCAGCGTGACCCCGGCGATCGCGATCGGCTCGGCCGCGCCGCCGAGGGCGGTGAGGTAGGGCACCAGGGGCTCGGCCAGGGACACCGCGGCCACCGCAGAGGCGAGGAACCCGGCCAGGGTGATCCCGATCTGGATGGTGGCCAGGAACCGGTTGGGGTCGCGGGCCAGCCGCACCAGGCGCATCGCCCGGGGCGTGCCCAGGCGCTCCAGCGCACCCAGCTGCCCCTCGCGCAGGGACACCAGCGCCATCTCGCTGCCGGCGAAGGCCGCGTTGACCAGCACCAGCACGGCGACCAGCGCGAGGTTCAACCAGTAGCTGTCCACGGGTTCTCCCTACCAGTCAGCTGTTGATGGCGGGCGACGGCTGGGGTTGGGGGAAGAGCTTGCGGAGCATGTCCGACAGGGTCACAACACCCACCAGGTCGGTGCCGTCGCGGACGACGGCCAGGTGGTTGCTCGTCTCGCGCATCTGGGCGAGCGCCGTGTAGACCGGTGTATTCGCGGGCAGGGTGAAGGCCGGCCGCATGAGGGACTCGGCGGGGCGCTGGCTCGGTGAGCTCAGGGTGTCCCGGACGTGGACGACGCCGCGGACGTCGGTGCCGGCGCCGAGCAGGATGCGCAGGTGTCCGGAGCGTTGCGTGGCCTCCTGGACGTCGCGGACGGTGGCGTCCGCTGCGACCGTCGTCACCTCTGCCGCGCTGGGCACGATGTCGGCAACGGTGAGGGTCTCCAGCTCCAGGGCACCGGTCAGCTGCCGGGAGTAGCCGATGTCGAGCGCGCCGACGTTCGTCGAGTGCTCGACGAGGTGGAGGAGCCCGCCGGGGTCCTGACCGGAGGCGACCTGGTCGGTGGGTTCGACGCCGACCCGGCGCAGCACGGCATTGGCCATGGAGTTCAGCGCGCGAAGCAGGGGTCGGGTGGCCCACATGAATCCGCGCATGGGAAGGGCCAGCAGGGTGGCCGAGCGCTCGGGGTGGGCGATGGCCCAGGACTTGGGCGCCATCTCGCCGATGACGAGGTGGAGGAAGGTGACGATGATGAGCGCGAGGACGAACCCTGCGACGTCCGCGCCCACCGCGGGCAGCCCCCACGCCTCGAAGGTCGGGGTCAGCCAGTGGTGCACGGCTGGCTTGGTGATGGCGCCCAGCGCGAGGGTGCAGATGGTGATGCCGAGCTGTGAGCCGGCTAGCAGGAGGGTGAGCTCGTTGGAGCTGCGCAGGGCGGCCCGAGCCGAGCGGCTGGTGGCTGCGGCGTCCTCGAGGCGGTGCCGTTTGGCGGCCATGAGGGCGAACTCGACGGCGACGAAGAACGCGCTCAGGGCGATGATCGAGACGGTGGCGATGACGATGATCCAGGTCTGGTTCACGCGCTGACCTCCTGCGTGGAGTCGTCGTGCTTGGTCTCGGAGAGGCGGACGAGCGAGGGGACGTGCCGCTCGACCTGCAGCACCTCGATGACGATCCGGACCACCCGGGGTTCGTCCTCGACGAGGTCGGCGTGGTCCGGGGCGAGCTCGACCTCGATCGCGGCTCCCACCTCGGGGAGCTGGCCCAGCTGGGCGATCACCAGCCCGGCGATCGTCTCGTAGTCACCGCGCGGCAGGTCGCGGTCGATGGCGCGTTCAACCTCGTCGATGTGGACGTCGCCGCCCATGACCCAGACGCCGTCGTCGTCCACGGCGGGCTGGTCCGGGTGGTCGGGGTCGTGTTCGTCGGTGATCTCGCCGACGAGCTCCTCAGCCAGGTCCTCGAGGGTGAGGATGCCGGCGAAGCCACCGAACTCGTCCACGACGCACGCCAGCTGGTTGCGGGAGGCGCTCAGCTCGCGCACGGCATCCGGCAGGGCCATGAACGTGGGGATGACCACGGCGGGACGGACGAGCCCACGGACCTCGTCGTCCAGCCGGTCCTGTGCGAGCAGCACGTCCTCGAGGTGAACCACGCCGACGATGTCGGCGGCGGGGGTCACCACGAGGACGGGGTAGCGGGAGTGCTGCGCGCCCATGAGGTCGCGCACCCGGTGGACGGGGTCCCCGGCGCGGACGACGTCGACGCGGGACCGGGGGATCATCGCGTGCTCCACGTCGCGGCTGGGGAAGTCGAGAATCCGGTCCAGCAGGAGCGAGAGCTCGGCAGGCAGGTCACCGCTTCGCCGGGACTGGGCGACGATGTGCTCCAGGTCGCGAGGGGATGCCGAGTGCTCGACGTCGTGCACCGGCTCGATGCGCAGCAGTCGCAGCAGGAGGTTCGAGGACTGGTCGAAGATCCAGATCAGCCACCCAAACACCTTGAGGTACAGCAGAGTGGAGCGGGACAGCCAGCGAGCCAGGGGCTCCGGGCGTGCGATGGCGAGGTTCTTCGGTACGAGCTCGCCGAACAGCATCTGCACCACCGTCGACAGCCCCAGGGCCAGCACCGTCCCGACGGCGACGCCCACTGCCAGGGGCACACCGGCCCACCCGAACATCTCGCCGAGGGACTCGCCGATCAACGGCTCCGCGACGTACCCCACCAGCAGTCCGGTCACGGTGATGCCGAGCTGGGCGCCGGAGAGCATGAAGGACGTGCGCTTGGTCACCCGCAGCGCCCGCGCGGCGCCCGCGTCACCTGCGGCCGCCCGCGCGCCGAGGCGTGATCGGTCTACGGCCATGTAGGCGAACTCCTGGGCGACGAAGTACCCCGTCGCAGCCGTGATGAGCAGGACGACGAGCACCCCGGCGAGCAGGGACAACACCGTGGTCATGAGCACGTCACCCCCTCACACGTCGGCTGGCGGAGGGGGAATCTGGGATGGCCGTCGGGGTCCATGGCTCTTTCGTCGTCAAAGGGCGGTCAAGGGGGAACGCCGCACCCGCTCCCGGAGTTCCCGATCCAGACCTGATGGCTCGTCGTCCCGGACGAGCCGGCACCGATGCTGCTGGCGGCCCACCGGCCCACCGGCCCACCGGCGCACGGCGCGGCCGTGGCCGGGAGGTCTCGGCGAGTCGTCACGAGGGGCAGGTGGCACACTCGGAGTCACCCGACGGAAGGATCCCGACATGTCACAGGCGCTGGTTCGGCCAAGCAGCGGCAGGATCGTTGCAGGGGTCTGCGCGGCCCTCGCCGCGCGTTTCGGCCTGCCGAAGCTCCTCGTTCGGGTCGGCTTCGTCATCTTCGGTCTGTTCGGCGTCGGCGAGCTCGTGTACATCGCCCTGTGGATCATCGTTCCCAAGGAAAGCTGACAGGCGCACCCGGAAGCGGCCGGCGCCGAAGGTCCGGACCTGCCGCGGAGCCTGCGCCCTGTGAGACCGTGCACGGCCACTGCGGGGTCAGCGGGGCGGCAGCACGTCGGTCTGCGCCGGGAGGTCGGCGACACCGACCGGGCAGGTGAGCCCGTTCGGGCCGTGGTTGCAGTACCCGTTGGGGTTCTTGTGCAGGTACTGCTGGTGGTAGTCCTCGGCGAACCAGAACGGCCCGGCGTCGCTCATCGGGGCGAGGGTCGTCGTGATCTCGCCGCGGCCGGCGCGGCTGAGCACGTCCTGGAAGCTGGCACGGGTGGTGCCGGCCGCGGCCGCCTGCGCGTCGGTGGTCCAGAAGATCGCCGACCGGTAGGCCGTGCCGACGTCGTTGCCCTGCCGGTTGCCCTGGGTGGGGTCGTGGTTCTCCCAGAACGCCTTGAGCAGCAGCTCGGGGGAGGTGACCGTCGGGTCGTAGGCGACGAGCACGGTCTCGGCGTGGCCGGTGCGACCCGTGCAGGTCTCCTCATAGGTCGGGTTGGGCGTGTGGCCGCCCATGTAGCCCGCCGCCGTCGTGACGACGCCGGGAAGCTTCCAGAAGATCCGTTCGACCCCCCAGAAGCAGCCCATCGCGACGTAGAGGACCTGCGTCCCGGCGGGCCAGGGGCCCTCGAGCGGAGTTCCGAGCACCTCGTGGGTCGTGGGCACGACGAACGGCCGGGTCTCGCGGCCCGGGAGCGCGTCGTCGGCGGTGGGCAGGGTGGTCTTGGCACGGGATCCGAAGAGCATGTCAGGCCCAACGCGGAAGGACCCGTGCATCATCCCCGGGTCGAAGGGAGCGCCCGGTGCCGTCCGGGCGCAGCCGCCGTCCGGCATACGCTGTCGCCCATGACTCTCGACAACCTCGGCTTCTCCTCCCGCGCCATCCATGCGGGGCAGGAGCCGGACGCCACGACCGGCGCCGTCATCGTGCCCATCCACCAGGTGAGCACCTACAAACAGGACGGCATCGGCGGCCTGCGCGGCGGCTACGAGTACTCCCGGTCGGCCAACCCCACCCGCACCGCGCTGGAGGAGTGCATCGCCGCGCTCGAGGGTGGCGAGCGTGGCTTCGCCTTCGCCAGTGGCCTGGCCGGCGAGGACACCGTGCTGCGGGCGCTGCTCGCCCCGGGTGACCACGTGGTGGTCCCCTCCGACGCCTACGGCGGCACCTACCGCCTGTTCAACAAGGTCGCCGGTCCGTGGGGGGTCGAGCACTCGATCGCCACCGTCGCCGATGTCGACTCGGTGCGTTCCGCCATCCGGCCGGAGACGCGGATGGTGTGGGTCGAGACGCCGACCAACCCGCTGCTCGGCATCGCCGACATCGAGGCCATCGCTGCCGTGACGCACGAGGCGGGCGCCCTGCTCGTGGTCGACAACACCTTCGCCTCGCCCTACCTGCAGCAGCCGATCGCACTCGGCGCCGACGTCGTGGTGCACTCCACGACGAAGTACGCGGGCGGCCACAGCGACGTCGTCGGGGGTGCCGTGGTCGTCGCGCCCGGCGCCACGACCGGGAACGGCGAGTCGGCCGGCGAGCGGATCGCCTTCCACCAGAACGCGATGGGCGCCGTCGCCGGCCCGTTCGACGCCTGGCTCGTGCTGCGCGGCCTGAAGACCCTCGCGGTGCGCATGGAGCGGCACTGCGACAACGCCGAGAAGGTCGTCGCCTTCCTCCAGGGCCACGAGGGTGTCACCGCGGTGCACTACCCGGGGCTGCCCGAGCACCCCAACCACGACGTCGCCGCCCGGCAGATGAAGCGCTTCGGCGGCATGGTGGCCTTCCGTGTCAAGGGCGGCGAGGACGTCGCCACGAAGGTCTGCGCCGAGACGCAGCTGTGGATCCTCGGCGAGTCGCTCGGGGGCGTGGAGTCACTCATCGAGCACCCCGGACGCATGACGCACGCGTCGGTGGCGGGCACCGAGCTCGAGGTGCCCGGCGACCTCATCCGGCTGTCGGTCGGCATCGAGGACGCCGAGGACCTCGTCGCCGACCTGGCCCAGGCGCTCGACCGGCTCACCTGAGCGAGCGTGCCCGCCGTGCCCTCGGTCCTGTGCGTCGACGTCGGGTCGACCTTCACCAAGGCGGTGCTCGTCGACGTCGGCACCGGGCACCTGCTCGGCACCGCGAGCTCCCCCACGACGGTCGGGACCGACGTCATGGACGGCGTGGATGCCGTGCGCGCGGCGCTGTCAGGGCACGGGGAACCCGGCGACGTGCTGGTCTGCTCCAGCGCCGGGGGAGGCTTGCGGCTGGCCGTGGTCGGTTACGAGCGCGAGGTGACGGCCGAGGCCGGGCACCGGGTGGGCCTGTCGGCCGGGGCCAAAATCGTGCACGTCGCGACCGGGCCGATGACCCGCGCCGACGTCGCCGCCCTGCGCGCCGCCGCTCCCGACCTCGTGCTCCTCGTCGGCGGTACCGACGGTGGCAACGCCGACGTGCTGCTGCACAACGCCGGGCGCATCGCGAAGGCGCGCCTGCACGCACCCGTCGTCGTCGCCGGCAACGCCGAGGCCGCCAGCGAGGTCGCGGAGGTGCTGTCGTCGACCGGCCGGCGTCACGTCGTCACCGCCAACGTGCTGCCGCGGATCGGGGTGGTCGCGCCCGAGGCCGCCAGGGCCGCCATCCGCGAGGCCTTCCTCACGCACGTCATCGGTGGCAAGGGACTCTCCCGAGGTCGTGGGTTCGCCGAGCTCGTGCGGGCCCCCACGCCGGATGCCGTGCTGCGCGGCGTCGAGGTGCTCGCCGAGGTCGTGGGCGGCGACGTGCTCGTCGTCGACGTGGGCGGTGCCACCACCGACGTCTACTCGGTGATCACCCCGCAGGGCGAGGACGCCACGATCTCCCGAGAGGTCGTCGGCACCCTCTGGCACGCCCGCACCGTCGAGGCGGACCTCGGCATGCGGTGGACCGCGCAGGGCGTGGTCGACGCCGCCGGGCGGGAGCGGCTGCCGCTCGACCCCGGCACGACCCGGTATGTCGCCGCCGTCGTCCGCGACACGGCGCACCTCGCCACCTCGGATGCCGAGTGGTCGGCGGAGGAGGAGATCGCCTCCGCCGCCGCGGTGGTCGCGGTGCGCCGCCACGGCCGCCCACCGCACCCGTCGGACCGTCCGCGGCCGCTCGCGGAGGTGGTCGTGGTCGTGGGGTCGGGCGGCGTGCTGCGGCACGCCCCCGGGGACCTCGGCTCCCGGGTGCTCGCCCGGATCGCTGCCGACCACGGCGGTGGGTGGCGGGTGCCCGACCGTGCCCGGCTGCGGGTCGACACGGCCTACGTGCTGTTCGCCATCGGGCTGCTCGCGGACCGGTACCCGTCCGCGGCGTCGGCCCTCGCGTCGCCCCTGGCAACCGCTCCCACGGGCGCGTAGCCGCCCGGCCTACGGTGGGGCGATGAACACCGACTGGCCGTGGGCCGACGAGTTCGAGCCCGAGGGCACCTACCTCAACTCGGCGACGATGGGCCTGCCGCCACGGGCCACCCTCGCGGCGCTGTCGACGGCGCTCGACGACTGGCGCAGGGGCACCGCCCACGCGCCGGGCTTCGACGCCGACGTGGCCTCCGCCAGGCAGGCGTACGCGCGGCTGGTGGGCGTCGCGCCCGACACGGTGGCGATCGGCAGCCAGGTGTCCCCGCTCGTCGCCCTGGTGGCCGCGGCCGTCCCGGACGGGGCGACGGTGCTCGTGCCCGAGGGGGAGTTCACGAGCGTCACCTTCCCCTTCCTCGCGCAGGAGGCGCGCGGCATCCGGGTGCGGGAGGTGCCGCTCGCCGACCTCGCGGAGCACGTCGACGGGTCGACCGGGCTCGTGGCGCTCGCCGCCGTGCAGTCCTCCGACGGGGCCGTCGCACCGCTGGAGGAGGTCGAGGCCGCGGCCGCGCGGCACGGCATCGACGTGCTGGTCGACGTCACCCAGGCCGTCGGGTGGCTGCCGGTGGACGCCGGGCGGTTCGCCTACACGGTCTGCGCGGCCTACAAGTGGCTGTTGTCGCCACGGGGCACCGCGTTCCTCACCGTGCGTCGTGACCGCTGGGCCGGGCTGGTGCCCGCGCAGGCCGGCTGGTACGCCGGCGAGCACCCGTGGTCGTCGATCTACGGGACTCCGCTGCGGCTGGCGACGGACGCGCGCCGGTACGACGTGTCGCCGGGATGGCACGCGTGGGTGGGCACGGCATCCTCGCTGGCGCTGCTCGAGCGGGTGGGGGTGGCCGAGCTGCACGGTCACGCCCTCGCCGTGGAGGCGGCCTTCTCGCGGGCTGCTGGCCTGGAGCCGGCGGGGCGGGCGATCCGGGCCCTGCACGCCGACGCGGCTGTCCCCGGCCTGCTCGGCGAGCACGGCATCGTCGCGGCGGAGCGCGCCGGCCGGCTCCGGGTGTCGTTCCACCTCAACAACACCGAGGCGGAGGCCGCGCGCACCGGGACCCTGCTGAGAGGCCACGTCGGCGGCTGATCGGCAGGAGGGCAGAAATCGAGAAGACCTATGTCGGTGGTCACACCTACGCTTGTCCGCATGAGTGAAACCACCGCTTCGCAGACCCAGATCAGCCTCGACGTCGTGGCCCTCGACTGCCCGGACGCCCGGGCGCTCGCCGGCTTCTACGCCGGCCTCCTCGACTGGGAGGTGGTCGACGAGTCCGACGACGACTGGGTGACCATCGTGCCGCCCGGGTCCGGCGAGGGGGAGCAGGGGCTGGCGTTCCAGCGCATCGACGACTACGTCGCCCCGACCTGGCCCGGGGGCTCGCAGCCCCAGCAGTTCCACCTCGACCTGCGCGTCGCCGACCTCGCCGCCGGTGAGCAGGTGGTGCTCGCTGCCGGGGGCACCCGGCACGAGCACCAGCCCTCCGACAGCGGTGGGTTCGTCGTCTACCTCGACCCGGCTGGGCACCCGTTCTGCCTGGTGTCATGAGCGCGCCGGCCATCGAGGCGGTCGACCTCGTCAAGAAGTTCGACGACTTCACGGCCGTCGACGGCGTCAGTTTCTCGGTGCCCCAGGGCACCGTCTTCTCGATGCTCGGTCCCAACGGCGCCGGCAAGACCACCACGGTGCGCATGATGACCACCCTCAGCATCCCGACCAGCGGCACCGCGCGGGTCGCCGGCTTCGACGTCGTCGCCGAGCCGGATGCCGTGCGCCACCGGATGGGCCTGACCGCCCAGTCCGCGACGGTCGACGAGCTGCTGACCGGTCGCGAGAACCTGCGGTTGGTCGGCGACCTCTACGGGCTCGACCGCGGCCTGGTGAAGCGGTCGATCGAGGAGCTGCTCGAGCGGTTCTCGCTCTCCGAGGCGGGCAACAAGGTCGTCAAGGACTACTCCGGGGGCATGCGGCGGCGGCTCGACCTCGCCGCGAGCCTGATCGCCACGCCTCCGGTGCTGTTCCTCGACGAGCCGACCACCGGCCTCGACCCACGGAGCCGGGTCGAGCTGTGGGGGGTGCTGCGTGACCTCGTGCGCGACGGCACCACGCTGTTCCTCACGACCCAGTACCTCGACGAGGCCGACCAGCTGGCCGACACGATCGTCGTCGTCGACCACGGCCGGATCATCGCAGCGGGCACGCCGCTCGAGCTCAAGGACCAGTCCGGCGCCGCCAGCCTCGTCATCACGGTGAGCCGCCCCGCCCAGGTCGAGTCCGCGGCCGAGATCGTGCGGTCCGAGGTCGGCGAGATCCACGTCGACCGCGACGCGCGGCACATCACCGCCCCCGCCGAGGGGGTGGGTGCGCTCACCCGCATCGCGGCTCGGCTCGAGCAGGCTGGTATCGACCTCGACGACATCGGTCTGCAGCGGCCCAGCCTCGACGACGTCTTCCTCAAGCTCACCGGTCACAAGGCCGAGGTCGAGGACGACGAGTCGCACGACAAGGAGAAGGCGGAGGCAGTTCGATGACCTCGACCACGGTGACGCGCTTCCACGCCACCCACCCCGACGAGCGCGGCGCCACGAGCACCCGGCAGATCGGGGCGCTGGTGCGCCGCAACCTGACGCACATCAAGCGCCAGCCCGAGATGCTCACCGACGTCACCATCCAGCCGGTGATGTTCGTGCTGCTCTTCGCGTTCGTCTTCGGTGGCTCGATCACGATCCCCGGCGTCGACTACAAGGAGTGGCTGCTGCCGGGCATCATGGCGCAGACCATGGCGTTCAGCTCGTTCGTCGTCGCCATCGGGCTCAACAGCGACCTGGGCAAGGGCATCGTCGACCGGTTCCGCTCGCTGCCGATCGGCCGCGGGGCCGTGGTGGTCGCCCGCAGCATCTCGAGCCTGATCCACTCCAGCCTCGGCATCGTCGTCATGTCGGTCACCGGGTTGTTCGTGGGGTGGCGGATCAACGACGGCATGCTCCGCGGGTTGATCGGCTACGGCCTGCTGGTCCTGTTCGGGTTCATGATGATCTGGATCGGCATCCTGGTCGGCTCGTCCCTGAGCTCGGTCGAGGCGGTGCAGGGCGTCATGTTCGTGACCATCTTCCCGATCACGTTCCTCAGCAACGCCTTCGCGCGACCCGAGGGCATGCCCCCGGTGCTGCGCTTCCTGGCCGAGTGGAACCCGATCAGTGCGCTCGTGCAGGCCCTGCGTGAGCTGTGGGGCAACGAGGGCTTCCCGCTACCGCCCGATGCGGCGCTTCCGCTGCAGTACCCCGTCATCGCCACGCTGCTCTGGACCATCGGGCTGTCGGCGATCCTCGCGCCCCTGGCCATCCGCGCTTACGTCCGCCGCACCACGGACTGACCTCGGGGCGTTTCCGGGAGGTCCGACTCGGCGCGCCGGCGCCGACCCGGACCCACCCTCCTCCCGTACAGCCCCCAGGGAGATCCGACGACCCCCTTAGGATCGGTAGGTCGGCACCCACCGCCACTCGGCGCTGCGGGCCCGGGCCGACCGGTGAGGAGAAGCCATGATCGTCGGTGTCACGACCACGCCGCAGGGCGCCGTCGGCGGGGGCCTGGGCCGTGCGCAGACCCTGGCCGTCGCCGACATCCGCGACGGGGCCGTCGCGTCGTGGGCCGAGGTGCACGTCGGCTGGGGTGACCTGCACGGCAGCGGTCCGGAGGGCACCCACCACGCCCGGATCGTGCGGTTCGTGCGCGAGCACGCCCTCGAGGCCGTGGTCACCAGCGGCCTCGGGGAGGGGATGCGCGTCACCATGGGCAAGCTCGGGGTGGTCGTGCGCACCGACCTGTCCGGAGACGCCCGGGCCGCCGCCGTCACGGCCGCCACGACCGATGCCCCCGGCGCCGCCGACCTTCGGTAGCACGCGCGGTTGCATGGGGGCATGCCCTCCGTGCGCCTCGTCGACGTCTTCTCCGAGTCCACCTGTCGCGGCAACGCGCTGGCGGTGTTCCACGACGCCGACGACCTCTCCGACGAGCAGATGACCCGGCCGATGTCGTCGACCTGGCCTGGGTCGACAACGGCCCGGGTTGGGTGGGCGTGCTGCTGCGGTCGACCGGGGCCGTGCTGGCAGCAACCCCTGACCCCAGCGCGTGCGCCGGGGTGAAGGCCAGCCTCGTCGCCGTCTACCCGTCGGGGGCCCGCGACGACGGCGTGGCGGCCGAGGTGCGGGCGTTCTACTCCGACGGGCGCGACTTCGCCGAGGACCCGGTCACCAGCAGCCTCAACGCCGGCGTGGCCCAGTGGCTGGTCCCGGCCGGTCGCCTTCCCGAGCGCTACGTGGTTGCGCAGGGCACCGTCATCGGGCGGGCGGGCCGGGTGCACGTCGAGGTGGTCGACGGCACGACGTGGGTGGGCGGGACTCGCGGCGAAGGGCTTACAGGGTGTCGCTCAGCCGTCGTAGGGCTTGGTGGCGAGCACCTTGACCTGGACCTGCTTGCCGTTCGGCGCTTCGTAGGACACCTTGTCGCCGACCTTGGTGCCGTTCACGGCCGCCCCGATGGGGGACTTCTCGGAGAAGACGTGCATCGAGTCGTCGGTGATCTCGCGCGACCCGAGCAGGAAGGTCTCCTCGTCGCCGAACATGTCGACGGTGACGACCATGCCGGGCTCGACGACACCGTCGTCGGCGGGCTTCTCGCCGATGGTGGCCGACTCGAGCAGCTGGGTGAGCTGCCGGATGCGGGCCTCCATCTTGCCCTGCTCCTCCTTGGCGGCGTGGTAGCCGCCGTTCTCCTTGAGGTCACCCTCCTCGCGGGCTGCCTCGATCTTCTTCGAGATCTCGCTGCGGCCCGGTCCGGAGAGGTCGTCGAGCTCGGCCTGGAGGCGGTCGTAGGCCCCTTGGGTCAGGAAGCTCGCCTGGTTGGCGGTCTCGGTCACGTCATTCACTCCTGATCATGGATGGCGCCTGCCCGAACGGGGGCGGCGCCTCGGTGCTACGGCAACGGGCCCGGGTCCGAACGATGCCGTGCGGCACGCATGTCGGACCCAGACCCGAGGTGTGAAGCGCTCAGTCTAGCAACTTCGCGCGGATTCCCACCATGCAGCAGGGTGCCGCGGTGCGCGCCCGGGGTGCGCGGGGCCTTGGGCGCCCTCGCTCAGGGGGCGCCCACGACCCGGGTGCAGGCGTCGACCACGCCCGTCACGGCACGCACGCTGGTGCGCAGGCTGACCACCCGGTGCACGGAGGTGGCGCCCGGGGCCGCGATGGTGTCCTGCACCGTGCCCACCCGGTTGCGTCCGCCGTCGAGGGCGCTGATCCGGCAGGTCACGGCGGTGCCGGCGGGTCGGTGCAGGTCGTACTCCACGACGATCGACGTGTCGGACTCGACGCGGTAGGCGGTCACCTCGGGGCGCACGCTTCCGGTCGTGGTGATGACGCCCCACCACACGATGACGCCCACGGCGGCCAGGCAGCCCACGATGCCCACGACCCACCAGCGGGTGGTGCCGGGAGCGGGGCGGGGCATCGGCATGTGGGTCCTCGGTCTGCGAGCGGTCGTGGATGAGAGGATGACTGGCGTCCATTCTCGGTTACGCCCGAGACCGCTTCACCGAAGGGTCCCCACGTGTCCGACCGGCTCCGGCTCATGTGCGTCCACGCGCACCCGGACGACGAGTCCAGCAAGGGCGCCGCGACCATGGCGCGCTACGTGCACGAGGGGTACGGGGTGCTCGTCGTGTCGTGCACCGGCGGCGAGCGCGGAGACGTGCTCAACCCCAGGCTCAAGGAGGACGCGCACATCCTGCGCGACCTGGCGCAGGTGCGTCGCGACGAGATGGCCGCCGCGCAGGTGATCCTCGGCGTGCAGCACACCTGGCTGGGCTTCGTCGACTCCGGCCTGCCGGAGGGCGACCCGCTGCCTCCGCTTCCGCAGGGGTGCTTCGCCCTGGAGCCCCTCGCGGTGACCACAGAGGCGCTCGTTCACGAGATCCGGCGGTTCCGACCGCACGTGGTCACGACGTACGACGAGAACGGCGGCTACCCGCACCCCGACCACGTCATGTGCCACGACGTGTCGATGGCGGCGGTCGTGGCGGCCGGCGACCCCGACGCCTTTCCGCAGGCCGGGCCCGCGTGGCAGCCGCTCAAGACCTACTACACCCAGACCTTCAGCCGGGCCCGCATCGAGGCGTTCCACCAGGCGCTGACCTCGCTGGGCGAGGAGAGCCCCTACGCCGAGTGGCTCGAGAGCTGGTCGAGGCCCGACCGGGCCGTGACCACCCGAGTGGAGTGCGCGGCGTGGTTCGAGCAGCGGGATGCCGCGCTGCTCGCCCACGCGACGCAGGTCGACCCCGAGGGCACCTGGTTCCGGGTGTCGCGCGAGGTGCAGGCGCGGGTGTGGCCCACTGAGGACTTCGAGGCTGCGCTCTGCTTCGTGCCGATTCTCGAGGGCGAGGACGACCTGTTCGCCGGCATCCCCCCTGACGTCGCGGCGGCGGACGCCCTCGCCACCTCGGGTGACCTTCGGGTCGCCCACGACACCCGCACGGAGCGTGACGCATGAACGAGGTCCCCACCGCAGACGCCGGGCCGGGCTTCCTGGCCTTCGCCGCGTTCTTCCTCCTGGCGCTCGCGCTGTGGTTCCTCATGCGGAACATGAACGCCCGCATGCGGCGGATGTCCTACCGCCAGCAGGCGGCGCATCGCGGCAAGGACGACCCGCAGGTGGCGCCGGGTGAGGTCGCGCCCGAGGGAGAGCCCTCGGCAGGCGCCGCAGCGGAGCCGGGCGAGCCCAGCGACACCGACGCGCAGACCGACGGGCCGTCGGACGACGGTCCTCGGGGAAGCGGCGGGGCCTGAGCGCCACGGCACGGCCGGCTCGCGGGCGGCGGTCAGGCGGGGCTGTGACCGGTGAGTGCCAGCGAGGCCGCGACGAAGTGTGCGGTGAACGCGAGGATGGTCAGCGCGTGGAAGACCTCGTGAAAGCCGAACCAGCGCGGTGAGAGGTCGGGACGTTTGGTGCCGTAGACGACCGCGCCGACACTGTAGAGCGCCCCGCCGATGACGACCCACGTCATCACGGCGGCCCCGGCGTGCTGCAGCAGCGGGCCGAAGTAGAAGACCGCGACCCAGCCGAGCATCAGGTAGGCAGGTACGTAGAGCCACCGCGGGGCGCCGGACCAGAAGACGCGGAACAGCACACCGAGCACGGCTCCGGTCCAGACGATGATCAGCATCCGGCGAGCCTGCGCCGGCGGCAGCATCAACGCGAACGGCGTGTAGGTGCCGGCAATGATCAAGAAGATGTTCGAGTGGTCGAAGCGGCGCAGGAACCCGCCGACCCGGGGCGACCAGGTGCCGCGGTGGTAGACCGCGGAGGTGCCGAACAGCAGCACGGCCGTGCCGGCGAACACCGCCGCCGAGACCTTCTCCCGGGTCGTGCCCGCGAGCACGATGAGGACGATGCCGGCGACGAGGGCGATCGGGGTCATGCCCGCGTGCAACCAGCCGCGCAGCTTGGGCTTCACGTGATCGAGCGCCGTCTCGACGCGGTGCTCGATCGCCTCACGGCGGCTCTCCACCACGGTGGGGGTCGGGTCGCTGTGCGTCATGAAGAAAAGGCTAACCTACGCCACCGTAGGTTTGTGGAACAGCGACGTGGAATCTCCTCCTGCCCCGATCGGGGCCCGGGAGTACCGTGGGGCGCACCGCGCCGCGGGCACTGCGGCGACGGGTTCGACAGCGGTGGGAGGAGCAGGGCGCGATGTGGCTCAGTGACGTGCTGTATGCCGCCTACGCCCGCCGCCTGACCACCCAGCTCGACCCCTCGTCGATGCCGCGGCATGTGGGCGTGATGCTCGACGGCAACCGCCGGTGGGCGAAGGCCCGCGGCGCCGGTGCGAGCGAGGGCCACCAGGCGGGTGCCGACAACATCGTCAACCTGCTGTCGTGGTGCGACGAGGCGGGAGTCGAGGTCGTCACGCTGTGGCTGCTCTCGACGGACAACCTGAACCGCCCCGAGAAGGAGCTGCGGCCACTTCTGGGCATCATCGAGAAGGCCGTCGACTCGCTGGCCGCGACCCACCGCTGGCGGCTGCACCCCGTGGGTGCGCTCGACCTGCTCCCGGCCGGCACCGCATCGCGGCTCAAGGGGGCCGAGGACCGCACCCGCGACGTCGACGGCATGCTGGTGAACGTGGCCGTCGGCTACGGCGGCCGCCGCGAGATCGCCGATGCCGTGCGGTCCCTCCTGCATGATCAGGCGACCAAGGGCACCAGCATCGAGCAGCTCGCCGAGGTGATCGACGTCGAGCACATCGCCGAGCACCTCTACACCAAGGGCCAGCCCGACCCCGACCTCGTCATCCGCACGTCGGGGGAGCAGCGGCTGGGCGGTTTCCTGCTCTGGCAGAGCGCACACAGCGAGTTCTACTTCTGTGAGGCCTACTGGCCCGACTTCCGCAAGGTCGACTTCCTGCGGGCCCTGCGTGCCTTCGGCGAGCGGCACCGCCGGTTCGGGTCCTGACCCGGCGGTACGGCATCCGCGCCGGTCGCGGGGATCGCACACGCCACGCCCCTCCCAGCAGCCCCATGCACGACGCCGTCCCGTGCCGACACGCCGGGTCCCGCCTCCGACCCGCGTGCCGGGGAGGGTCGTAGCGTCGAGACCACCGCAGTCCGCACCCCAGGAGCGACCATGGCCTCGAGCACGCGACCGGCACCGCCCGCACGACCGGGGAAGGATTCGCGTCGCAGCTACGTGCTCGACACCTCGGTCCTGCTCGCGGACCCCAGGGCCATCACCCGCTTCAAGGAGCACGAGGTTGTCCTCCCGGTCGTGGTCGTCACCGAGCTGGAGGCCAAGCGGCACCACCCCGAGCTCGGCTACTTCGCCCGCACCGCACTGCGGATGCTCGACGACCTGCGCATCTCGGCGGGTCGGCTCGACGCTCCGGTGCCGATCGGCGACGACGGCGGCACCCTGCGCATCGAGCTCAACCACACCGACCCGACGTCGCTGCCGGCCGGCTTCCGGCTGGGCGACAACGACACGCGCATCCTGGCGGTGGCGCGCAACCTTGCGAACGAGGGCCGCGTGGTGACGATCGTCAGCAAGGACCTGCCGATGCGGGTCAAGGCCTCGGCCTGCGGGCTCGAGGCGGAGGAGTACCGCGCCGAGCTCGCCGTGGAGTCGGGCTGGACCGGCATGGCCGAGCTCGACGTCAGCGTCGAGGAGATGGACCACCTCTACGAGTACGGTCGGCTCGAGAGCGTCGAGGCCGCCGAGTTCCCCTGCCACACCGGCCTGAAGCTGATCTCGCCGCGCGGGTCCGGCCTGGGGCGGGTCGGCCCCGACAAGCAGGTGCGCCTGGTGCGTGGCGACCGCGACGCCTTCGGACTGCACGGCCGCAGCGCTGAGCAGCGGATCGCGCTCGACCTGCTCATGGACCCCGACATCGGCATCGTCAGCCTCGGGGGCCGCGCCGGCACCGGCAAGTCCGCGCTCGCCCTGTGCGCGGGCATCGAGGCGGTCATGGAGCGCCGCCAGCAGCGCAAAGTCGTCGTCTTCCGCCCGCTCTACGCGGTCGGCGGCCAGGAGCTGGGCTACCTGCCCGGCGATGCCTCCGAGAAGATGAACCCGTGGGGCCAGGCGGTCTTCGACACCCTCTCGGCGCTGGTGTCCCGCGAGGTGGTCGAGGAGATCCTCGACCGGGGCATGCTCGAGGTGCTGCCGCTCACCCACATCCGCGGCCGGTCGCTGCACGACGCCTTCGTCATCGTCGACGAGGCGCAGAGCCTGGAGCGCAACGTGCTGCTCACCGTGCTGTCGCGCATCGGGCAGAACTCGCGGGTGGTGCTCACCCATGACGTCGCGCAGCGCGACAACCTGCGGGTGGGCCGGCACGACGGGGTGGTGGCGGTCGTCGAGGCCCTCAAGGGCCACCCGTTGTTCGCCCACGTCACGCTGAACCGCAGCGAGCGCAGCCCCATCGCGGCCCTGGTGACCGACCTGCTCGAGGGCATCGAGGTCTGAGCGGGCTGGGCGTGCGGGGCGGCTCTGCCGGAGGACTGGCCGAGGTGCCGATTTCGCCTGGGTCGGGGCATCACCTAAAGTAAGGTCTCGATTCGGTAACGCCCGACAGGGCGCCCCTGCGCCCCGACCCTGATCGCGAGAGCACGAGAGGTTTCTGCCTGCCCATGGCCCTTCACACCCCGCGCCAAGCCCCCCGTCATGCCGCCCCGCGTCGCGTCGAGAGGGGTCGCGTGGCAGGTGCGGCGCTCGGCCGGCCGGTGCTTGCATCGGGTCTGGCCATCGCCGTGCTCACCGGTGGCGCGGTGGTCGCGGGGCTCACCGGCGGGTCGGCGAGTGCCGACCCGTTGACCTTCGCCGTCGACGGGCTCACCTCGAGCACCTCGAGCGAGCAGAGCACAACCGAGCGCGCGGATGCGGCGCGAGTGGCCGCCGACCGCAGTGCGGCGAACGCCCAGCGTTCGGTCGCCGCGGCGCGCAGCGCGGAGCGAGAGAAGATCGACGCCGCGGTACGTGCGAAGGCCCGAAAGGCGGCCGCCGACAGGGCCGCTCGGGCAGCCCAGCGCAAGCGGGCCATCGCGAACGCCCAGAAGGACCCCAAGGCTGCTGCCCGGAAGCTGTTGCCCGAGTACGGCTTCAGCCAGGCCGACTGGCCCTGCCTGGAGCGGCTGTGGATCGGGGAGAGCGGCTGGAACCACAAGGCCGAGAACTCGTCCTCCGGTGCCTACGGCATCCCGCAGTCGCTGCCGGGCCGGAAGATGGCCAGCGTGGCCGCCGACTGGCGCAGCAACCCGGTCACCCAGATCAAGTGGGGCCTGAACTACATCAAGTCGTCCTACGGCACGCCGTGCAACGCCCTCGACTCCTGGAACGCCCGGTCCCCACACTGGTACTGACCGGCTCCGCGCCCAGTCGCGACGCCGCCGAGCTCAGATCTTCCGCAGTCGGATCCGGGTCACCGCATGGTCGGGGCCCTTGGTCAGCACCAGGGTCGCCCGCTCACGGGTGGGCAGCACGTTCTCCACGAGGTTCGGCTCGTTGGTGCGCTCCCAGATCGCCTGAGCCGTGGCGCGAGCCTCCTGGTCGCTGAGCCCGGCGTACCGGTGGAAGTAGGACTGGGGGAGCGCGAACGCCGTCCGCCGCAACCGCAGGAAGCGCTCGACGTACCAGGTACGGATCTCCTCGACGGGAGCGTCCACGTAGACCGAGAAGTCGAAGTAGTCCGAGATCGCCGCCGTGCTCGACCCGTCGGGGCGCAGGCCAGGCGGCTGCAGCACGTTGAGCCCCTCGATGATGAGCACGTCCGGCCGACGCACGCGCACCGTCTCGGGCAGCACGTCGTAGGTGAGGTGGGAGTAGCGCGGCGCTTCCACGGACGGCATCCCCGACTTGACCGCCGCGATGAACTCCATCAGGGCCCGGCGGTCGTAGGACTCGGGAAAACCCTTGCGCTGCAACAGCCCACGGCGCTCCAGCTCGGCGTTGGGGTGCAGGAAGCCGTCGGTGGTCACCAGCTCGACGCGTGGCGTCTGCGGCCAGCGGCTCATCAGCTCCTTGAGAATGCGCGCGGTGGTCGACTTGCCGACCGCCACGGATCCGGCCACCCCGACGACGAACGGCACCCTGGTGGGGCGCTCGCCGAGGAACTCGCTCGTCGCCAGCCGCAGCCCGTGGGTGGCCTCGACGTAGAAGTGCAGCAGCCGCGACAGGGGCAGGTAGACCTCCTCGACCTCGTTGAGGTCCAGCCGGTCACCCAGGCCGCGCAGCCGGGCGAGGTCGCTCTGCTCCAGGCTCATCGGGTGGCTCTCGCGCAGGCGCGACCACGCCCGGCGGTCGAGGTCGACGTACGGCGTGGGCATCGTGCGTCGCTCCTGCGTGGCGCTCACGCGCGTCATTGTTGCGCATGACGACCCGGGCCCTGCGGTACGGGCGTGCGGGCGGGCGAGCCGGGTTCGGGCCGGGGGGTGCGGGGTGGCTCGCGAAGGTCGCGCCGCGGCCGCGTCTCCCGAGGGCCGCACTAGGCTTGCCGCATGTGCGGAATCGTGGGGTACGTCGGCTCGACCATCGATGACATGGCCCTCGAGGTTCTGATGGAGGGGCTGGCACGCCTCGAGTACCGCGGTTACGACTCGGCCGGTGTCGCCCTCGTCACCGAGGCGGGCATCACGTCCGAGAAGCGCGCCGGCAAGCTCGAGAACCTGCGCTCGGCGCTCCAGGCCCACCCGCTCGAGGCGTCGCGCACCGGCATCGGGCACACCCGCTGGGCCACGCACGGTGGCCCCACCGACGGCAACGCCCACCCTCACCGTGGTGGCGGTGACAACCGGCTGGCGCTGATCCACAACGGCATCATCGAGAACTTCCACGCGCTGAAGAAGGAGCTGCTCGCCGCGGGCGTCGAGTTTCGCTCCGAGACCGACACCGAGGTCGCCGCCAAGCTGGTCGGCCGCGAGTACGACAGGGTGGGCGACCTGACCGAGGCCATGCTCAACGCGGTGCAGCGACTCGAGGGCGCGTTCACGCTCCTGGCCGTGCACGCCGACAGCCCGGGCGTCGTCGTCGGCGCGCGGCGCAACAGCCCGCTCGTCGTGGGCCTGGGTGACGGTGAGAACTTCCTCGGCAGTGATGTCGCGGCGTTCATCGGCCACACCCGGCACGCCCTCGAGCTCGGCCAGGACCAGATCGTCACGATCACGCCGGACACCTACTCGGTCATCAACTTCGACGGCACGCCCTCGGACGGCAAGGCCTACGAGGTCACCTGGGATGCGGCGGCTGCGGAGAAGGGCGGCTACGACACCTTCATGGAGAAGGAGATCAACGACCAACCGCACGCGGTCGCCGACACCCTCCTCGGGCGCACCGACGACAACGGCCGCCTGGTGCTCGACGAGGTGCGCATCCCCGAGGAGCAGCTGCGCGCGGTCGAGCGCATCACGATCGTCGCCTGCGGCACCGCCGCGTATGCCGGGATGGTCGCCAAGTACGCGATCGAGCGCTGGACCCGCATCCCGGTCGAGGTCAGCCTGGCCCACGAGTTCCGCTACTGCGACCCCATCGTCGACAGCTCGACGCTCGTGGTGTCGATCAGCCAGTCCGGCGAGACGATGGACACGCTGATGGCGGTCAAGCACGCCTGCGAGCTCGGCGCCATGACCCTGTCGATCTGCAACACCCACGGCTCCACCATCCCGCGTGAGTCGGATGCCGTGCTCTACACGCACGCCGGCCCCGAGATCGCGGTCGCGTCGACCAAGGCGTTCCTCGCCCAGATCACCGCCACCTACGTCCTCGGGCTCTACCTCGCGCAGCTGCGGGGCGAGACCTACGCCGACGACCCCAAGGCCGTGCTGGCCGAGCTGCAGGAGATCCCCGCCAAGATCCAGGACCTCCTGGGGCGGATGGACCGCGTGGTCGAGATGGCGCACTTCATGGCCGACACCCGCTCGGTGCTCTTCCTCGGCCGCAACGTCGGCTACCCGGTGGCCCTCGAGGGCGCCCTGAAGCTCAAGGAGCTCGCCTACATCCATGCCGAGGGGTTCGCCGCCGGCGAGCTCAAGCACGGGCCGATCGCACTGATCGACGCGGGCCAGCCGGTCTTCGTCATCGTGCCGAGCCCTGACACCCCGCACGAGCTGCACAAGAAGGTCGTGTCCAACATCCAGGAGATCCGGGCTCGCGGGGCGCGCACCATCGTCATCGCCCACGACGGCGACGACGACGTCGAGCCGTACGCGAGCGAGGTGATCCGCATCCCGCAGTGCTCGCCGATGCTGGCGCCGCTGTTGGCCGTCGTCCCGTTGCAGGTCTTCGCGCTGCACCTGGCCACGGCCAAGGGCCTCGACGTCGACCAGCCCCGAAACCTGGCGAAGTCGGTCACGGTCGAATGACCCGGGCGTCCCGGTGATCGTCGGCGTCGGCATCGACGTCGTCGATGTCGCGCGCTTCGGTGCCACCCTCGACCGCACCCCGGCGCTGCGCGATCGACTCTTCACACCGGGCGAGCGCGACCTCCCGCTCGACTCGCTGGCGGCCCGGTTCGCCGCCAAGGAGGCCCTCGCCAAGGCCCTGGGCGCCCCGACCGGCATGCACTGGCACGACGCCGAGGTGCACCGCGGTGGCGACGGCCGCCCGCACCTCGAGGTGCGCGGCACCGTGCGGGCGCAGCTCGACGCCCTGGGCATCACCGCAATGCACCTCTCCCTGTCGCACGACGCGGGCATCGCGTCGGCGGTCGTCGTCGCGGAAGGACGTGACCGATGATCCAGGCGTGGTCGACCGACGCCGTCTATGCCGCCGAGGCCGCGCTCATGGCGACGCTCGACGACGGTGAGCTGATGGCCCGCGCGGTCGAAGGGCTCGCGGGAGTCGCTGCGGCGCGACTCCAGGAGCGCGACGGGAAGGCCGTCGCCGCCCTGGTCGGGCCCGGCAACAACGGTGCCGACGCGTTGTTCGCCGTGGCGCGCCTGGCCGAGGCGGGCTGGAACGCCGTCGCGGTGCACCACGACACCGTGCACGAGGGGGCGCGCGCCGCCGCAGCGGCGGCCGGTGTGCTGCTCACGACCGAAGCCTCCGGTCTGGCGGAGGCGGACGTCGTGCTCGACGGCATCCTCGGCATCGGCGCGCGCCCCGGCCTGCCCGACTGGGCCGCCGGCTGGCTCGCCGCCCTGTCCGACACCGCCTACGTCATCGCCGTCGACCTGCCGTCGGGACAGGACCCGATGGGTGGTGGGCTCGACCCCGACGGCGTGTTCGCCGACGAGACCGTGACCTTCTCCCTCGCCAAGCCGGTACACCTGCTTCCCCCCACCGAACAGGCCTGCGGGCTGCTGACCGTCGTCGACATCGGTCTGGAGGTCGACGACGTCCCCGTCGTCCGGCGGCTCGACCACGACGACGTCGCCGCCCTCTGGCCGGTGCCGGTGAGCACCGACGACAAGTACTCGCGCGGGGTGCTCGGGGTCGTGGCCGGTGGCGAGTCCTACTCGGGCGCAGCCGTGCTCACCGTCACGGCTGCGGTCGAAGCCGGCTGTGGCATGGTGCGCTACGTCGGCACGCCGACCCCCACCGGGCTGGTGCGCGCCACGGTCCCCGAGGCCGTGCACGGGCCCGGCCGGGTGCAGGCCTGGGTGGTCGGCCCCGGCCTCGACGTCTCGTCACGAGCATCAGGTGCGAAGGCGCAGCTCGACATCGCCCGTGAGGCGCTCGCCGGTGCCGAGCCGGTCGTCGTCGACGCCGGCGGTCTCGACCTGCTCGACGCCGAGCTGCTCAGGGCACGGGCGGATGCCGGCACCCTCCTCACGCCGCACGCGGGCGAGTGCGCCCACCTCCTCACCCGTCTGGGGTCCCGCGGCGAGGTGACCCGGGAGCAGGTCGAGGCCCGGCCGCTCGCCCACGCCCGCGCCCTGGCCGAGCTCACCGGCGCGACCGTGCTGCTCAAGGGCGCCACGACCCTCGTCGTGCCACCCGGAGACGGGGCCACCACCTGGTCGCAGTGCGACGGCCCCGCCTGGCTGGCCACCGCCGGAGCCGGCGACGTGCTGGCCGGGCTTCTCGGCGCGCTGCTCGCCGCAGGCCTGCCCGCCGATGCCGCAGGCGCCCTGGGGGCGCTGGTGCACGGTGTCGCCGCCGACCGTGCCAACCCCGGTGGCCCGGTGCGGGCGCTCTCGGTGGCGCACGGCATCCCGGCGGCGGTGGCCCACCTGCTGAGCCGCGGGGTCACCCGGGCGCCCTAGACTCGTCGGCGCCATGACCACGTCGCCCGCCTCCGCCCCGTCACCCGCACCCGCGGGCGCCTCCGCGTGGGTGAGCGTCGACCTCGACGCGATCCGCGACAACGTGGCCGAGCTCGCCCGCCGCGCCGGGTCGGCCCAGGTGATGGCGGTCGTCAAGGGGGACGCCTACGGCCACGGGCTCGTGCCCGCCGCAGGCGCCTGCCTCGACGCAGGCGCGACCTGGCTCGGGGTGGCCCAGCTCGCCGAGGCCCTCGAGCTGCGGGCTGCGGGTGTCACGGCGCCGTTGCTGACCTGGTTGTTCCCACCCGGCGGCGACGTCGCGGGCGCGATCGAGGCCGACATCGATGTCACGGTCGGCAGCGGCTGGGTCCTGGATGCCGTGATCGCCGCGGCCCGCGAACGGGGCCGGCCCGCTCGCGTGCAGGTGAAGGTCGACACCGGTCTCGGCCGCGGCGGCGTCCTCACCGACTGGTCGGAGATGGTGCAGCGGGTCGCGGCCGCGCAGGCCGAGGGCACGATCGAGGTCACCGGTGTCTGGTCGCACTTCGCCTGGGCCGACGCGCCCCAGCACCCCACCGTGCGTGCCCAGCAGGCTCGGTTCCTCGACGCGTGCGGCGAGCTCGAGCGCGCCGGTGTGCGCCCGGCGCTGCGCCATCTCGCCAACTCGGCGGCGACCCTGACCAACTCCTCTGCCCACTTCGACATGGTCCGCCCGGGCCTGGCGGTCTACGGGCTGTCCCCGGTGCCCGACCTCGGCGACCCGGCCCATTTCGGTCTGCGCGAGGCGATGCGGGTCACCGCCAGGCTCACCCTCGTGAAGCGGGCCCGCGCCGGCCAGGGCGTCAGCTACGGCCACGAGTACGTCACCGACCGCGACACGGTTCTCGGCCTGGTGCCCATGGGCTACGCCGACGGCATCCCGAGGTCGGCCGGCGGGCGGGGGCCGGTGCTCGTCGACGACCGTCGGCTGCCGGTTGCCGGGCGGGTCTGCATGGACCAGTTCGTCGTCGACCTCGGCCCCGGGTTCGCCGGCGCCGCCGGGGACGAGGTCGTGGTGCTCGGTCGCGCGGCGGACGGCGAGCCCTGCGCGCAGGACTGGGCCGAGGCGGCCGGCACGATCAACTACGAGATCGTGACCCGGATGGGCCCGCGGCTGCCGCGCGTGCTGCTCGGACGGCGGGCCTGATGGCCCTCGGACCGTTCGGCTCCGCTGCCAGCGCCGTCGGGGAACGGGTGATGCGGGGCCGCGCCGGCTTCCGGTCGGTCGACGCTCCCGACGGCTGGGCGCACACCCCCACCGAGTCGCTCTGGGTCACCGCTGAGGACGGCGTCGCGCTGCACGTCGAGATCGACGCCCCCGACACCTCGAGCCTGAGCCGGCGGCACCTCGCGGGGCGCACACCGACCGTGGTTCTCGTGCACGGGTTCAGCCTGTCGATGCAGTGCTGGGTGCTCCAGCGTCGCGCCCTGATCCACTCCGGGTTCCGGGTCGTCTCCTATGACCAGCGAGGGCACGGCAGGTCCGGTCAGCCGGCCCTGGAGAACTGCACCGTGGCCCAGCTCGGCCGCGACCTCGCCGCCGTCATGGACGCCGCCTGCACGAGCGGGCCGGTGGTCCTCGTCGGTCACTCGATGGGCGGCATGACTGTCATGTCGTACGTCGGTCAGCACCCCGGGGTGATCCGTGACCGGGTGCTCGCGGTGGCGCTGATCGCGACCAGCCCCGGCGGTGCCGAGATGACCGAGTTCGGGTTGGGCGCCACGGTGGGCCGGGTGGTCGGCTCGCTCGGGCCCGGAGTGCTGACCCGGATGTCACGGCACGCCGGCCCGATCGGTGCGCTGCGCAAGATGGGCCGCGGCGTGCAGGATGCCGTGGTGCAACGGTGGGCGTTCGACTCCCCGGTGAGCGCCGAGCTCGTCGACCTCGTCGGCGACATGATCTTCTCGACGTCCTTCGACGTGATGGCCGCCTTCCTGCCCGACTTCGACGCGCTCGACATCAGCGCCGACCTCGCACCGCTCACCGGCATCGAGACCTTGGTCATGAACGGCGCCGGTGACCTGATCACCCCGCCGTCCCACAGCGAGGAGATCGTCCGCCGCATCCCCGGGGCCGAGCACGTGGTCGTCGAGGACGCCGGGCACATCCTCATGCTCGAGCACCCGCAGCTCGTCACCCAGCAGCTCCTGATGCTCATTGCGCGCGCCCAGCGTGCGGTGGCCGAGGGTGTGCCGGTGAGCAGCAAGCCACGGGTGCGTCGCACCGTGCAGGACATCTCCAAGCGGCGCCGGGTGGCGCGCGCCCGGGCCGGCCGCGGCGGGCGGGAGGCCGTCTCGTGAGCGGCCGCCGCGTCGTGCTGCTGGGGGTCGACGACACGCGGGCGCTCGGTCGTGCCCTCGGGGCGCTGCTGCGCGCGGGCGACCTGGTCGTGCTCACCGGTGGGCTCGGCGCCGGCAAGACCACGCTGACCCAGGGCGTCGGCGACGGCCTGGCCGTGCGGGGCCCGGTGACCTCGCCGACCTTCGTCATCGCCCGGGTGCACCCGTCCGTCGTCGGCGGGCCGGCGCTCGTGCACGTCGACGCCTACCGGCTCGGGGGTGCGCTCGAGCTCGACGACCTCGACCTCGACGCCTCCGTCGACGACAGCGTCACGGTGGTCGAGTGGGGCCATGGCCTGGCCGAGGACCTCAGCGAGGACCGGCTGGAGGTCGTGCTCGCCGTCGACACCGCCACCGAGGAGCGCACCGCGACGGTCACCGGTTTCGGCGGGCGTTGGGCGACCACGGCGGCGGATGCCGGGCTGGCCGCCCTGGGCGGTGTGCCGTGCTGACCCTCGCGCTCGACACCTCGACCTCGGCGATCGGTGTCGCCGTGCTCGCGCCCGACCGCGACCCGGTCGTCGGCGTGGCCGTCGACGCCCGGGCCCACACCGAGAAGCTCGCACCGCTGGTCCGCGACACCCTGGCCGCCGCCGGGGCGACGCCGTCCGACCTCACCGGCATCGCCGTCGGAACCGGCCCCGGGCCGTTCACGGGCCTTCGGGTCGGGCTGGTCACCGCGGTCACCATGGGGCTGGCGCTCGGCATCCCCGTGCACGGCGTGTGCAGCCTCGGCGCGCTGGCCGAGCAGGCGCTGGCGCAGGCGCCGGTCGACATGGCCGAGGTGGTGGTCGCGACCGACGCGCGCCGCAGGGAGGTCTACTGGGCGCGCTATGCCCGAGGCGTTGACGGGGCGGTCGCTCTCACCGAACCCGCCGTCGACCGCCCCGCCGAGGTCCCCGACGACGTGCGAGCGCTGCCCACGGTCGGTCGCGGCGCACTGCTCTATCCCGACCTGTTCCCGCACCCCCTGGGGCAGCTGCTCGACGTCGACCCCGGCTGGCTGGGCCGAGTGGCCCTGCGGCGCCTGTCCGCCGGGGTCCCGATGCCGGTGGTGCCGCTCTACCTGCGTCGGCCGGACGCCCTCACCACCGCCGAACGAGGGGCGTCGTGAGCATCGCGACCCCCAGGCTGCGGGAGGCGCACTGGAGCGATGTGCCGGTGCTCGCGGCCCTGGAGCTCGACCTGTTCGCCGACGACGCGTGGTCGGCACCGACCTGGTGGGCTGAGCTCGCCGGGCGCCCCCGCCGCGACTACGTGGTGCTCGTGGATGCCGGGGGTGTGCTCGGGTACGCGGGGCTCGACCACGGTGGTGACGTCGCCGACGTGATGACCATCGCCGTCGCGCCGCTCGCTCAGGGCCGAGGACTCGGGCGTGTGCTGCTCGCCGAGCTGGAGCGGCGTGCCGAGGCGCGCGGCGCGGGGCACCTCCTGCTCGAGGTGCGGGCCGACAACGCCGCCGCGGTCGGCCTCTACGAGCGCACCGGCTATGCCGTGCTGAGCACGCGTCGCCGCTACTACCAACCCGGCGACGTCGATGCCCTGGTCATGCGCAAAGCGTTGCAGGAGAGGGTGGTCGGTGATGCCTGACGAACCGCTGGTCCTCGGTGTCGAGACGTCGTGTGACGAGACCGGCATCGGCATCGTGCGTGGCGAGACACTGCTCGTCGACGCCATCGCGAGCAGCGTCGACGAGCACGCCCGCTTCGGTGGTGTCGTGCCGGAGGTCGCCAGCCGGGCCCACCTCGAGGCGATGGTGCCGACCATCGAGCGCGCCTGTGCCACAGCGGGAGTCGAGCTCAAGCAGCTCGATGCCGTTGCGGTGACGTGCGGCCCGGGTCTCGCCGGTGCGCTGATGGTCGGGGTCGCCGCGGCGAAGGCGCTCTCGCTGTCGCTCGGCGTTCCGCTCTACGGGGTCAACCACCTCGCGAGCCACGTCGCCGTCGACATCGTCGAGCACGGCCCGCTGCCCGAGCCCACGCTGGCGCTGCTCGTCTCGGGCGGTCACTCGTCGCTGCTCCTCGTGCCCGACGTCACCCACGACGTGCGCAGCCTCGGTTCGACGATCGACGACGCGGCCGGGGAGGCCTTCGACAAGGTGGCCCGGGTGCTCGGGCTGCCGTTCCCGGGTGGGCCCCACATCGACCGGATGGCGCGCGAGGGCTCGATCACGATCGACTTCCCGCGTGGGCTGACGACCGGTCGTGACATGGAGCGGCACCGCTTCGACTTCTCGTTCAGCGGGCTGAAGACGGCCGTGTCGAGGTGGGTGCAGGCCCGCGAGGCGTCCGGGGAGCCGGTGCCGGTCGCCGACGTCGCGGCGAGCTTCCAGGAGGCCGTCACCGACGTGCTGTCTCGCAAGGCCGTGCTGGCTTGTCGCGAGAACGGCGTCGGTCACCTGCAGATCGGTGGCGGTGTCGCCGCGAACTCGCGCCTGCGGGCGATGGCGCAGGAGCGGTGCGACGCGGCCGGCATCCAGCTGCGGGTGCCGCGGCCGGGACTGTGCACCGACAACGGTGCGATGGTCGCGGCGCTGGGCGCGCAGATGGTGCTCAAGGGTCGAGCGCCCTCCGACCTCGCGCTGCCGGCCGACTCCTCGATGCCCGTCACCGAGGTGCAGGCCTGACCCCGTCGCGACCCTCCCGCCCGCGTCTTCCCGCGAAGTCAGGAGCACTTCGCGGGCTCAGGGCCGTATACGCCCCTGACTCGGCGAACTGCTCCTGACTTCGCGGGAGGGGAGTGGGCCCGTCAGGGCTTCGTGGTCGAGCAGGGGAGCAGGCCCATCCGCTCCTTGAGGCTGACCACCCGGTGCACCGCAGCGTCGACCGCGACGGCGAACGCCTCGTCGTCGCCGGCCTCGGCCGTGACCGCCGCGATCATCGCCGGTGCCGCCGCCGCGTCTCCGGTGAGCACGATGTCACCGCCGGCCCGGATGAACCGCACCGCTCGCTGGCGCGCCGGGATGTCGCGCACCGCCTTCGCGTTGACGTCGTCGGTGATGACCACCCCGTCGTAGCCCAGGTCGCCGCGCAGCAGGTCGGTGACGATCGGTGCCGAGAACATCGCCGGCACCGTCGGGTCGAGCTTGCTGTAGCGGGCCGAGCCGACCATCACCAGACCTGCCCCCGCCTGCACACCTGCCGTGAACGGGTGCAGGAAGGGGTCGTTCGCGTCTGTCACGTCGTCGGTGATACCGGTGCTGCTGAAGTCGGTGTTGTTGCGGATGCGGCCCAGCCCCGGGAAGTGCTTCACCGTGCCCTCCACCCCGCCTGCGAGCATCCCCTTCAGGAAGGCCGTCGACGCGCGCTCGACCGTCTGGGGGTCCGAGCCGTACTGCCGGCCCCAGCGCCCGATGGGCTCGTTGGCGCGCCCCAGGTCGGCCGGCACGGTGTCGGTGACCGGAGCGAGGTTGACGTTCACACCGGCGGCAGCGAGCTCGCGCGCCCACCCGGTGGCCGCTTTCGTCAACGCCGCGGACGACATCCTCGCCTGCTCCGTGGCCGACGGCGGTCGGGTGAACCCTGTGCCGCGCAGCTGGTGCACCTCGCCCCCCTCCTGGTCCGCGGCGATCAGCAACCCGACGCCGCCCGTGCTCCTGCCCGACACCAGACCCTGGAGGTGCTCGGACGTGCGGGTGACCTTGGCCGCGCCGTCCCACCCGCCGAGGTAGACGACGTTGCCGACGTGCGAGGCCGACACGAGGTCGTCGAGGGATCCCAGCGGTGCGTTGGTGTCGAAGGCGACCATGAACAGCTGGCCGAGCCGCTGCTCGGGGCGCAGCGACGCCAGGGTCGAGGACACACAGGCGGCCGCGGCATCCGCGGCATCCGCGGCATCCGCGGTGGCGCTGGGCGAGGGGGATGGCGTGGTGGGCATCGCGCCGGCCGTGGTGCTCGAGGTCACCGGCGAGGAGGACGCAGGGGCCGACGTGCCGGAGCCGACCGGGTCGCCCGCGCACCCGGCGAGCGCCAGCGCGAGCACGGCGGAGGCGGAGGCGGAGGCAAGGCGTCGGGTCGGCAGGGGTCGAGGCGTCGCAGGAGGCACCTGAAGACGGTACGTGACCGCGCTGCGAACGGCCGATACACCGCGCGGGCGCGACCCGGCCCACGGCGCGTCGTCCCCTCTCGACGGGTCGTGCCGGGTCCGCCGCCTCCGACACAATCGTCCCCATGCCCACCGACCCCCGCCCGAGCATCCCCGTCGTCCTCGACGTCGACACCGGGGTCGACGACGCCTGCGCCCTGCTGCTGGTGGCGCTGCACCCGGGCGTCGACCTGCGCGCGGTCACCTGCGTGGGCGGCAACGCCCCGCTCGCCGACGTCGTGCGCAACACCCTGGTCGTGCTCGAGACGGCCGGGCGCCGCGACGTGCCGGTCGGCGTGGGAGCCAGCCGTCCGCTGCTCGAGGAGCCGGTCGACGCGCGCCACGTCCACGGCGCCGACGGCATGGCCGACCTCGGGATGCCGTCGCCCACCCTCGTCGCCGACCCGCGCCCCGCCATCGACCTGCTGCGCGACACGATCGATGCCGCCGCCACGACCGGAGCCCCCGTCACTGTGGTACCGCTGGCCCCGATGACCAACCTCGCCCTGCTGGCCCGGGTGCACCCCGGGGCCTTCGCGCGGATCGGCCGCGTGGTCTTCATGGGTGGTGGCGTGGAGATCAGCAACGCCACCGCCGCGGCCGAGTTCAACGTCTTTCACGACCCGGAGGCCGCCGCCATCGTGCTCGCGGCCTGCGCCGAGCACGACGTGCCGGTCACGATGTACGGCCTCGACGTCTTCTACGACCCCCTGGTCACCGATGTGCAGGTCGCCGAGCTGCGTGACCTCGACACCCCCGTCGCGCACCTCGCCGCCGGCCTGGTCTCGTTCCACCACCGCAGGTTCGCCAACGCGGGGGCGACCATCGGCGACGCCGGTGCGGTCGGCATCCTGATCGACCCGGATGCCGTGCGCACCGAGCGGCTGCCGGTGCGGGTCGAGCTCACCGGCACCTGGACCCGCGGCCGCACCGTGGTCGACCGCCGCGACTGGAGCGGTGACCTCGCCCACGACCCGCACGGGCTCCCGGCGACCGCCGTCGACGTGGCGCTCGCGATCGACGGGCCGCGGATCGCCGACCTCTGGGTGCGCACCGTGCGGGGGGAGGCGCGATGAGCGGGCGGGTGCTGGTGCTCGGGTCGCTCAACGTCGACCTCGTGACCCGGGTCGAGCGGCATCCCCGGCCGGGTGAGACCGTGCTCGGCGACGGCCTCGAGCAGCTCGCGGGGGGCAAGGGGGCCAACCAGGCGGTGGCCGCGGCATTCTCGGGGGCCACCGTCGCCATGGTCGGGTGCGTCGGCGACGATGCCGGTGGCGCGGCCTACCTCGCCCGGCTCGCGACCCGCGGCATCGACACGGCGGGGGTGCGGGTGTGCCCGGGGGTGCCGACCGGGCACGCGGTGGTCACGGTCTCCGACGACGGGGAGAACTCGATCGTGGTCATCCCCGGCGCGAACGACCGGCTCGACGAGCGAGAGGTCGCGGCCGTCGACGCGCTCGTCCCCGGCGACGTGCTGCTCGTGCAGCTCGAGGTGCCCCGAGCGGTCGTCTGCACGGCGGTGCGACGGGCGGCGGGGCGGGGCGCCCGGGTGGTGCTCAACACCGCGCCGTACGCCGCACTGCCGCCCGACGTCGTGGCCCTGGCCGACCCCGTGGTCGCCAACGAGCACGAGATGGCGGCGCTGGCCGAGGCCGGTGCCGAGCCGCGCTCGCTGCTGGTGACCTTCGGCGCCAACGGGGCGGCCTGGGACGGGGTCACGGCGCCGGCCCACGAGGTGGCCGCGGCCGACGTCGTGGACACCACGGGAGCGGGGGACGCCTTCTGCGGCGCGCTGGCGGCATCGCTCGCCAGCGGTGCCGTGCGGGAGGAGGCGCTCCGGGCGGCCCTGGCGGCAGGGGCGGCGGCGGTCCGCCACGCCGGTGCCCAGCCCGACCCCTCCCTCTGACCCGTCCCAGCTTTCCCGCCCGGTGCGACAACCTTCACCTTCGCCCCACCACATTGGGGGTGCTGAGGTGAAGGTCTCGGGATCGGGCGAGAAAGTTGGGACGCGGAGGTCAGGCGGGGTCGACGACCAGCACGACCTGCTGCCCGGCCACCCGGGTCAGGATGACGGTCGCCTGGGCGCCGTCGCCGGCCTTGCGGCCGATCCGCAGCTGGCGGCGCAGCTCGTCGTCGTCGAGCCGCACCCCGCGCTTCTTGATGGTCAGCCCGGTGATGCCGTGCTGCCGGAGCCAGGCCCGCAGCGACTTCACCCCGAACGGCATGACCTCGCGGACGGCGAAGCGCCGGGCGAACGGCACGTCGACCTGCGCCTCGCTCACGACGTAGCCCAGCCCGGTGTCGACCTCGCTGCCGAGCGTCGCGGCGGTGACGGCCCCGAGCAGGCCCGCCTGGGTCACCGCGCGGTCGGGCTCGTAGAGCCACGGGCCGACGGCGCCCAGCGACCCGACCGTCGGGACCTGCGGCTCGGCCATCGTCTCGTCGACCTCGATGGGTGACCGGTCGGGGCCCAGGAGGCGTGCGCTGCGCCCCGGGCGCTGCGCCAGCGGCCCCCACCACACGGCGCACTCGAGCACGTCGCCGCCGAAGGAGGTCCACTGCGCCTGCGTGCCGAGCGGGATGGCGTCGTGCGGCATCGAGGGTGAGAGCTTGGCGCCCGTGGCGGGCACGGCGGTCGCGACCTGGAGCACGAACTCCCAGGTCGGCTGGATCTCGTCGAGCCGGAAGACCCGCTTGATCCGCCCGTGCCGGCCGGTCCTGCCGGGCACGCGGCGGGCCGGGTCGAGCCACACCCCGACCCGGGCGCGCAGCGGGTCGCGCGGTGCCTCGAACTCCTCGGCCATCCCCACGCGGGCGCGCGAGTCCGGCCACGGCTGCAGGTTGAGGTCGGCGATCGCGACGGTGACCGGGTCGGTGTCCACGCCCTGCACGGTCACGCCGAGGGCCGACATCGCCACGGCATCCGACCCGATGCCGCAGCCGAGGTCGTGCACCGTGGCCAACGAGGCGTTGGAGAAGCGCCCCGCATGGGTCGCCGCCACCTCCAGCCGCGACGCCTGCTCGAGCCCGTCGGCCGTGTAGAGCAGGTCGTCGGCGAACTCGCCGAACTTCGCGACAGCCCGGGCCCGCAGGCGCTGCTGGGTGAGCAGGGCGGCGACGAAGTCGGGGTCGTGGCCCTCGCGCCGCAGCCGGTCCTGCAGGCGCATGACCTCCCGCTCGTCGTAGGCGGGCAGGCCCCGCAGGAGCGCCCGACCGTCGGGCGACCCCAGCATCCGTACGGTGCCGACATCCACGGCGGGCATCCTGCCAGTTCCTGCGCGGGGTGCGTCCCGGGGCGTGCAACCGCCGCCGGTTCGTCCGCGCACTGGCACTCAAGTTGACCGAGTGCTAACGGGCGACCTAGATTTGCCTCATTGGCACTCGCCCCCGGCGAGTGCCAGCGCACCCCGGGTCTCGATCGACCCCCGCGACGGCGACCGCGGCCCGGACGCGCAGTTCCCCGTCCACTTCGACTCACCCCACAGGGGAGGAGCACACCGTGTCGGTTTCCATCAAGCCGCTCGAGGACCGCATCGTCATCAAGAGCCTCGAGGCCGAGCAGACGACCGCGTCCGGTCTCGTCATCCCGGACACCGCGAAGGAGAAGCCCCAGGAGGGCGAGGTCCTCGCAGTCGGTCCCGGTCGCATCGACGACAAGGGCAACCGCGTCCCGCTCGACGTCCAGGTCGGTGACCGCGTCATCTACAGCAAGTACGGCGGCACCGAGATCAAGCACGGCGGCGAGGAGTACCTCATCCTGTCCGCCCGTGACGTGCTCGCCGTCGTCGGCTGACGCACGACCCACGTATGCCGTGACCGCGCCCCGGTGCGCACCCGCCACCGGGTGTGACCGGGGCGCGTCCGGTACCGGTGACTGAACGACAACCCCGCCGCGGCGCAGCGCAAGCCCGCCCCCGGCATCCCGAACACGAAGGACAGCAATGGCCAAGCAACTGGAGTTCAACGACTCCGCCCGCAAGTCGCTCGAGCGCGGCGTCGACGCGCTCGCGAACGCCGTCAAGGTGACGCTCGGCCCCAAGGGCCGCAACGTCGTCATCGACAAGAAGTGGGGCGCCCCCACGATCACCAACGACGGTGTGACCATCGCCCGCGAGATCGAGCTCGAGGACTCCTACGAGAACCTCGGCGCCCAGCTCGCCAAGGAGGTCGCGACCAAGACCAACGACGTCGCCGGTGACGGCACGACGACCGCGACCGTTCTCGCCCAGGCCATGGTCCACGAGGGCCTGCGCAACGTCGCCGCCGGCGCCTCGCCGTCCGACCTCAAGCGCGGCATGGACAAGGCCGTCGAGGCCGTGTCCGAGGAGCTGCTGAAGACCGCCCGTGAGATCGAGTCCAAGGACGAGATCGCCCAGGTCGCCTCGCTGTCCGCGCAGGACCAGGAGATCGGCTCCACGATCGCCGACGCGTTCGACAAGGTCGGCAAGGACGGCGTCATCACCGTCGAGGAGTCCTCGACCGCGTCGACCGAGCTCGAGTTCACCGAGGGCATGCAGTTCGACAAGGGCTACATCTCCCCGTACTTCGTCTCCGACCCCGAGCGCATGGAGTCCGTCGTCGAGGACGCCTACGTGCTCATCAACCAGGGCAAGATCTCGGCCATCGCCGACGTCCTGCCGATCCTGGAGAAGGTCGTCAAGGCCGGCAAGCCGCTCCTCGTCATCGCCGAGGACATCGACGGCGAGGCCCTCTCGACGCTCGTCGTCAACAAGATGCGCGGCACCTTCAACGTCGTCGCCGTCAAGGCTCCCGGCTTCGGCGACCGCCGCAAGGCCATGCTGCAGGACATCGCGACCCTCACCGGTGGCCAGGTCGTCGCCGAGGAGGTCGGGCTCAAGCTCGACCAGGTCGGTCTCGAGACCCTGGGCCAGGCTCGTCGCGTCGTCGTCACCAAGGACAACACGACGATCATCGACGGCGCCGGCGACCACGAGGACGTCACGGGCCGGGTCAACCAGATCAAGCAGGAGATCGAGCGCACCGACTCCGACTGGGACCGCGAGAAGCTCCAGGAGCGCCTCGCCAAGCTCGCCGGTGGCGTGTGCGTCATCAAGGTCGGCGCGCACACCGAGGTCGAGCTCAAGGAGAAGAAGCACCGCATCGAGGACGCCATCTCGGCGACCCGCGCGGCCATCGAGGAGGGCATCGTCGCCGGTGGCGGCTCCGCCCTCATCCAGGCCGTCAAGGTCATCGACGGCCTGGGCCTCGAGGGTGACGAGAAGGTCGGCGCGTCCATCGTGCGCAAGGCCGCGGCCGAGCCGCTGCGCTGGATCGCCGAGAACGCCGGCATGCAGGGCTACGTCGCGGTCGCCAAGGTGCAGGACCTGGAGCCGGGCATGGGCCTGAACGCCGAGACCGGGGAGTACGAGGACCTCGTCAAGGCCGGCGTCATCGACCCGGTCAAGGTCACCCGCAGCGCGCTGCGCAACGCGGCGTCGATCGCGTCGATGGTGCTCACCACCGACACCCTCGTCGTGGAGAAGAAGGAAGAGGAGCCGGCCGGCGCCGGTGGCCAGGGCCACGGGCACGGTCACTGACGCTCGCTCCTCTTAGCGCTGGCCCGCCGGCGCACCCAGCACCACCCCGGATGCCGTCCGCTCACCACGAGCGGGCGGCATCCGTGCGTGAGCGCCCGGTGGTCAGGCCTCGGTGGTGACGGTGATCGTCTCGGCCTCGTAGGTCACGACGTCGCCCGGGCGCACCTGTCGGCCCCGCCGGGTGTCGACCTCGCCGTTGACGGCGACCACACCCCGCTCGATGACCTCGCGGGCCATCGCCCCGTCGTCGACCACACCGGCCAGCTTGAGCAGCTGGCCCAGGCGGATGGACTCGTCGCGGATCGGGACGTCGAGGGGCTCGCTCACCGGGTCAGGTTACGCCGGGCCCGCTCGCCCGCTGTCCGGACCGCAGGACATCCTGGCCGGTGGATGACGTCACTGTCACCCACCGGTCGGGACGTCCTGCGACCCGAACTGCTTCTCGCCCCCGGGTCTGCTGGCGGTGACCGCACCTGGCGGCCACCGGGTCACGACGCGATGTGCCGGGCGCGAGCGTAGACCGTCTCGCGCTCGTCCTCGGTGAGCCCGCCCCAGACGCCGTACGGCTCTCGCACCGACAACGCGTGGCTACGGCACTGCTGCAGCACCGGGCAGGTCAGGCAGATCTCCTTGGCCGCGCTGGCGCGGGTGCGGCGCTTGCTGCCGCGTTCGCCCTCGGGGTGGAAGAACACCTCGGGGCCCACGCGACGACAGGCTCCTTCGAGCTGCCAGTCCCACAGGTCGGCCACGGGACCCGGGAGCCGGGTGATCTCGGCCATGTGTACCTCCACAATTCGCACTGCCGCTCCCTGAGCGGCCAGACCATCACGGTAAGTTCGGCTTGGTAGGGGGTGGGCAATCCTTTGGTAAAGGGTTGGTCAAGTCCCCCATCTGGGGCCATAAACCGGCGCTGACCTCTGGCTTTACCCACCTACGGAATCCGAAGGTCAGCGACCCGCATCCGTGCCCGCAGACCGGTCGCTGCCGAAGCGAGCCGCCAGGGCGGGGGAGTGACGGCGGCGGTCGCCCGACGACGTAGAATCGGGCGATGAGCCTCGGACTCGACGAGACCAGCACCGCCCCTCGCGACGACCAGGTCGGAGCCGTGCCCACGCCTGCCGTGGCAGCGACCACCGCAGAGCCGTCGCCGGCCTCCCCGTTCGCCGAGCTGGGCCTCACCTACGACGACGTGCTGCTGCAGCCCGGCGAGACCGATGTCATCCCGAGCGACGTCGACACCACGGCCCGGCTCACCCGCGAGATCTCGATCAAGGTGCCGCTCATCTCGGCCGCCATGGACACCGTCACCGAGGCCCGGATGGCGATCGCGATGGCACGGCACGGGGGCATCGGCATCCTGCACCGCAACCTGTCGATCGAGGACCAGGCCTACCAGGTCGACCTCGTCAAACGCACCCAGACCGGCATGATCTCCAACCCGGTCACGATCGGCCCAGACGCCACCCTCGAGGAGCTCGACGAGATCTGCGGGCGCTACCGCGTCTCGGGCCTGCCCGTGGTCGACGACGGCAACCACCTGCTCGGCATCGTCACCAACCGCGACCTGCGCTTCACCCCGGTCGCCGAGTGGATCCACACCCTGGTGCGCGAGGTCATGACGCCGATGCCGCTCATCACCGGCCACGTCGGCATCGGCCACGACGAGGCGACCGTGCTGCTGCGCCTGCACAAGCGCGAGCGGCTGCCGATCATCGACGACGAGGGCCGGCTCAGCGGGCTGATCACCGTCAAGGACTTCGTGAAGTCCGAGCAGTTCCCCGACGCCAGCAAGGATGCCGACGGCCGCCTCCTCGTGGGCGCCGCGGTCGGCTACTTCGGCGAGGCCTGGCAGCGCGCCACCACGCTGATCGACGCCGGTGTCGACGTGCTCGTCGTCGACACCGCCCACGGCCACGCCCGCCTGCTGCTCGAGATGGTCGAGCGGGTCAAGAAGGACCCTTCCACCAAGCACGTGCAGGTCATCGGCGGCAACGTCGCGACCCGCGCCGGCGCCCAGGCCCTCATCGACGCCGGGGTCGACGCGGTCAAGGTCGGCGTCGGGCCGGGCTCGATCTGCACCACCCGCGTCGTCGCCGGCGTCGGCGTGCCGCAGGTGACCGCCATCTACCAGGCCTCGTTGGCCTGCGCCCCCGCCGGGGTGCCGCTCATCGGCGACGGTGGCCTGCAGTACTCCGGCGACATCGCCAAGGCGCTCGTCGCCGGGGCCGACACCGTGATGATCGGCTCGCTGCTGGCCGGCTGCGAGGAGTCGCCCGGCGAGCTGGTCTTCATCAACGGCAAGCAGTTCAAGGCCTACCGCGGCATGGGCTCGCTCGGTGCGATGAGCTCGCGCGGCAAGAAGTCCTACTCCAAGGACCGCTACTTCCAGGCCGACGTCAGCTCCGACGACAAGATCGTGCCCGAGGGCATCGAGGGCCAGGTCGCCTACCGCGGCCCCGTCGGTGCGGTGGCCCACCAGCTGGTCGGCGGCCTGCACCAGTCGATGTTCTACGTCGGTGCGCAGACCGTCCCCGAGCTCAAGGCGAAGGGCCGCTTCATCCGGATCACGACCGCTGGGCTGCGCGAGTCGCACCCGCACGACATCACCGGCATCGTCGAGGCGCCCAACTACTCCGGCTGAATCCAGCGGGTCCCCGTGCGAGGCTGAGGCGTCCGCGCCACCGTCCGTCGCAGGGAGCCCTCGTGTCCGATCTGCCCGTCGTCGCCGTCATCGTCGCCACACCGGGGTCGGAGGACTCCGTGCGCGCCGCCCTGCGTGACCTCGTCGCGCCCACCCTCGCCGAGAGTGGCTGCCGTTCCTACACGCTGCACGAGTCCGTGGCCCAACCCGGCACCTTCATCACGCTCGAGTCGTGGGGCAGCCCCGGCGACCTCGACGCGCACATGGCGAGCCCGCACATCGCGGCAGCCCTGGCCGCCACCGAGGGCCATCTCGCGGTCGCCCCGGCCATCCACCCGCTGGCTCCGGCCTGAGCCGGCAGGCCCGCACCCTTCAGGCAGGTGTCGTGAGGGCGTCGCGGTAGGAGGGCAGGGCCACCCCACCGTCGGCGGTGCGGTCGACCGAGGTGGCTGCCAGCACGGCCCGCACGATCGCGAGCGAGACGCAGTCGGCGGCCGCGGTCTGCAGCTCGACCTCGTCGATGCCGGTGACGGCCGGCCGCGTGCCGGTCGCCAGGGCGAACACCGTGTCGCCGTCGTAGGCGGTGTGCACCGGCGACAGGGCGCGGGCGAAGCCGTCGTGAGCCACGCCGGCGAGCTTCTGGCACCCCGCCTTGGTCAGCGTCACGTCCGTCGCCACGACCGCCAACGTGGTGGCCAGGCCCGCCCGCAGCCGCTCCGACTCCTCCGCCACCGCCGCCCAGTACGCGGCCGTACGCACGGCATCCGGGGCCGGCAGGTCGTCGTCAGGCGCCAGGTGCGCCGCGAACATCCGCCCGTCGGCGCCGAACGCCGCGCCCACCGCGTTGACGACGACGAGCGCCCCCACCGTGGAGCCTGACGCGAGCACCGCGGATGCCGTGCCCACCCCACCGCGCAGGCCGCCGGTCCGCGCCCCGGTGCCTGCCCCCACCGAGCCCTGCGCGACCGGGCCGCCGGCAGCGGCGCGGTAGGCCGCGGCGCCGTCGGCCGGGCCGGGGGAGCTCAGCCAGGAGCCGCCGCGGCCCAGGTCGAACAGGATCGCGGCGGGCACGATCGGCACCCGCTCGTGCGGTTCCGGCCCCACCGGCCAGCCCGCGCCGGACTCGTACGCGGCGGCGGCCACCCCGTCGGCGGCGGACAGCCCGAACGCGCTGCCCCCGGCGAGCACCACGGCGTCGACGGCGGTGACCAGGTTGCGCGGGTCGAGCAGGTCGGTCTCGCGCGTGCACGGCCCGCCCCCGCGCACGTCGACACCGCCGACGGTGCCGGGTGACGGCACGACCACGGTCACCCCGGTGAGCCAGCCCGGCTCGTCACGGGTGGTGTGGCCGACGCGCACTCCGCCGACGTCGGTGATGGCGTCATGGGGTCCGGGCTGCACGGCCCCAGCATGACGGATGCCGGCCCCGCGGGTGCGGGGCCGGCATCCGGCCTGGGGCGCGGAGGGCCTCAGTGCAGCATCACCGTGGCGGCGACGTCGTCGGCAGACGCGTCGTCGAGCAGGTGCGACTCCTCGTGCTTGCGCGGCAGGAAGTAGGCCGGGATCAGCGTGAGCGACAGCAGGATCGCGGCCACCCAGAAGGTGTTGGCGAAGGCCACTGCCATCGCCTCGTGCACGGCGGCCATCAGCACCTCCTGGCCCTTGGCAAGCAACGCGGCGACCTCGGGGAACCTCGCCGCGATGGCGCCGAGCTGTGCGGGGTCCTTCACGCCGGCTGTCGCCTCGTTGAACGCGGACGACGCCTTCAGCAGCGGGTCGTTCTTGAGCCCGTTGGTGAGCACGACCGACATGATCGCGACACCGATGGACGAGGCGACCTGCTGGCTGATGTTGAGCAGGGTCGAGCCGCGGGCCACGTCGTGCGACTTCAGCGTCTTCAGGGCCGAGGTCATCAGCGGCATCATGGTCGCCCCCATGCCCAGGCCCATGACGAACAGGACCGGGAGGATGTAGGAGTAGGGCGTGGTCGCGGTGATCTGGGTCAGCGCGAACATGCCGCCGATGATGGCCACCAGCCCGAACGGCACGATGCGGCCGACCGGCAGCTTGTCGGTGAGCGCGCCGGCGATGGGCATCGTGACCATCGCGCCCAGGCCCTGCACGGCCATCAGCCAGCCGGCCTGCAGCGGGGTCTCACCGCGCACCTGCTGGAAGTAGGTGGGCACGAGCAGCAGCCCGCCGAAGAAGGCCGCGGCGAACAGGAACATGGTCATCACCGACACCGTGAGGTTGCGGTTGGCGAACAGGCGCAGGTCGAGCAGGGGGTGCCTGGTGCGGAAGCTCCAGAACACGAAGGCCGCGATCATGACCAGGCCCAGGGTGCCCCAGAAGATGACCTTGAACGAGAAGAAGGTGCCCTCGCCGGGGATCGAGGAGACGCCGTAGAGGAACATCGCCAGGCCGGGCGACATCAGGGCCGCGCCGACCCAGTCGAAGGACTCGCTCGGGGTGGGGCGGTCGGACGCCAGCACGAAGAACGCGTAGGTGATCGCGATGATGCCGATCGGCACGTTGATCAGGAAGATCCAGTGCCAGGAGTAGTTGTCGATCAGGTAGCCGCCGAGGATGGGGCCGAAGATGGGGCCGAGCAGCATCGGCACACCGAGGATCGCCATCAGGCGGCCCATCCGGGCCGGGCCGGCGGCGCGGGTCATGATCGTCATGCCGAGCGGCATGAGCATGCCGCCGCCCAGGCCCTGCAGGAACCGGAAGGCGATCAGCATGCCGATCGAGCTTGCCGTGGCGCACAGGATCGAGCCGAGCGTGAAGAGCAGCAGCGCGGTCATGTAGAGGCGCTTGGTGCCGAACCGGTCGGCCGCCCAGCCGGTGAGCGGGATGACCATGGCCAGCGCCAGCGTGTAGGCGATGACCGACCAGGTGACGGTGGAGTAGAGCAGAGGGGCGCCCGGCTCCCCGAACTCGGTCTGGAAGGTCGGCAGCGCGACGTTGACGACGGTGATGTCGAGGATCGACATGATGGCGCCGAGCACGACGACGCCGGCGATCTTCAGGACGGCCCCGTCGATCTTGTCGGGGTACACAGGGGGCGCGGTCTGCGCTGGTGCTGATGACACGTTGGCTCCATGTCGGGAAGGGCGATGTGGTCTACCGGGCGGCCGCGTCGTCGACCCCTCGTGGGGGCGGCGGGCCGGGCGGCGGCGGCAACGGTGCCGACGGTCAAGTGTGCCTCACCCAACCCCCCGGACGGAATCGGTTTCTGCTAGCAGCGGACACCTCGCGGACCGGGAATACCGGGGCGTCGGAATCGCTTGGCCAGCACGTTTCCGTGGCCTCAGGAGCACATCGCGCGACCAGGCTGCGAATCGGCGCCGAGTCCGCAGCGTGCTCCTGACATCGCGACGATCGGCCGTCGGTAGGGTGACCCGGTGACCGAGATCGAGATCGGCCGCGGCAAGCGCGGCCGCCGGGCCTATTCCTTCGACGACATCGCCATCGTGCCGTCGCGCCGCACCCGCGACCCCGAGGAGGTCTCGGTCGGCTGGCAGATCGACGCCTACCACTTCGAGCTGCCGGTGATCGCCGCCCCGATGGACTCGGTGATGTCGCCGCAGACCGCCATCGCGCTCGGCCGGCTCGGCGGGCTGCCGGTGCTCGACCTCGAGGGGCTCTGGACCCGCTACGAGGACCCCACCCCGCTGCTGGCCGAGATCGCCACCCTCGACCCGGTGCTGGCGACCACCCGCATGCAGGAGATCTACCGCGAGGACATCCAGCCCGACCTCGTCACCGAGCGGTTGCGCGAGGTCCGCGCCGCCGGCGTCACCGTGGCCGGCGCCCTCACCCCCCAGCGCACCCAGCAGCTGTGGAAGACCGTCGTCGACGCCGGGGTCGACCTGTTCGTCATCCGCGGCACCACGGTGTCGGCCGAGCACGTCTCGGGCCGCGCCGAGCCGCTGAACCTCAAGCGGTTCATCTACGAGCTCGACGTGCCGGTCATCGTCGGCGGCGCCGCCTCCTACTCGGCGGCCCTGCACCTGATGCGCACCGGCGCGGCCGGCGTGCTCGTCGGCTTCGGCGGCGGAGCGGCGCACACCACCCGCCGCACGCTCGGCATCCACGCCCCGATGGCGTCGGCGATCGCCGACGTCGCTGCCGCCCGCCGCGACTACCTCGACGAGTCCGGCGGGCGCTATGTGCACGTGATCGCCGACGGCGGCATGGGCACCAGCGGCGACATCGTCAAGGCGGTCGCCTGTGGCGCGGATGCCGTGATGCTCGGTGCCGCGCTCGCCCGCGCCACCGGCGCGCCCGGCCGCGGCTTCCACTGGGGCCCCGAGGCCCACCACCCCGAGCTGCCCCGCGGCGAGCGGGTCGAGGTGGGGGTGGTCGCCGGCCTCGAGGAGATCCTCTTCGGCCCCAGCCGGGTCGCCGACGGCACCACCAACCTGGTCGGCGCCCTGCGGCGGGCCATGGCCACCTCGGGCTACCTCGACCTCAAGGAGTTCCAGCGGGTCGAGGTCGTCGTCGCGCCCTACCAGCGCAGCTGACCCCAGGTGCGGGTTCGGCGCATCGCGTGCCGCACCTCACGAAGCGCTTCGCTCGCCGGGGCGGGGTGGTTACCCTTCGGTAATGGCCGAAGTCATCGCGGACCCCGAGACCACCCCCAGCGCAACGTATGCCGTCGACCCGGCCCGCGTCCGAGCGCTCATCACGCGGGTGGTGGCCTCCGGTGACGGCGGCGAGGAGCTCACCAGCACGCCGATGACGGGGGCGCCGCTCGCGAACCTCCCGCTGGCGACGGCCCGCGACGTCGGGGTCGCGGTCGACACCGCCCGGGGCGCCCAGCAGCGCTGGGCCGCCACTCCGGTGCAGGAGCGCGCTGCGGTGCTGCTGCGGGTGCACGACCTCGTGCTCGACCGGCAGAGCGAGCTGCTCGACCTCGTGCAGCTCGAGTCGGGCAAGGCCCGCTCGCACGCCTACGAGGAGGTCGCCGACTGTGCCATCGTGGCGCGCCACTACGCCCGGCGCGGCCCCGCGCTGCTGCGCGAGACCAAGCACGTCGGCGTGCTGCCCGTGCTGTCCCGGGCCGTCGAGCACCACCGGCCCAAGGGCGTCGTCGGCATCATCTCGCCGTGGAACTACCCGCTGAGCCTGGCCGTCACCGACGCCATCCCGGCGTTCCTGGCGGGCAACGCGGTGGTGCTGCGCCCCGACCTGCAGGGGTCGCTCACCGCGCTCGCCGCCGCGGAGATCTTCGCCGACGCCGGGCTGCCCGAGGACCTGCTGCAGGTCGTGCTCGGCCACGGCGAGCCCACCGGGCAGGCCGTCGTCGACAGCGCCGACTACGTCAGCTTCACCGGGTCGACCGCCACCGGCCGCCGGATCGCCCAGTCCACCGGCCGACGGCTGGTCGGGGTCAGCCTCGAGCTCGGCGGCAAGAACACCATGTACGTCGCCGCCGACGCCGACCTGAGCCGGGCCGCCGCGGGCGCCGTGCGCGCCTGCTTCTCCTCGGCGGGCCAGCTCTGCATCAGCGCCGAGCGGCTCGTGGTGCACGCCGACGTCTACGACGAGTTCGTGCCGCGGTTCGTCGAGCTGGTGTCGCGGATGCGCCTGTCGACCGGCCTGCACTGGGGCGCCGACATGGGCAGCCTGGTCAGCGCCGCGCAGAAGGAGAAGGTGCTCGGCCACATCGACGACGCCGTCGTCAAGGGCGCCCACGTGCTCACCGGCGGCCGCGAGCGCCTCGACATCGGCCCGCTCGTCGTCGAGCCGACCGTGCTCGAGGGCGTCACCTCGGCGATGGCCTGCCGCGACGAGGAGACCTTCGGGCCGGTGGTCTCGCTCTACCGGGTCGGCTCCGACGAGGAGGCCGTGCGGATGGCCAACGACACCGAGTACGGCCTCAACGCCTCGGTCTGGACTCGTGACGTGCGCCGGGGTCGCCAGATCGCGGCCCGCATCCACGCCGGAACGGTGAACATCAACGAGGGCTACGCCGCGACCTGGGGCAGCGTGGCTGCCCCGATGGGCGGCATGAAGTCCTCCGGGCTGGGCCGACGGCACGGTCGAGAGGGCCTGCTGAAGTACACCGAGACCCAGAACATCACCTCCCAGCACCTCGTGCCCATCGCGCCCTTCGGCGGGATGTCGGACGAGACCTACGCCCGGGTGCTCACCGGGGCGCTTCGCGTCATGAAGGCGGTTCGACTCAAGTGACCACGAACGACACGTCCACCACCCCCCCGCCCGAGGTCGACGTGGACGTCGACGTCGTGGTGGTCGGTTCCGGCTTCGGCGGCTCGGTGACCGCGCTGCGGCTGGCCGAGAAGGGCTACCGGGTGCTCGTGCTCGAGGCCGGGCGGCGCTTCGAGGACGACGACTTCGCCAAGACGTCGTGGGACACCAGGAACTACCTCTGGGCACCCCAGCTCGGCTGCTACGGCGTCCAGCGCATCCACCGGCTGCCCGACGTCGTCGTGCTCGCGGGCGCGGGGGTCGGGGGCGGGTCGCTCAACTACGCCAACACCCTCTACGTGCCGCCGACGCCGTTCTTCCAGGACGAGCAGTGGGCCGACATCACCGACTGGGAGAGCGAGCTCGCGCCGCACTACGAGGTCGCCAGCCGGATGCTGGGCGTGGTCACCAACCCGTGCCACGGCGCCGTCGAGGAGCTCATGCAGCGCACCGCCGACGACCTGGGTGTCGGGGCGTCGTTCCGCAAGACCCCGGTCGGCGTGTTCTTCGGCGCACCGGGCGAGACGGTCGACGACCCGTACTTCGGCGGGGCCGGGCCGCAGCGCACCGGCTGCACCGAGTGCGGCAACTGCATGGTCGGATGCCGCGTGGGCGCCAAGAACACGCTGCGCAAGAACTACCTCGCGCTCGCCGAGAACCTTGGCGTCACCATCGAGCCGATGCGCACCGTCACCCGGCTGGGAGTTGTGCCGGGAACGGAGGGCGAGCACGCGGCATACCGGGTGCTGCACGAGCGCACCGGGCCGGTGACCGGGCGCGACCCGCAGGTCGTCACCGCCCACCGGGTGGTGCTGGCCGCCGGGGCCTGGGGCACCCAGACGCTGCTGCACGACATGAAGGCCAAGGGCGAGCTGCCGGGGCTGTCGGACTACCTCGGGCACCGCACCCGCACCAACTCCGAGGCGCTGCTGGGTGCCATGGCGCAGCACGTGCCCGAGGGCGACCTCGACCTGACCAAGGGCGTGGCGATCACCTCGTCGTTCCACGTCGACGAGACCACCCACGTCGAGAACTGCCGCTACGGCAAGGGCTCGAACGCGATGGGCCTGCTCGCCACGATCGCGGTGCCCGGCGGCACCGGCCGTCCGCGCTGGGTCGAGCTGCTGCGCAAGGTCGGCCGCGACCCGATGGGGCTGTTGCGCCTGATGCCGATCCCGCGGCACTGGAGTGAGCGGATGATCATCGGCCTGGTCATGCAGAGCAGTGACAACTCGCTGCACGTGTCGGGCAAGCGCGGGCTGTTCGGGCGCCCGGGGCTCACCTCGCGCCAGGGCCACGGGCACCCCAACCCGACCTACATCCCGCAGGGCCACGAGGCGATGCAGGCGCTGGCCGCGCGGCTCGGCGAGGCCACCGGTGACTACACCGCGGCCGGCGGCTCGTGGTTCGAGGTGTTCGACGTGCCGATGACCGCGCACTTCCTGGGCGGCGCCACGATCGGCTCGTCGCCCGAGCGAGGTGTGGTCGACGGCTACCACCGGGTCTGGGGCTACCCCGGCATCTCCGTGGTCGACGGCTCGGCCGTCTCGGCCAACCTCGGCGTCAACCCGTCGCTCACCATCACGGCGCAGGCCGAGCGGGCGATGTCGTTGTGGCCCAACCGTGGTGACGCCGACCTGCGCCCGGCCCAGGACGAGCCGTATGCCGTGCTCGCGCCGGTGCCGGCCCGCAACCCCGCGGTGCCGGCCGGGTTCCCGGTGCGGGTCGAGCCGCTGGTGTCCGTCGAGGCGCTGGCCCGGTCGGCCCGGTCGGCCGGGTCGGCTCGTGGTGCGGCGGCGTCGGTCGAACCGGTGTCGGTGGGCGGCGCCACCATGGGCGGGTGACCGACCCGGCATCCGCCCAGCAGTGGTCGTTCCGTGCCCCGGTCTGGCAGTGGCGTGGGGGGTCGTGGCGCTTCGTCACGGTGCCCGAGGGCGTCAGCGACGAGGTCGACGAGGCCGTCGGTGACGGTGCCGGCGGGTTCGGCTCGGTGCGCGTCGAGGTGACCGTCGGGCGCACGGTGTGGCGCACCTCGCTGTTCCCGTCGGCCGACGAGGGGGCCTACGTGCTTCCGCTGAAGAAGGCGGTGCGGGTTGCCGAGGGCCTCGATGACGACGACGTGGCCGAGGTGAGCATCCGGCTGCTCGACCGCTGACCGGCATCCGGCGCAGTGGTGTCCGGCGCAGTGGTGTCGAGTCGAGTGAGCAGGACACGCTCGGCGGAAGCCCGGATCCCGGGCATGTTCTGCTCACTCGACCATCGCTCGTCGGGTGCGGCGTTGACCGGCTCACCGTCCCACCGCGTCACCAGGAACGCGTGCACGTCCAGGTCGGGGTCATCGAACGTCATCGGGATCGGCAGGGGGTCGTGGGCGCGGACCCCGAGCTCCTCGAAGCACTCCCGAATGACCGCTTCGCGCGGCGACTCGCCGGCCTCGACATGTCCGCCGACGAGATCCCAGCAGTCCGGATACGACTCACGCTCCGGATGCCGATGCACCAGCAGCACGAGACCGTCGCGAACCAGCGCTGTGACCGCTATCGGGATGCGGGCGACCATGGCGGCGCGCTACGCGCCCTCGGCGTCATCTCCTCGGGTGCTCCGGCCGTCAGGTCGGTGGTGGGGTGGGCGGGGTGAGCGTGCGGCGGCGCACCGCCGACTCCACCCGGTGCCGCCGCAGCCGCAGGCGCTGCCTGTCGCCGCCGGCCGGTGCCGGGGGCGGCGGCACGGTCGTCACGCTGACCGCCACGAGGTCGGTGTAGGCGTCCTGGCGCAGCCGGGTGACCACCTTCTGTGCGGCGCTCTTGCCCTTGGCGAGCAGGCCGGCCGCGGCGAACGCACCGAAGCCACCGGTGGCGAGCAGCGACGAGAACCAGACCGGCACCGCCCCGACGTCACCGGCTGACCCGACCACCGAGAAGTAGGCCGTGACCAGGGCGATCGACACCAGGGCAAGGACGATCTGGGGCCAGAAGATGCGGGCGGCGCGAACGACGTTGGCCGGGTGACGCAGCCGCGCGTAGGGCCGGACGAGGGTCGTCGGGTCCTGCCCGAGCACCAGCAGCTGGTACCAGCGGCGCGCCTGCTCGTAGAGGTTGTCCCGCATCGCGGGGTCGCGAGCCCACCGGGGGTCGGCGGCCACGGTGCCCCACGCCTCGAGGCTGCCGGCGACGGCCGGCGGCGTCATCTCGTGGGCGACGCCGGGCTCGAGGCGGCCCAGCATCCGGCTCAGCTCGTGGCGCCGGTCGTCGCCGAGCAGGAACGGCAGTGACACCGCGCTGGCCGCGCCGTCGAGCTGCCACTGGTCCTCCGGGCCCAGGCCCCAGTAGCACTCGGCGAGACCGCGCCCGAGCAGGTAGCCGTTGGCGAGCGACTCCGCGCGCCGGCTCAGCTCGTCCTGGAACCACGCGTCCCAGCGCAGGAAGAAGGTGCCGGCCGGCCGCCACGGGTCGTCATCGCCACCCTTGCCACCCGTGCCGCCCGCCTCGCCGGGCCACGGCGCCAGCGCGGCCCGCAGCTCGGCCTCGAAGATGGCGTCGGGGTCCAGCCCCATCCGGTCCACGAGGTGGACGAGCGAGGCGACGGCCTCCTGCCGCGACGCCGAGCCCACCCGTTGCGAGCGCAGCGGCAGCACCAGGTCGGGGCGCAGCGGCAGCGGCGTCGCGTGCGGGCGCGGGCCCTGCGGCCAGTGCCGCCCCCGCACCTCGGCCACCGCCCAGCCCAGCCGCAGGGCGTCGAGCACGGTTGCGTTGCCCGCTGCCACATCGTTCGGTTCGACGCCCGCCGCCATGCGTGCCTCCTGCCGCCGCGAGCCGAGGCTCGGAAGTGACTGCTGCACGCACCGTACCGGGTCGGCGCCGCGGCCCATCCACTCTCCCGTTCCCTGGTGTCGGGTGCTGAGGTGGTTGCCGGGGCACCAGCTCAGCACCCGACTCCGGGCTGTTCAGTTCTCGTCGCGCCAGGAGCGCCACAAGGCGGCGTAGGACCCGTCGCGGGCGATCAACTCGTCGTGCGAGCCGAGCTCGCTGACCACGCCGTCCTCGACCACGGCCACCCGGTCGGCGTCGTGGGCCGTGTGCAGCCGGTGCGCAATCGCGACGACCGTGCGCCCGTCGACGACCGCGGCCAGCGAGCGCTCCAGGTGCCGCGCGGCCCGCGGGTCGAGCAGCGCGGTGGCCTCGTCGAGCACCAGGGTGTGCGGGTCGGCGAGCACCAGGCGGGCCAGGGCCAGCTGCTGCGCCTGCGCCTCGGTGAGGGCGTGACCGCCGGAGCCGACCGTCGTGTCGAGGCCGTCGGGCAGCGCCTGCGCCCACTCCAGGGCGTCGACGGCGGCCAGGGCCTCGCGCAGCTCGGCATCGGTGGCCTCGGGCCGGGGGAGGCGGAGGTTCTCGGCGAGGGTGCCGACGAACACGTGGTGCTCCTGGGTCACCAGGGCCACCTCGCCGCGCAGCACGGGCAGGGCGAGGTCGACCAGGGGCACACCGCCACCGGTCACCCTCGCCGCGCAGCACGGGCAGGGCGAGGTCGACCAGGGGCACACCGCCACCGGTCACCCGCCCGGTGCGGGGGCCGTCGATGCCCGCCATCAGGCGGCCCAGGGTCGACTTGCCGGCCCCCGACGGCCCGACGATGGCGAGCCGTTCGCCGGGCACCAGCCCGAGCGAGACGCCGTGCAGCACGTCGCGGCCGGCGCGGTAGGAGTAGCGCACGTCGTCGACGTCGACCTGCTCGCCCTCGGGCTCCGCGCCGGTGGCCACCCGGTCGGGCGGCACCTCGGAGACGCCGAGGATGCGCGCCAACGACGTTGCGGCGAACTGGATCTCGTCGAGCCACGAGATGAGGTCACCGAGCGGGTCGAGCAGCTGCTGCACGTAGAGGGTGACGGCCGTGGCGGCGGCGATCGTGATGTGGCCGTTCCAGGCCAGCCACCCGCCCCACAGCACGGCGGTGGCGATGGGCAGGAAGAAGCCGATCTCGAGCCACGGGAACCAGCGCAGCCGCAGACCCAGCGTGTAGCGCTCCGCGTCGCCGCACTCGTCGAGCGCGTCCTGGAAGTGCCGCCCGCGCGCCTCCTGCAGGCCGAGGGCGTCCATCGTCTGCGCACCCTCGATGGTCTCGGAGGCGACGCCGTTCAGCCGGGCGTAGGAGGCGTGCTCCCAGAGGTAGCCGTCACCGGCGCGCTTGAGATACCAGCGCGAGCTCGGCACGTGCACCAGCGCCGCGGCGAACAGCGAGATCGCGGCCAGCGGCGAGATGAGGAAGGCCGCAATCGTCGTCGCGACCACCGTGGTCACCGCGACGACGATCGCCGGGATGCCGAAGCGGATGATGTGCGCGAGCGACTCCACGTCGTTGGTCGTGCGCGCCACGAGGTCGCCGGTGCCGGCCCGTTCCACGACCGAGAGGGGCAGCCGCACCGAGGAGGTGATGAAGTCCTCGCGCAGCCGGGCGAAGATCCGCTCGGACAGCACGAACGAGGCACGCCGGGCCACCCAGGTCAGCAGGGTCTGCACCAGGATCGCGGCGACGAGCAGGGCGATCAGCCGGTCGATGCGGCCCAGGCTGCGCTCGCCGGTGGTCACCTCCTGCACGACCTGGCCGATGACCCACGGCCCGACCAGGGCGACCAGTGCGGCGACCACGTGCCAGCCGAGCACCTTCGAGAGCGGCCCGCGGTGGTCGCGCAGCAGCACCGCGGTGTGGGCGCGCACCGTGGCGCTCGAGGCGATCGGCAGGGTGCGGGCGGCGTGGTCGGTGCGTCCGAGCAGCGGAGACATCACTCACCACCTCGCAGCACGATGTCGCGGTAGGCCGGCTGCGAGCGCAGCAGGTCGTGATGGCGCCCGGTGGCGACCACCCGGCCGTTGTCGAGGAGCACGACGGTGTCGGCGCGGTCGAGCAGCAGCGGGCTCGCGGTGACGAGCACCGTGGTGCGGCCCGCGCGGTGGGCCACCAGCCGCTCGGCGATCCGCGCCTCGGTGTGGGCGTCGACGGCGCTGGTCGGCTCGATCAGCACGAGCACCTCGGGGTCGCGCAGCAGTGCGCGGGCCAGGGCCACCCGCTGGCGCTGCCCGCCCGAGAGGGCACGGCCGCGCTCCTCGAGCTCGCCGTCCATGCCGTGCTCGAGCGCGTCGAGGGCGTCGGAGGCACTGGTGACCCACACGGCGGCGTGGCGCTCCTCGTCGCTGGCCCCGCCCAGGGCCTCGCGCACCGGACCGCTGAACAGGTGCGGGTCCGCCTCGGACACCACCACCCGGGCGCGCACGGCATCCACGGGCAGGTCGTCGAGCGGCACCGAGCCCCAGCGCACCCCGTGCCGGCCGGGCCGGGTGCGGCCCAGCCGATGGGCCAGCTCGGAGGTCTCCTCGGGGCGGGCGCTGACCAGGGCTGTCACGCGGCCGGGCTCGATGACGACGCCGGTGACCGGGTCGACGAGCGCCGCCCCGCCGTCGACGACGTGGCCGTTGAGGGTCGCGCCGGTCTCGGTGGTGGCGTGGTCGGGCTCGACGCCCAGGAGCACGACGACCCGGCGGGCGGCCACCCGGGCCCGGATCATCTTGTCGACGAACTCGGTCGCCGTGCGCAGCGGCATGGTGAGGAAGGCGGTGTAGCCGTAGAACGCCACCAGCTGGCCGGGGCTGATCTCGCCGGCGACCGCAAGGTGCGCGCCCACGCCGGTGACGATGACGACGAAGATGCCGGGCAGCAGCACCTGGGCCGCGTCGAGCGTGGCCTGGATGCCGGACAGCCGCACCCCAGCGGCCCGCACCCGACCGGACTGGGCGGCGTAGCGGGCGAGGAAAGTGTCCTCGCCGCCGATGCCGCGCAGCACGCGCAGCCCGGCGACGGTGTCGGCGCCGAGCGAGGTGAGCAGCCCGGCCTCCTGCCGCTGAGCCGCCTGCCGCTTCTGCAGTGGGCGCATCACGAGCGTGAGCGACGCGAGCAGCACGGGGCCGCCGACCAGCATGATGACCCCGAGCAGCACCGAGCCGCGCAGCAGGATGGCCGACACGACAAGGAAGCTGACGATGGCGCCGGCCATCCGCGCGATGACGTCGTAGGCGTTGCCGATCCGCCAGAAGTCGCTGGCGAAGCTGGTGACGACCTCGCCGGCCGGCATCCGCCGGGTGAGGGCGGGGCCGGCCCGGCGGACCGCGCGCTCGGTGACCACGGCGGTGCGGAACGACGCGATGAGCCAGTTGCGCACCGCGAACCAGTGCCGGCCGTTCGACGTGACGGCGCTCAGCAGACCCAGTCCCATGATCGCGGCGGACCACACCAGCAGCGCCTGCGGGTCATGGGCGACGAGGCCGTCGATGGCCTTGCCGATCGCCGCGGGCACCAGGGCGATGGACAACATCCACGGCACGCCGAACAGGACCCCCCCGAGGATGGTTCGCCACTGGCGCCGAGCCAGCCACCCGAGGTAGCGGTCGGCGTCCACCGGTGGGGCCGCGTCCGCGTCGATCGCGTAGGGCCAGTAGTCGTGCGACATCAGTCCTCCACGCTAAGCGCCGGAGGTGCCTGCAAGCGAACGAGTTTCCCGCAGCTGCCAGTGGTTTGATCAGGCTGGCGGGTCGGGGGGAAGCTCCTGCCAGACGTCGCCGACCGCGATGTCGCCGGACTCGAGCACCCGCAGGATGGAGCCGCCCCGGTCGTGCATGGCCCGCGCCGCCCCGGGCCCGACGGCGTCGTCCATGATGCGGCAGGGCGGCGCCGGCCGGACGACCTCGAGCAGCGCCCCACCGACCCGCACCCGCGTGCCGGGACGCTTCGCGACGCCGCCATGGCTCAGCGTGAGGTTGCGCCGGGTGCGGTCGTGGGGCACGGGCGCGCCGAGCACCTCGGCACTCTCGGCCAGCTCGGTGGCCGACTGCACCGAGACGTGCCGGTGCCGGCTGCCGTGATATCGGTCGCCCACCAGCCCGGCGCCGGCCTCGGCGTGCACCCGCTCGACGTCGCGCATCGGCAGCCTCGTGGCGAGCGCGATGCTGATCGCGGTGACCACCTGCGGCTCGTCCGCCTCGGTCACGCGGGTGCGGGTGCGGGTGCGGGTGCGGCGGCCGGGCGGGTGCGCAGGGCCGCGACGCCGCTCAGCGTGGCGGTGAGCCGGTGCCGGATCTCGACGATGACGACCTCCACGGCTCCGCAGCCGGGGCAGCGCAGCACCATGCCGGGGCAGCGGAGGTAGACGTGGGTGCGCGCGATCTCGTGGGTGTCGCCGCACCCAGCGCACTCGAGCGACCCCTGCGCGACGTCGGTGCCGAGGGCCAGGGAGAGTGCGCCGATCACGGCGTTCCCGTCGACGTGGTCATTCATCGGGTGGCCTCTCGTTGGCGAGTTGGGTGGATGGATGCCGCTGTGCTGGAACGTAGTCGGCACGGCGTCAGCCGAACCGCTCGGCCCGCACGGTGCGGGGGTCGAGGCCCGCGTCAGCGAGCAGCCCGACGACGGCCTCCACGAACGAGGTGGGGCCGCAGACGAAGACGGCAGGGTCGGCGTCGGTGCCACCGCAGGCATCGACCGCTGCCAGCACGGATGCCGTGTCGACGCGCCCCAGCCGGAGCGTCACCGCCTCGAGCGGCGTCGCCGTGCGCACGGCATCCGCGGGCACGTCGCCGCGCGAGATGTGGACGGTGGCGGTGAGCGTGCCGGCCCGCACGCGGTCGGCGAGCTCGGCGGCGAACAGCAGGCGGCCGGGCGTGGTCACCGAGGCGAGCACCACGGTCTGGGCGGAGGGGTCGGCTGCGCGCCAGATGGCTCGCAGCGGGGCCAGCCCCGACCCGCCGCCGACCAGCAGTAGCGGGCGGTGCTGCCCGGCCCAGACGAAGTAGCCCCCGATCGGCCCCCGCAGGCCGATGGTGTCGCCGACCGTGAGGTCGCGCACGAGGTAGGTCGAGACCTCGCCGTCGGGCACCTCCTGCACGGTGATGGTGGGCGGCTCGCCCGGCCCGGACGACAGCGAGTAGCTGCGGGTGGCCTGGTAGCCGTCGGGCGCCGTGAGCCGCACGTCGACGTGCTGCCCGGCCACGTGGCCCGGCCAGCCGGGCACGTCGAGCACGAGGCTGTGGGCGTCGGTGGTCTCCTCGACGATGGCCGCGACCGACGCCTCGCGCCAGGCGAGGTGCGCCAGCGGAGCCACCCGGGGCGACGTGGCCGGGGCGGCAAGGATGCCGGGTGGCTCGGTCACCGGTCAGTCGCCGTGGTAGCGCTGCTCGCGGAACGGGTCGCCGTAGTTGTGGTAGCCGGCGACCTCCCAGAACCCCGGGTGGTCGTGCTCGAGCAGCTCGATGCGGGTGACCCACTTCGCGCTCTTCCACAGGTAGAGGTGGGGCACGAGCAGCCGGGCCGGCCCGCCGTGCTCGGCGCGCAGCGGCTCACCCTCGAACTGGACCGCCACCATCGCGCCGCGGTCGACGAGGTCCTCGACCGGCAGGTTGGTGGTGTAGCCGCCGTAGCTGGTGACCAGGGCGTAGGGCAGGTCGTCGACGCCGACCGCCTCGAACAGGGTCGACACCGGCACGCCGCGCCACGAGGTGCCGAGCTTCGACCAGTGCGTGACGCAGTGGATGTCGGTGGTCAGCGGCTGCAGGCCGAACGCGTGCAGCCCGCGCCAGTCGAACGTGCCGGTCGCCGTGCCGTCGGTGATGGTCAGCTGCCACCGGTCGGTGGGCACCACCTCGGTCGGGCCGGCCGTCAGCACCGGGAAGTCGTGCGTGACGTACTGGCCCGGCGGCACGTTGTCGTCGTGCTCGCGTCGTCGTCCGAGGAACCCTGCCATCTCGACCGCTCCTTCCGCGGGACCGCCCCCGGCGCTGCCCGGGCCGGGGCCTGCGCCGACAGTAGCGGTGGGCGTGGCGCCGTGGGGAGGACCGCTGCACACCAGACAGGCACTGGCCCCCGCCGCGAGGTGACGTAACCTCGAAGCGTGCTGCGGACCGCCCTGACGCCGAGGTTCCTCGGCCTGCTCGGGCTCGCGCTGGTGCTCTGCGCCACGTTCGTCTGGCTCGGCCGGTGGCAGCTCGGCGTCGCCGAGAGCACCGCCCACCGTGAGGCGGTCGAGCAGGCGCGCTCGCAGACCCCCGCCGAGCTGACGACCCTCCTGCAGCCGCATGCGCCGTTCCGGGGCGACCTGTCGTCGCGGCCGTTCATCGCCACCGGCCACTACGCCGCCGAGGGGCAGCTTCTGGTGCCCGGGCGCCGGCTCGAGGGTCGGCCGGGGCTGTGGGTGCTCACCCCGTTCGTGCTCGACCGCGGCGGCGCCACCCTGCCCGTGGTGCGGGGCTTCGTGCCGGATGCCGCGTCGGCCGAGCCCCCGCCCGAGGGCACGTTGACGATCCGCGGCGGTCTGGCGCCGGGGGAGTCGCCGTCGCCCGACCCGGTGCCGCCGGGCCAGATCGGCTCGGTCGACCTGTCGGTGCTGGTCAACGCCTGGCCCGGAGAGCTGTACAACGCGTTCGGGTTCCTCGAGTCGCAGAGCCCGGCACCGGCATCCGGCCCGACGTTGGTGCCCACGCCCGTGGGGGACACGGGTGTGCAGTGGCGCAACGCGGCGTATGCCGTGCAGTGGTGGATCTTCGCGGCGTTCACGCTGTGGATGTGGGCGCGGATGGTGCGCGACGAGACCCGCCGGGCGCGGGCGGAGGCGCTCGCGGTGAGCGCTGCGGAGCCCGATGAATCCGACGAGCCCGCCGAGCGGGATCCCGCCGAGCCCGATGACAAGGAGCCGGTCGCCGCGGGGGACAATGGTGCGCGTGACGACGCCTGAGCCCACCACCCCGGCCGCCTCGAACCCGGCGACCTCTGAACCCACGTCGCCCGCGCTGCGCGCGGAGGACGTCGACGGCATCCGGCCCAGGCTGACGTTCTTCAAGGTGATGGCGTTCATCGTCGGGGTCGGCCTGCTCGTGCTCGTGGCCGAGATCGTGCTGTCCTACGGCTTCGGGCTGAAGGGCGCGGACAACCCGCTGTCGTGGTGGCCGCAGCCGCACGGGTTCATCTACATGGTCTACCTCGTGGCCACGGCGCTGCTCGGCTTCAAGGTCGGGTGGACGCTGCCGAAGATGGTGCTGGTCATGCTCGCCGGCTGCGTGCCGTTCCTGTCGTTCTGGGTCGAGCGCCGGGTCGCCCGTGAGGTCGAGGGCGGCCTCGCCGCGGCGCGCCTATAGCCTTGGCCGCGTGAGCGACGCCCCCCGCACGGACCCCGCCATGCCCCACCACGACGACCCCGATCACGTGGTCGTCGAGGGTGGCGAGCCGGTGCACCTCGCCGACCGGCCCGTGCTCGTCGTCGACTTCGGTGCCCAGTACGCCCAGCTCATCGCGCGGCGGGTGCGCGAGGCCTCGTGCTTCAGCGAGGTCGTGCCCCACTCGATGCCGGTGGCCGAGATGCTCGCCAAGGAGCCGGCGGCGATCATCCTGTCCGGCGGGCCGTCGTCGGTCTACGAGGAGGGTGCCCCCTCTCTCGACCCGGCGCTGCTCGAGGCCGGGGTTCCGGTGTTCGGCATGTGCTACGGCTTCCAGGCGATGGCGCGGGCGCTCGGCGGCACCGTCGAGAAGACCGGGCTGTCCGAGTTCGGCGCGACGCCGGTGAACATCCTCGACACCACGTCGACGCTGTTCAACGGGCAGCCCACCGACCAGTCGGTGTGGATGAGCCACGGCGACTCGGTATCGCAGGCACCGGCCGGGATGTCGGTCACCGCCACGACCTCGGGGGCGCCGGTGGCCGGCTTCGAGGACGACGAGCGCAGGCTCTACGGCGTGCAGTGGCACCCGGAGGTGCTGCACTCGACGTTCGGCCAGCGGGTGCTCGAGAACTTCCTGCTCCGCGGGGCCGGTCTGTCGGGGGAGTGGACCGCGGCGAACGTCGTCGACGACCTGGTCGCTTCGGTGCGGGCCCAGGTCGGTGAGGCCCGCGTCATCTGCGGCCTGTCCGGTGGTGTCGACTCGTCGGTGGCTGCAGCGTTGGTGCAGAAGGCCGTCGGTGACCAGCTGACCTGCGTGTTCGTCGACCACGGGCTGCTGCGATCGGGTGAGGCGGAGCAGGTCGAGAAGGACTTCGTCGCGGCCACGGGGGTCGACCTGCTCGTCGTCGACGCGCGCGAGCGGTTCCTGTCGGCACTGGCCGGGGTGTCGGACCCCGAGGAGAAGCGCAAGATCATCGGCCGCGAGTTCATCCGGGTCTTCGAGCAGGCCGCGCGCGACGTGGTCGGCTCGCACGCCGAGGACTCGGACCACCCGGTCGAGTTCCTGGTGCAGGGCACCTTGTATCCCGACGTGGTCGAGTCGGGCGGCGGCACCGGCACCGCCAACATCAAGTCGCACCACAACGTCGGCGGGCTGCCCGACGACCTGCAGTTCAAGCTGGTCGAGCCGCTGCGGCTGCTCTTCAAGGACGAGGTGCGCCAGGTCGGTCTCGAGCTCGGCGTGCCCGAGGCGATCGTCTGGCGCCAGCCGTTCCCCGGCCCGGGGCTCGGCATCCGCATCGTCGGTGAGGTGACCGCCGAGCGCCTCGACGTGCTGCGCGCCGCCGACCTCATCGCCCGCGAGGAGCTGACGGCGGCCGGGCTGGACCGCGAGATCTGGCAGTGCCCGGTGGTGCTGCTCGGCGACGTGCGCTCGGTCGGGGTGCAGGGCGACGGCCGCACCTACGGCCACCCGGTGGTGCTGCGCCCGGTGTCGTCGGAGGACGCGATGACCGCAGACTGGACGCGGGTTCCGTATGACGTGCTGGCGAAGATCTCGACCCGCATCACCAACGAGGTGCGCGAGGTCAACCGGGTGGTGCTCGACGTGACGAGCAAGCCGCCGGGCACCATCGAGTGGGAGTGACCCGGCTCAGCCAGTAACGCCGCTGGCTGCCCTGGTTGGCCGTTGGACGGGGCGCACCCAAGTCGGCAACCCAAACTATGTGCCGCCCGCCTCGCGGTTGGGGACGCCTAGAAGGGTGGCGGTTCCTCTGGGGTGGGTTCGCTGGCAGGCGTGATCGCGGCAACTGGCTCGGGCGGCACGGCATCCAGTGGTGGCCAGTAGGCGAGCTGGGGATAGGTCATCCGCCGCTTGCCCCTGGGCGAGGTCCACGAGACGGTGCCGTCGGGGTCGAGCTGGTAGACCCAGCGGCGGCGCTGCTTGAGCCGGTGGTGTCGCCGGCAGAGCCCGCCGAGATTGGTCGGTGTGGTCTGGCCGGAAGGCCAGGGTCGGGCGTGGTCGGTG
>JBBQWX010000009.1:0-57422 GCA_038210185.1 Actinomycetales bacterium
CGGTCCGTGGGGTCTCGGGGTGGGGGCCCGAGGGGCAGCGCCCAGTCCGGCGGCTTGCGCACAACGGTGGTGACGAGCGCGCGGATCCGGGTGCCCATCAGGTGTTCGATCTCGCGTAGCGTGCCGGCCAGCTCGGTGTCACCCACGGCGCCGGCCGCCGGCACGAGGCCGCCGATCAGCCGTCCCTCTTGAACCGGCTCGTTCTGCTCGAGCCAGTGGGTGATCCGCCCGTGCAGCAGGGTCGCCGGGTCGCTGCCGTCCGCGGTGCCCGGATCGCTCAGCGTGGTGGCGGCATGGGTGAGGGTGGCGGTCATGTCGTGCCCGTCCCGTTCCCCCGAGGCCAGGGCGGCGACGAGAGCCCCGAAGGCGGGGGAGTCGGTGATCCGCTCGAGGGCGGCGGCGTCGACCACGGCACGCTCCAGGACGCGAGTCCAGCGGGTGCGGGCGGCTGCCTGCACCAGCGTTTCGTGGACAGGGACAAGAGTGGCCAGGCTGGTCGCGGCGTCGAAACGGTCGCGGAGCGTCTCGGTCGCGGAGGGCTCGGCGTCGCTGCGGGCGAGCACCCCGTCGAGGACCTGCCGGCCGGTGCGGGGGCCCATGTCGGGGCCGGATGGGTACTGCTGGTCGGCATGATCCGGGTCGGGCAGGTCGGTGGCGACGTAGGCGTAGTTGGCGGTGCGTCCGCGGGTAAGCGCGACGTAGAGAGCCTCCCGCGACATGCCGGGGCGGACGAGGACGAACGCAGTGTCGGCGGTGATGCCCTGGGCGCGGTGCACGGTGGTGGCGTAGCCGAGCTCGACGTGCTCGCCGACGTAGGCCGCCGGCAGCCGGGCCGCGTCCAGTCTGCTGTCGGTCGACGAGTCGGCGAGCGCGGCGCCCCCAGCGGCCCCGGCGGCTTTGGGACGGCGGACGGTGAGGGAGCCGTCGGGGTGGATGCGCGCCACGGTCCACAGGTCGCCGTTGCGGACCCAGGACCCCCGGCTGGTCTGAAGCCGGCGGTCGTTACGACGGGTCAGGACCCGGTCCCCGACCGCGGCGTGGCTGCCGTCGTGCAGCGCGACGACACCACCAGGGGCCGTGCCGCCCGGGATTGTGGCGGGTATGGTGACCTGCCCGGTGGCGATGCGGTCGGTTTGGGCGCGGGCGTTGAGTGCGGCGACGGTGGAGTTGTCGGCCGCGATGAGCACCGCCCGCGTGCCGCCGGCAAGGGCCTGTTGCCAGGCCCGGTAGGCCTCTTCGAGGATCGCCTCCGCGGGCCCCTCCGCGAGCCGGCCGTGCGCGGTGTAGGTGTCCAGCGCGCGCCGGTCTCCCTGGCGCAGGGCACGGCTGGCGTGGGCTTCCCAGCGGTGGGTGAACCGCCACAGCAGGCTGAGCTCGGCGGCGCCGGTGTCGCGGGCCAGCAGTCCGAACGCGCCCCCGGCGTTGACCGCAGAGAGCTGGTGGTGGTCCCCGACCAGCAGCACCTTCGCGCCGGCCGCGCCGGCCTGAGCGGCGAGCTGGTCCAGAGTGAGGGTGCCGGCCAACGAGGCCTCATCCACGATCACCAGCTGCCCCGGGCGCAGCCGCCAGCGGTCGTGTCGCTCGGCACCGTACCGGTCCGCATTCCGGTCGCTGGTTGTGGGGCCGCTGGTGGGGGCGGTGGTCTCGTGTTGCCATTTCGCGGTGGTCTCACACGCGATCCCGACCGCCGCGGTCAGCTCGGCGGCGGCGGTAGCGGAGGGCGCCAGCCCGATCACCGATGCCGGCCCGTGCTCGGCTTCCCAGGCGGCGCGCACCGCCCGCAGGGTGCGGGTCTTCCCGGCTCCGGCCGGCCCGACCAGCACGTCCAGGCGGCGCCCGGAGGTGGCCACGGCGACCACGGCGGCCGCCTGGTCGGCGTGCACCGCCTGCGCGGCCTGTTCCGCTGCGGCGGTTCCGGCCCGGGGTCCGGCGGTGTCGGTGGCGGCGGCGAGTAGCCGGGTCTCGGCGTGCAGGATGGCGGGGGAGGTGTAGGAGGTCTCGCGCTGGCGGGTGAACGCGCTGGCGCCGTCGGGTCGCTGCCACTGGGCCGGGACCCTGAACAGCGCGGGCGGGTCCAGCCGGACGCAGTGCCGGTCCAGGACCCGGCCGGTGACCTGGTCGAGCAGCGCGAGCCGGTCGCCGGTGCTGGCCATCCGCAGGCCCCGGGTGGCGCGGGCCGCCTCGGCGCGCAGGTTCCACTCGTTCCAGGTCGACCGGCGGTCCTGCAACCCGGCCAAAGTGACCCCGGCCAGGACGGTCAGCTGCTCGTCGCTCACCTCGTCAGCGGCGAGCAGCCGGGGGCGACCTCCCGCTGCGCAGCCCACCAGGGCTTCGCGCGAGGTGAGGGCCTCGGCGCGGCGTCGCCAGCCGGCGATCAGCTCCGCGAGCGGTCGCAGCGTCTTCTCCGGCCTGGTCTGAAGGGTGGCCTGCTGGCGCAAACGGAGCACCTCGGCCCGGTCCGGGGCGCGCCCGGTGCGGTCCCGGAAGGCGGTGACCAGCGCCCGGGTGCGGGTCTCGATGTGAACCGACCGGGTGGAGAACTCCGCCAGCAGCGTGTCGTCCACGCCGTCGATCTCGAACGCCGGGGTACGCCGCGACCCGCGGGACCGCCACCCCCAGCTGACACCGGCGACCTGGGCGAGCCGGTCGGCGAGCAACGTGTCGTACAGCTCGGAGAACGCGACCGCGGCGTGGTGCAGGGCGCGGGAGTCCACCGACCGCCACACCCCGTCCGGGCCCTGCACCCTGTTGGCCAGCACCACATGGGTGTGCAGGTTGGGGTCCCCGGAGCGGGTGTCCCAATGGTCGAAACAGGTGGCGATCGCGCCTCGGGTGCCGATCTGGGCGACACCACCGTGCCCGGTGCGGGTGAACAGCGCATCCCGCTCCAGCACCGCGACCACCTCCGCCACGGTGTCCCGGTGCGCCCGGGCGATCCGGGCCTGCAGGCCGGGCGCAGCCAGCGCCCACAGCACGCTCGCCGACTTCGGCATCGTGAACGTCAAATCGAACCCGGCCACCGCCGACGGGGTACCCCGCCGCCGCTCCGCCGCCTCGATCCCGGCCACCGCAGCAGCCCGGTCCGCCTCGGGCAGGTCGTCCGCGAGGCGGGCCACCCGGTCGGCGACCCGCGCCTCGGTGCTGCGGTGCACGACGTAACGGGCCCCGAGCCGGTCACCGGTGAGCGGGTCCTCACCCCGCCCGAACAGGCGGCCCATCTGCTCCTCGGACACCACCGACCCGCTTGCCAAGCCTCCCGACACGCTTGCCAGAACGCTTGCCACACCGCCCGCGGCGGCACCGGCCGGATCGCCAGCGGCGCCTCCGTCCTCGCGTGCCGAGGGCTGCGTCCGGGCGGGTGCCTCGACCTGCCCCGCCTGCAGATCACCACCTGTCGTGACGCCCAGCCCGGCCAGGCCGCCCCCGAGCCACCGACCCGGCGGGTAGCCGCTGGCGGTGTAGTACGCGGTCAGCGGGCTGCCGGCCAGCCGCCCGACGTCACCAGTCGCGGTGTGCCGCAGCAGGTACTGGTAGCCGGCCCCCGCGGAGAGCCGGTGGATCGACATCACAGCCGGCCCCGCCACAACGCCGACCATGACCGCAACCTCGCCGCGTCACCCGTGCGTTCGCTGTTCCTCATACACCCCTAGGCGCCAGCGAACCTGTCGAGCCGAGGGGTAGCGGCAAACAAATTCCCTCGGGTGCCAGACGAGTGCCGACGATGATCTTGATCGCGAATGAGGTCACCCCATCGGGTCGGACTGGCCCGCCGACCCTTGTTCAAGCGCCTGTTCCATGCGCGTAGACGGGACCGCTTCTACGTCGGCCAACGGTGCGAAGCGGCTCCTGATGAGATGCTGACAGATCGGTCCTCGGTGCCACCGATGGCGGCCGATCCCGCTCCCGGGCGGGTTTGGATGATCTATCCCCTTGTGTCCGCCCAACGCGCCAGACTGTCACGATGCATTCCGGACACCGGCGGGGATACGCCGGTGTCCGGACCTATCGGTGACAGTCGCTCGAGCGGGATGGTGGCGTGAACGGGCTCAAGGACATGGTCGGTTTCATCTGGTCGGTGGCCGACCTGCTCCGAGGCGACTACAAGCAGTCTGAGTACGGCAAGGTCGTCCTGCCGCTGACCGTGCTGCGCCGGCTCGACTGCGTCCTTGAGCCCACCAAGGCCGACGTGCTCGCCGCCCACACCCAGTACGCCGGCAAGATCGGAAACCTCGACCCGATCCTGATCCGCGCCTCCCAACAGCGGTTCTTTAACACCTCGCCACTGAATTTCCCGGGTCTGCTCGCCGACCCGGAAAATCTCGCGACGAACCTGCGCACCTACATCGACGCCTTTTCCGCCGGCGCCGTTGACGTGCTCGAGAAGTACGGCTTCGACGCCCAGATCACCCGACTGGACGAAGCCGGACTGCTGTACCAGGTGGTCGCCAAGTTCGCCGACATCGATCTGCACCCGGACAACATTTCCCAGCTGGAGATGGGCTACATCTTTGAGGAGTTGATCCGCCGCTTCTCGGAAATCAGCAACGAGACCGCGGGGGAGCACTTCACCCCACGTGAGGTTATCCGGCTCATGGTCAACCTGCTCCTCGCCGACGAGCACGACACGCTGGCTACCCCGGGCATCGTCAAGACCCTGTACGACCCTGCCTGCGGGACGGGCGGCATGCTCTCGGTGGCCGAGGACTGGGTTCGGGAGCTCAACCCCGCCGCCCGCCTCGAGGTGTTCGGGCAGGAGCTGAACGGGGAGACGTACGCCATCTGCCGCTCGGACATGATGCTGAAGGGCCAGGACCCTTCCCACATCGTGTACGGCAACTCATTCAGCCAGGACGGCCACCCGGGGGCTCGTTTCGACTACGCGTTGGCCAACCCACCGTTCGGCGTGGAGTGGAAGAAGGTCGAGACGTTCATCAAGGACGAGGCCAAGCGCGGCCACGCCGGGAGGTTCGGCGCCGGACTACCCCGGATCAACGACGGCTCCCTGATGTTCTTGCAGCACATGATCTCCAAGATGAAGCCCGTCTCCGAGGGCGGCTCTCGGCTGGCCATCGTGTTCAACGGCTCACCCCTTTTCAGCGGCGGCGCGGGGTCCGGCGAGTCCGAAATCCGGCGCTGGATCTTGGAGAACGACTGGCTTGAAGGCATCGTCGCCCTTCCCGACCAGCTGTTCTACAACACCAGCATCTCCACCTACTTCTGGATCTTGTCCAATCACAAGCCTGCCGAGCGCAAAGGCAAGGTAGTGCTGCTCGACGCCCGCGAGCACTTCGTGAAGACGCGAAAGAGCCTCGGGGAGAAGCGCAAGGAGATCACCCCCGAGCAGATCTCCGAGCTGACCCAGATGTACGCCGACGCCCTCACCATCGTCGCCGACCCGGCCGCGCCCGGCCACGCGCGGGTCAAGGTGTTCGACACGACGGCGTTCGGCTACCAGCGGATCACGGTCGAGCGGCCGTTGCGGTTACGGTACGAAGTTACCGATGACACCCTCGCGATCGTCCGGACGTCGAAGGCATTCTTGGCACTTGAACGCCCATCCACTGCACCCGCCCACCACACGCTTGATGCCGGTCACGCCGCTGAGCAAGATCGGGTGGCGATTCTGGATGCCCTGCGCGTTCTGGTGGGGACTAGATGTTCGACGAAGAACGAGTTTCGCAAGCTACTGGGGGAGGCCCTTGAGCAGGCCGGTGTCACTCTAGGAGCCAGGCTTGAGACGGTTGTCCTCGACGCCGCGTCCGTTGCTGATCCAGAAGGCGAGATGCAGTTGGACGCCAAGGGCCGCCCCCTTGCCGATGCCGACCTACGCTTCACCGAAAACGTGCCGCTCGGTGAGGACATCGACGCATATTTTGGTCGAGTTGTTAGGCCTCATGTCTCCGACGCCTGGTTGGACCTGACCAAGACGAAGTCGGGCTACGAGATTCCTTTCACGCGGCACTTTTACGCGTATGAGCCACAGCGCGCGCTCAGCGAGGTTGACGCCGAGATCAAGCAGCTTGAGGCCGAGATCCAGAAGTTGCTCGGCGAGGTAACCAAGTGAGGCCGCAGCTGGCAGTCGATGCCGCAATCACCGGCAGGCCACCGCAATGGCCAACCCGAGAGCTTCGCTGGGTGACCAGGCTGAGAACTAGACGCAACTCTGCTGGCCTGGCCCAACCTCTCTCGTTAGCGTCGTCTGGTCGCGTCTACAAGCGAACGGTTGACGTGGATCGTCAGAGGTCCTCTGACGAGACGACACGGAGAGGTTGGCTGGTTGAGCCAGGGGACCTCGTCGTGAATCCGATGTGGCTCATTGGCGGCGGCATCGCCGTCAGCGACATTCGAGGTGTCGTCAGCCCGGACTACCGCGTGTACCGGTTTGACGACGTAGTTCACCCCAAGTACATGCACCACCTACTTCGCAGCAAGCCGTTCATGGATCAGTACCGCCTCTACATTCGCGCCGAAACCACGTTCGACCGCCGAGTGAGCAAGGAGGATTTCGGGTCTATTCCTGTCACTATCCCGCCGATGCGCCAACAGCAGGCCATCGCTGCCCTCCTTGACGCAGAACTGGGACGTATCGACGGTCTTATCCGGATGAGAGAGTCGCAAGTTCGTCTCCTGGAGGAGCGTTCCCAACTCGTTCTCGATGAAGTGCTTAGCCGGTTCGGACGTAGCGTGACTCCTCTGCGGTACTTGGCTCGAATCGTGGACACGGAACATAGGACCGCGCCCCATGTACCTGAAGGCGGCCACTGGGTGGCCGGCACCGGCTCGCTGCGACAAGGTCACATCCGCAGCGAGATGCTCTACGAGACGGATCCGACTTCGTACGCTCTCTGGACTCGCCGCGGGCGTCCGACGCCAGGGGACGTGCTGCTCACCCGAGAGGCACCAGTCGGTGAGGTAGCCCTCTATCGCCGGGACGATCCAGCCGCGATCTGCATCGGCCAGCGCGTAGTCCTGGTGAAACCGTCGGAGCGCCTCCTGCCCGAGTACTTGACGTGGGTCTTGCAGGCTCCGGCCACGCGCAGATTCATCGAGGACGTCACGCAAGGCTCGCTGCACCCCCATCTGAACATGTCTGATGTCGGACGGATACCCATTCCAGCTCCGGCCATCGACGCGCAAAACCAAACGTTATCGGAGATCTACGCCGTGGTCGGGGGCCAGCGTCGAACGATCGCGGCGCTGAGCGCATCTGCGGTCCTGCTCCGCGAACGACGGCAGGCGGTCACGACAGCCGCCGTTCTCGGCCAGCTCGACATGCCAACCACACGGGGGGTGGCGTCGTGACTCGCGCACATGTGGAGGAGAAGTTCGAGGCCGCGATCGAGGCGGAACTGCTCGCCGGCGGTTGGCTTCGAGGGTCCCCGGGGGACTTCCGGCCGGAGCTCGGCCTGGACACCACCCAGCTGTTCGCGTTCATCCGCGACACCCAGGGCAAGGATTGGGCGAAGCTGGCCGGCTTCCACGGCGGGGACCCCGACGTCGCCCAGTGGAAGTTCGCCCAGCGGGTGGCGGCCGAGCTGGACCAGCGAGGCACGCTCGACGTGCTCCGGCACGGGGTGACCGACCACGGCGTGAAGTTCAAGCTCGCCTACTTCGCCCCGGCGAGCACCGTCACCCCCGCCTTGGTCGCGCTGCACGCGGCGAACCGGCTCGCGGTCACCCGGCAGCTGCGCTACTCGGCCAAGACGACCGACGAGCTCGACCTGGCGCTGTTCGTCAACGGCATCCCGACCGCCACGGCCGAACTGAAGAACCCGCTCACTGGGCAGACCGTCGAGCACGCCAAGACCCAGTACCGCAAAGACCGGGACCCGCGAGAGCTGCTCTTCGCCAAGCGCACGCTGGTCCACTTCGCGGTGGATCCCGACCTGGTGTTCCTCACGACCCGCCTAGCGGGGGCGAAGACCAGGTTCCTGCCGTTCAACCTGGGTACCGGCGGTCCGGGCAATCAGGGCGGGGCGGGCAACCCGGACACGGACGCGTCGTACCGAACGGCCTACCTGTGGCAGTCGGTGTGGGCCCGGGACAACTGGATGGACCTGCTGCGCCGGTTCATCCACGTGGAAGACCCGGCCATGTCCGCGAAGAAAGGCGCGAAGACCACTGCCGGCGGGAAGACCCCGGTGCACTCCCGACCGCTGATCTTCCCTCGCCTGCACCAGTGGCACGCCGTCCGCCACCTGGCCGCGCACGCGGCGACCCACGGGGCGGGGCACAACTACCTGGTCCAGCACTCGGCCGGCTCGGGCAAGTCCAACACGATCGCCTGGCTGGCCCACCGGCTGTCCTCGCTGCATACCCCGGGCGAACAGTCGGCCCTCGACCCGGACGCGGCCTCCGCTGGACTGGGCGTGAACCAGAAGGTGTTCTCCAAAGTCATCGTCATCACGGACCGCCGAGTGCTGGACCGTCAGTTGCAGGACACCATCTTCCAGTTCGACCACAAGGTCGGGGTCGTGGAGAAGATCGACAAGCGCTCCGCGCAGCTCGCTGCGGCCCTGGCCGGGGAGACCGCTCAGGTCATCATCACCACTTTGCAGAAGTTCCCCTACGTCCTGGACCAGGTCGGCAAGCTGGCAGGTTCACGCTTCGCCGTCATCGTGGACGAGGCGCACTCGTCTCAGACGGGCGAGACCGCGAAGGCCCTCAAGCAGGTCCTCACCGAGGGCGCGGACGCCGAGCTGACCGCAGACGGCGACGCCGTCCTGCTGGCCGCCGAGGTCGCCGCCGCGGTCTCCGAGGACGCAGATGACGCCTCGGACCCGCTGGTGTCCTCCGCGGTGGCCCGCGGCCGGCACGAGAACCTGTCGTTCTTCGCGTTCACCGCGACCCCCAAGGCGAAAACCCTCGAGCTGTTCGGCACGAAGGCCACCAGCCCAGCCGGAACCGTGACGATGCGCCCGTTCCACGTGTACTCGATGCGCCAGGCCATCGAGGAGGGCTTCATCCTCGACGTGCTGATGAACTACGTCACCTACGCCACCTACTACAAGCTCACCCGGACCGACCCTCAGCCCGGCACGGACGTGGACAAGCGCAAGGCCGCGGCGCACCTGGCCCGGTTTGCCTCGCTGCACCCCTCGAACATGAGCCAGCGGGCCGAGATCATCGTCGAGCACTTCCGGGCGCACACCGCCGAGCGGCTTGGGGGCCGGGCCAAGGCCATGGTGGTCACCCGGTCCCGGCTGCACGCGGTACGCACCTACGACGCCATCAAGGCCTACGTGCAGGCTCGCGGGTACACCGGCCTCGGCGCGCTGGTCGCGTTCTCGGGGACGGTCAGCGACGGCGGCGTGGAGTACACCGAGGCTTTCCTCAACGGGATCCCCGAGTCTGCTCTGCCGGACCGGTTCGGCTACACCGCCGCCGACGACCCGGGCGCCGGAACGCCTGGCGCCGAGCAAGACCGGGAGTACCACGTCCTGGTCGTGGCGGAGAAGTACCAGACCGGCTTCGACCAGCCGCTCCTGACGACCATGTACGTGGACAAGAAGCTCGAAGGCGTCAAGGCCGTGCAGACCCTGTCCCGGCTGAACCGCACCCACCCGTTGAAATCCCAGGACGACGTCTTCGTGCTGGACTTCGCCAACGCGGCGGAGGACATCCAGGACGCGTTCCGGCCCTACTACGAGACCACGATCGCCGAGCCGACCGACCCGAACCTGCTCTACACCGCCCAGACCGACGTGATGAGCCACGGCCTGCTCGTCGAGTCGGAGATGACCGCCTACGTGGAGGCGCTGCTCGCCACCGGCGGGGATGTCGGCACCCACGCGAAGCTGTACCAGCACACCAACCCGGCCCGGGACCGCTACGTCGCCCGACTCGAGGACGACCGGGTCAAGGCCGAGGAGTTCCGGACAGCGCTGCGCGACTTCACCCGGGCCTACGCCTTCCTCGCGCAGGTCGTACCGTTCCACGACCCGGAGCTCGAACGGCTCTACCTGTACGGCAAGGCGCTCCTCACCCGGCTTCCGCGTAGTGAGGACGCCGGGGTGGACATCGGCCAGGTGGACCTGACCCATCTGCGCATCACCAAGACCGGCCAGCACAACGTGAACCTGGGCGCCGGCGAGGGGGAGCAGCTCGTCGAGGGCTTCACCGGCGGCGGCCGTGGCCCGGAGCACGCGCCAGAGATGGCGCCGATCGAGGCGGTCATCGAGGCGCTCAACGAACGCCTCGGCGGCATCCTCACCGACGCCGACAAGGTCTGGGTCCAGCAGGCCTTGACATACGCCGCCGCAGACCAGGAGATCACCACCGCGGCCAAGGTCAACTCGGAGGAGAACTTCGGCTACGTCTTCGACGGGAAGTTCCAGGATCTAGTCCTGACCCGCCACGACGCAAACGCCGAGCTGATCGGCCGGGTGTTCGCCAACGCGGACACCACCGAGTTCTTCACCCGCCTGGCACGCAAGGTCGTCTACGAGATGGCGCGGGAGGCAGCCAAAGTCGAGCCCGGATCGGCGTGAAGGCGAGAAGCGAAGTCCGGGTTCAAGGGGCGGTCTGCCCGGAGGGTTGCCCCCGTCGGACACCGCGGCTTGGGCGTCCAAGTGCGGGTGGAGCGGCCGCGCGCTCACCGGTTCGCTCCAGAAGTCGGGCGGTCACAACCAAGAAACTCGCTTCCCAGTTCGGCACCCGGCGCTGCGCGAGAGTCCTGCGCCGACGAAGATCGCGGCATTCCCTACCTCGGCGGCAGCTCCGAAAGTGTCGATTAGCTCAAGGCCAGTGACGGGCACGTGTCAAGTATCGCCGAGCGGCGCCGCCAACCAGACTCTTCAGGCCCAGCAGGAGCGGCGTCAGTAGTGGGCTACTCGCAAGCCCTCATAGGTGGCGGATGGCGCCGCCGGGACTGGCGGCTTACGTAATTGATCGACGCATTGCGCCGGCGACCTATGCGTCAGTCGTTCGTTGAACTGGGTCAACGAGCCGACCAAGGCGTTCATCGCCCGCCACGGCGTACACGAGGTGACCACGACCATCCTCGGGGCGGACGAGGTGCGCGACCTGGTTGAGAAGATGCTGAAGTCGTCCGGACGCCGGGTCGATCTCTCGACCCCCTTCATCGAGGCGAATAGCCGAATGGGATACGTCCAGCAAGGTTCCTACCTTGCGATGGGCCGCCGCGCACCGCGCGCCACCGTCGACGCCCGGTGGGGCGATCGACGTGCTGGTCGCGCATCTGAAAGTCAGAAGCTCGTGACGTACCTGACCACGAAGGACGAAGGTGAACAGGCCCGGTACACGGCGTACGCGCTGTCCTGCCGCGCCGCCGAAGCCACCACCGACGGCTTCTCCCAGCGGCCGAGTCCGCTGAGGTTGGTGCGGCCGCCGCGGAGCTGATCGCCTCGGCACGCCGCATCGCCGGAACAGCCATGTACGCGGCGGAAGGCCGAACCCATCACCACGGACGCCAACATGATCATCCCATCTGAGTTGGTCGACCCCTCCAGGCTGCTGTCCACGAGGATGAGTACGCCCGCGCGGTGAGCGCGCACTTGGACCGGTTGGCCCCGTGGTGGACCCGGTGACGGACGTACGGGCCGGCGGCGAGGGCCGCGGAAATCTCAGATGGACTAGCCGGCGACGTTTTGTGCGTCGCTTAGAGCCACCACGATGCGCCTGCCGCGCTTCGCGAACCCCAGCTCCCGCATCAGCAGCAGCAGCTCTTCTTCGCGGGTGCGCAGCACCCCGTCGCTGCGGACATGACGGACTAGCCGCACCAGGTCCGCGGGGGCGTACTTGTCGATGGTCAGTCCGCGTGCCAGCCGCGGTCGGGGCGTGGTGCGCTGGGCCTCGGCGATGTGCCACGTCGGAGTGGGCTCAGCCGGGAGGTCATCCTCGTCGTCGAGGTCCGCGTCCGCGGTGAGCGCGTCCTGGTAGGCCTTGACGGTGGTTGCGACCTCGCGGTCGCAGTCGTTGAACCAGTCGGTGCTCCAGATGCGGTGGAAGGTCCAGCCGCGGTCCTCGAGGAGCCGCTGACGGAGCCGGTCACGTTCGCGGGCGATGTGCCCCGAGTGGTAGTTGGCGCCATCGGCCTCTATGGCCATGACGTACCGGCCGGGGTGGTCAGGGTGCCGGACAGCGAAGTCGAGCCGGTAGGACCCGACACCGACCTGCGGAGCGAGATCCATGCCCGCGATGGTGAGCCGATCCCGGACATCCATCTCGAACGGGTTTAGGGAGATGTTCCGGTTGCCGCTGCCGCCTGTGAGTTCACCGGTCGCGACGAACCGCACGAACCGGTGCATGAGCCGGTAGCCGTCGGAATCGTGTCCGTCGTCGCGCATGTCGTCGGCGGCGAAGCTGGTAACCAGGGTCAACCGGGCCCGGGCCCGGCTGATCGCCACGTTCAGCCGCCGTTCACCGCCGGGCTTGAGCAGCGGACCCCAGAACAGGCGCAGCTGCCCGTCCGCGCTCTTTCCGTAGCCGACGGACAGGATGATGGCGTCGCGCTCGTCACCCTGGACGCGCTCGATGTTCTTGACGAAGAACGGCTCGCGGTCATCGGCGTCGAGGACCTCCTCGAGGTCAGGTTCAGCGGCGAACGCCGCGTCGAGCGCGGCCTCGATGCGGCGGGTGTGCGGGATACCGAACGTGATGACGCCGAGGGTTTCAGTCGGCTTGGTCCGCGCGTGGTCGAGAACCAGGTCGACGACGCGGCGAACCTCGTCGTCCGGGCTGTTGGTACCGCCCTTGATGCCGGTGCTCGGCGGGACCACTTCGTGCCGTAGGCAGCCGTGGCCGTCCGCGGCGGGGAACGTTGTGAGGGACCAGTCGTAAATGTAGGCGTTCGAGGTGGCGATGAGGCGCTCGTCGCGAGACCGGTAGTGCCACAGCAGCCGGCGCTCCTGTCCGGCAAGGACGCGGGCGAACGCGAACAGGATGCTCTCGGTGTCGCGGGTGTACGTCTCGGCGGTCCGGCGTGGCGGCTCGGGGGCCGGGGCGTCCTCGTCGAGAGCCGCGTCCTCGGCGGCAGCCTCTGCGGCCAGCGCGTCCTGCTCGGTCCGCCCGGGGCCGGCCGCGTCAGGCCCGGCCTGGTCCTCGAGGACCTTGGTGAAGAACTCGGTCGGCGGGAGCTGGCGGCTGTCGCCCGCGACGATGGCCTGCGGGGCGCGCACCAGGGCCGGGATGGCATCTGCGGGCTTGACCTGACTGGCCTCGTCGAAGATGACCACGTCGAAGCAGGCCGTGGCCGGCAGCAACCGGGACACCTGCAGCGGGCTCATCGCCCAACACGGCTTGACGGCGGTCATCACGTCGGGGGCTTCGTCGAACAGTCGCCGCACCGCCTTGTAGTTGCGCTTGCGGGTCAGCTCACGCTTGAGCGTGAGGTGCTGCTCCTCGTGCGTGTCGAGGACGCGGACGAGGCGGGTCGCGGCGGCGCGACGGACTCGGGCGGCGTTGGCATCGAGATGCTCGCGGTCGCGGGTCTGGAACTCGCCGGCGGCACGGTCGAGGTCCTCGCCGGTGACGCCGGCGAGCGACGGGTCGGTCGTGAGGGCCTGGTCGAGGGCGGAGTGGATGGCGGCGTAGCGGAGCAGCGTCGCGGCGCTGACGGGGTCGGTGCTGACCGTGTCGCTGGCGATGCCGGCTTCGCGGCGCAGGGTCGTGAGGAGCGGCCCGCAGCCGGCCGCGTTCAGCTGAGCATCGAGGTCGTGCAGCCGCGGAAGCACGGCACGGGTCTGGTCGTCGTAGAGCTGGCCCAGCACTCCGGGAAGGTCGGTGAGTGGAGTCGTGTGCAGGTCGATGTGCTGCACTGACCTGGCGAGGACCGTGAGGGCTTCGCCCAGCGAGCTGAAGGCGTCGGCGGCCGCCGGTAGCGCGGGAGACGGTCGGGCGGCGCCGACGGCGCCGAGGCTGGACCAGGTCGCACGAAGCGCCTTGGCTCGCTGCAGGAGCCTGTGGACGTCGGCATCGCCAGGTGTGCCGTCGGCGACCAGCCCGCGGGCGTCCTTGCGTACACGGCGTCGTTCGCCCCAGCCGAGCTTCGGCCCTTGCGCCTTGCGGTAGGTCTTGTCGGTGGCGGCGAGCAGCCGTTCCAGGGCAGCCTCGTCGAGGGCTGGGTCGAGCGCGCCGGGGACTGCTGCGGTGAGGTCTGCGGCTTCCTCCGCGGTGCCGACGAGCTGCTGCGCTTCCTCCTGGGTGGCCGCCTCGCGGATGCCGAGGTCGCGCGCCAGGTCGCCGAGGGCGCCCACGGCGACCGGCAGGTGGACGCTGCGGGCGGCGACCAGTGCCTGGTTGGCGGCGGCGACCGCGTCAGCGGTGGTCAGCGCGGTGACCGACCAGCCGGGTCGGGTCAGCCGGTCGGCTTGCAGACCACCCTTGTTGTCGAGCTCGCCGATGGCGTCGGCGTGCATGTCGAGGTCGAGCGGACCCCAGGCGTCCAGGATGGCGGCCGACAGCCGCAGCGGCGTGACGTCCTTCGGTAGACCGTAGGACAGCGCGAGCAGGTCGGCGACGGTGATGCCCCACGCGTGCTGTCGGGTGTGCAGGCCATTGCGGTGGCTGACCAGCCGGTCGCGGGCAGTGGTCAGTGTGCGGTGCAGCGCGCCGGTGACCGGGTTGCCGACGTCGGCCTGTCGTTCGAGGACCTCACGCAATCGGTCGGCTACGTAGCGCCGGGACGCGCTGGCCGCGAACAGGTCGAGTGTGAGGTCGCCGAGTCCGACGGCGTCGAGCCGGTCGAGGACCGCGGTGATGGCGGCCCGCTTCTGGGCCACGAACAGGACCCGCCTGCCATCGGCGACCAGACAGGCGATGACGTTGGCGATGGTCTGGGACTTGCCGGTACCGGGCGGTCCCTGGACGACGAGGTTGCGCCCGGCGAGGGCGGCGTTGACGACGAAGCTCTGTGACGCGTCGGCGTCCAGGACGAGGTGTTCGGCGTCGACTGGTCGGTAGTCCGGGTCGGCGTCCGTGACATCGCCGACCTGGGTGCGGATGGCGGCGATGGCGTCCTCGTCGCCGGCCAGGGCGGCGACGAGGTCGGAGGTGAGCAGCGCCTCGATGTCCTCACAGTCGGCGACCATCGGCTGCTTGAGGTAGGAGAACGCCCCGCACAGCCGCTGCTCGTCGATGGCGAAACCGGCGACGTCGGCGCACGCCTTGCGGACGTGGTCGTAGATGGGCGTGAGGTCGCCGCGGTCGTCGTCGCCCGCCTCGAGCGCTTCCTGTTCGTCGAGGGCGACCCCTTGAAAGGCGAGCACGTGGGCCAGGACCGGGTTGAGCTGAACTTCGCCGGTGAGGGTGAGCTCCCAGCTGTCGGAGCCGGGCCGCACCGCCAGGTCGAGTGCCCGCAGCAGCACCGGCGCCGACGGTGGTGTCTGCCCCCGAGCGGATCGGGCCCCGGGCTTCGCGGGGTCGTCCGGGCTCGTGCTGTCGTCGCCGGTGCCTTCGACCTCGGCTTCCTTGGCGATGGCATCGTCGGGGTTGCGGTGCCAGGTCGCGAGCCCGAGAGCGAGGAAGGCCACGGACACGCCGTACTCCTCTGTGGCCTCACGCTGCTTGGCGGCCAGCGCCTTGCAGGCCCGCTGGGCCGCGGCGTGCCGCGCCGGGTCAGGGAAGAGCTTCACGAGCCGCACCGCACTGCCGGCCATGAGCTCAGCCATCGCCGGTGCGGGCACCTCGGCCAGGTTGAGGGTGGCCGCGGTGGGCTTGAAGAAGAGCAGCCGGTTGGTGCCGCTGACGTTGATGAGGGCGCTACGCCACTCCCGGGATGCCCGCTCCACCTGCTGGCGACGTCTCGCCGTGTACCGCTGCCCCGCGCTCACTGCGTTCCCTCCGCCTGCCGGTCTCAGGTCACGGTACGGACATCTGCGGACACGGGCGGCCAGTTCGGCTCAGACCATGACGTCGAGCCGAACACAAGTTCGATGTTCTGCGACCCTGGCGATGTGACGGCGGGCGGTATGGGCGGGCGCGGTAGCGGATTGCCGATGTACGAACGGGTCGCGCTATCCGCGGGCCATACCGATGCGGGCTTGTGCCCGGCCCGACACTGCCGGGTCACGGCCTCGGCGGACCGGTCGGCGACGAAGCGGCCGGGTGCCCGCTGGTGGAGTGGCGGCGGGTGCCGGGGGGCTGGCTGGGCCGGGTCGTGTACACAGACGAGCAGTGGGCCTGCCGCTAGGCGCTCGTCGAGGAGTGGGTCGACGAGGCGCTGCTGAGCCCGACGTAGCACCGGCTCGGTCGTGAGCTGGCACGGCAGGTCACGCAAACCGCATCGCCAGCGAGCCGCCGACCTAGGACATGAACTGGACCTGGGCACGCGCCAGGCACCGCTTCAGCGCCCATGGCGCCCCGGCCCAAACAGCATCGGGCGCAACGGTGCGAGACAATGGGAGCTGACGAGGTGATGACCGTGCAGGACCAGGCTGACCAGTTTGACGAAGATGTTGCGCCAGCGCCCGCTCAGGAGGACGCCGGCTCTTCGTCGACGCCCGGAGCCCTGCACGAGGAGCTGCGGGCTGAGCTCGCCGCCGAGCTCGCGAAGCCGCCGGTGCTGCCCGGGGAGCCTGACGAGGCGGATGGTCTAGACGTGCCACTTCTCGCCCGTCGTCCGGCCCGGACCACCAGCCTGGTGCCGCGACCTGCCGTCGACCTGATGAGCCCGGCCATCCAGCTGATGTTCAAGAGCGCGGACCACGGTGCCCGGTACGCCTCCTCGCTGAGGCTGAGCTCCCAGATGGAATCCATCAACCGGATGTTGGCGAGCATCGCCGGGTCCCAGACGCAGCGTCTGCTGCGCGACATCGACTGGCCGACCGTGCTGGGCCCTAACCTGAACGTCGTCAACCGACTCGCTGCCGGCCTGGGGACCGACCGCGTCGTCGGGCTGCAGCTTGCGGCCATGGATGGGCTGCTACCCAAGGCCCTCTTCCCCGCGCAGACACAGCTCGCCGCGCGCGCCGCGCAGATGTTCGCATCAGGCTCTGCACTCGACGCGTGGCGGACCTCGGTCGTCTCGGTGGACCTCGTCGAGCTCCGAATGCCCGCTGTCGAGCAGATGCTGCGGACCATCGCGGCCACCGGACCGGTGCGGGCCAGCGTCCAGGGTCTCCTGGACGATCTGACGGCGACCAGCGCAGGTATCGCAGACGTGACTCGCTGGGCGGCCGAGGTCGACCCCGGTCGTAGCGTCCTGCGCGGTCGCACGGCTCCTGTCCTGCGCGCGTGGAACGTGCAGCTGAGGCAGCAACCGGCCGATGACGTGATGCTCACCGAGGACGAAGTGCGGGACGAGCTGATCGCGGAGGCTCTCGGTGGGCACGCGGTGGCTGGCCTGCTGGGTGCTGAGGTCGGTCTCGCGCCGCCCTCGGTACCGCGCCGAGACGAAGGGCTTGCCCTCACTGAGCAGCGGCTCCTCGTCCCCGCTCGGACCGCGCGGGACCTCAGGTACGCGCAGTTGCGCGACCGGCTCGGACGCCTCGACCCCTCGGTGCCCGCGGCACTCGACGGTGCCTGGGAGGAGCTGGGGTCTCCTACCTCGTTCGGGTGGCCAAAGCTCTCCCTGTGCATCGAAGAGGCGTTGAGCCGCACGCTGCGCGCCCTCTCGCCTGAGGACAAGCTGCGCGCCTGGTACGACCTGTGGACCCCGAAGACCGTCGTCTGGGAATACGGTAAAACGCCGACACGCGCGCTGCGTATCCGGTTCGTCGCCCGTGCAGCTCCGAGGGAAGACCGCCAGCTGCTCGTCAGGGTTGACGACCAACTCACCAGGACGTGGACAGCGCTGACCGAGAAGTTGCAGCGCGGCAAGCATGGCGGCGGCGACATGATGACTGCCGAGTCACTGCTGCACACGGCCGAGGCGCTGCTGACACTCCTCTTGCTCGCGCTGGACGAGGATCGGGAGCAGAGCGACGACTGACCGGCGACCGGCCTGGGCGCGCGGACGAACGTGTAGTGGCTGCGCCTGGCACTTGGGTGGCTGACCGGGCGGCCCGAGATTGGACCTAGCCGGCCCTAGGCGCGTGGAGGCGTCGGGGCGAGCGGCGGTAGCCACACGGTGACGCCGAGGCTGCGGACCGGTCGGGGGTCATCCCGGATGGTCCACCAGTTACGTCGGGTGAACTGCAACGTGTCGTGCTGGTTGGGGTGCTTCTTGCCCAGCGCGGCGCCGATCTGGGTCAGGTCGGGCGGGAACATGACGATGCCGATGACCGTGAAGGCGTCGAACAGGACCAAGGCGTACCGGTCGACGCCGGGCAGAGATCGGACGTGGTGCTCGTTTACCCATGCTTGGCTCGGGTTGGCCAGGTAGCGAACCTGCACGGTGAGCTGGTCGGGAGTGGTGAGGTCGTAGTGGGCCTGCACGCGGTTGGGCGCGAGATGCCCGCTGACGAGGGCGTTGACTATGTGCTCAGACCATTCGGCCAGCGGGTCGCGGTTCGACAGGCCCAGGTTGAGGACCGCGAGCAACTGCTGCCGCGCCGGGCGGTAGGCGTCCAGCGCGTCGCAGAGCTCTAGCACGCGCGCCGCGTCGGGCTGATGAGCCTGCATCCGGCGAGGGTACGACCGCGGTCCCCGGCTCGGAGTAGCTGCCGCCGTCTCGAGCAGCCTCGGCGATGCAGGCGACGAAGCTGCTGACGACCTCGCCGAACCCCCACGCAACAGCGCACCTCGCCGGTAATGTCAGCACCACGACGCGGACGTCGCACGCCGGGGGGACAGCATGCCGATGCGCTACAACCCGCCACCGACGTGGCCGGCTGCACCCGCGGGGTGGGCACCCGAGCCCGGATGGAAACCTGACCCCGCCTGGGGCCCACCGCCGGCCGGATGGCCGCTCTGGGTCGACGAACGGAGCTGGGCATCCCGCCACAAGGGCCTGATCATCACCCTGGTCCTGCTCACTGTCTTCGTCGGCGTGCCCGTCGCCGTCGATGTCGGGAACAGCCTCAGCACGACAAGCAACACGTCTCGGCGCCCGGCACCCGAAGAGACCGCCGTAGGCGCCGAAGCGGCCTTGTCGGCGCACGACCAGAAGGTCCTCGCCGACCTCGGTCGCTACCCCGGCCAGTGGAACGCAGCAGCGCAGCCGCTCGTCGCCGACTACCAAGACCCGAACGTGACCGCGGAAGCGTGGGTTGCTTCCGCACGGGGCCAGGTCGACGACATGCGCTCGGCCGTGCAGGGATTCGAACGGCAGGTCTTGGGCATCCAGGACGCCGGCGTTCGCTCGACGCTGCAACCCATGGTGGAGAACTACAAGCGCAAGCTCGCCGCCGTCGTCTCCCTATGGAACGCCGTTGCCGACGGCGACTCGGACGCTGAGACCGCCGCAACAGACGAGCTCACGTCGGCCGGTCAGGAGGGGCAGGAGCTTGCCGCCGACTTCCTGGGCCGCCTGCGTCCGTACATGAGCGAGGCCGACCTGGACCGGCTCGGCGGACGGTAACCAGCACCGAGCCACAAACGCTCACCGCGTACCTCCGCGCAGTTGTCCAATGACCTTCTGGAAACCTCCGCCGACCTCCGGCCAACGTTCCTACGTAACGTAGGACGACCACGCAGGACCGAGCCGCGGCGCATGCGTCCAAGCGTGTCGAGCGCGACATCCGTCCGGGGGCTGGTCCCCTGGGCGACGCCGTCCCTCGGGCGGCGGTGGCACTCAGTCGCTCTGTCCAGGCGACTCACGGCTACCGGGTTCAAGCGACGGGATGGGAGCCGTTCTATGCCGCTAGACCAGCCAGTTCGGCCTCGTGACGGGTCTTTCCCATTGCGCGACGCGATGCTGCCCGACGGCTCCCGGTTGCACGTCGTGATCCCCGACATCACCCGGGCGCCCTGGTCGGTGAAACCGGACCACTACGTGTCGTCTCCCAATCTGGTCCATGGCACACCCATGCGCGACAATGGTTCAGGGTCATTCGGAGATGCTCCGGCAACGCTGCAAGCCGTCACTGAGGTCCGGCCGGTGGCCTCCCGACGTCCCTTCCCCCACCTGCCTTGGCCGTGGCCGGGATGGTCGAGGGTGACCTCGCCGGCCGGACAGTTCCATCCTGGATGGAAGGCGCGTCACCCGACCGCGGTTGTCCACAGGCTCGAGGCGGCGGCGCTTCGTCCTCTCGGGCGGGAGGCCTAGCGGCATACGGGACGGATTCGTCCCGCGCGGGCTTCCCGCGAGGGCAGCACTGGGGCAACGTGGGCCCCGTCGACGACGTCAAGCCGTGTCAGTCGCGGCGGTCAGGGGATTGGCGATGCGCGTGACCTCGTTCAATGTGGAGAATTTCTTCGCCCGCGCGAAGGCGCTCAATGAGCATACGTGGGCAGCCGGCCGCCCCATCCTCGAGGCGCACGCGGAGCTGAACGTGCTGTTGGGGCACCCGATCTACGGCCCGGCGGACAAGGCGCGCATGCTCGTCCTGTTGGAGGCTCTGGGCCTGTTGAAGTCGGACTCGGCGGAGATGGCGGTGCTCCGTCAGGTTCGAGGGCGCCTACTGAAGCGCCCGCGTTCTGGAGGGGTCGAGGTCATCGCTGGCGGCCGCGGCGCCTGGGTCGGGTGGGTCGACCTCACCACTGAACCGGTCACCGAGGCCGCGGTCGCGAACACCGCACGCGTGATCAACGACCTCGCGCCCGACATCCTTGGTGTCGTCGAGGCTGAGAACCGCGTGGTGCTCAAACACTTCACCGACGCACAGCTCCGCGACGGCGCCGCAGTCCGGTATCCGCACGTGATGCTGATCGACGGGAACGATGACCGAGGTATCGACGTGGCCATCCTCACCAAAGAGGGCTGGCCGCTGGGCACGGTCCGCTCCCATGTCGACGACATCGACGGGTCGGGAGTCATCTTCGGCCGGGATTGTCCCGAGTACGAGGTCCGCACGCCCGGGGGGCACCGGCTGGTCGTGCTCCTCAACCACCTGAAGTCCAAGGGCTACGGCAGTCAGGCAGACAACAACGAACGCAGACGTCGGCAAGCGCAACGGGTGGCGGATATCTACCGGCGCATCCGGAAGGATGGCGTCAGTTACGTCGTCGTGCTCGGCGACTTCAACGACACCCCGTCCTCGGCGCCGTTGGCGCCTCTGATGGACGCAACGGATCTGCGGGACGTCAGCGAGCACACCGGGTTCGACGATGGCGGGCGGCCCGGAACGTTTGGGACCTGTACCGCGGCGAACCGCATCGACTACATCCTGCTGTCCTCCGCGCTATTCGCGAAGGTGACCGGAGGAGGCATCTTCCGGATGGGCGCATGGGGCGGCAAGAACGGCAGCCTGTGGCCGCACTACGACACGGTCACAACGGCGACCGATGCGGCCTCTGATCATGCAGCCATCTACGCCGACATCCGCCTGACCTGACGAGACGAGTCCGGATGGCTGGACTCAGGGCTGCGTCCGGTGCCTGACTCTGGTGAAGGCGGCGAGGGCCTTGTCGTCGGCGTCGGGGAGTGAGTGCAGGTACTTCTGGGTGGTCTGGATCTGGGCGTGACCAAGCCGATCCATCACGGTCTTCAGGTCGGCGCCTCCCGCAAGCAACCATGAGGCATGGGCGTGGCGGAGGTCGTGCACGCGCACCTGGAAGTCGATCCCTGCACGCTCCAGGGCAGGCAGCCAGTACTTGGTACGGAAGGTGTTGCGCGACAGCGGGATCGGGCCTTTGGTCTGGGTGGAGGGGAAGAGCAGGTCGTCGCGGTCCAGCCCCATCGAGGCGATGCGGGCGGCGAGGCTGTCGAGAAGGTCCTGGCTCACTCGCAACGTGCGGAACTCGTTGTCTTTGGGGTAGGCCTTGAACACCATGCGTTCCCCGGTGGGGGAGTTCTTCTTCGACACCTCGACCACGGTGTCTTCGATCGCGATGAGCTTGCGGAGGAAGTCGATGTGCCGTGGCCGGAGTGCGACGAGCTCGCCCCAGCGCATTCCCGTCTCGATGTCGGTCAGGACGAGATCGCGGAACCGGTCGGGGATCTCGGTGAGCAGCCGTTCGAACTCCTCCGGGGACAGGATGCGGACCTTGCGGGGCGGGACCTTGGGTAGCTCGGTGTCGGAGCACGGGTTGTGCAGGATGACCCGGTCACGCACCGCCCTCTTGAAGATCCCGTGAAGCATGACGTGGTACTTGGTGAGGCTGCGGGGTGACAGCCCGCCGGCGGATGCCTGGGTCACCCAGGCCTGCACGGTCGAGGGCGCGATCGAGCGCATGGGCCGATTGCCGAAGAACGGCAGGAAGTGTCGGTCCAGGTAGCTGCGATAGGCGGCTTGGGTGCTGACCTCGAGGTGCCGACTGGGCCACCAGGACTGCTCGACGTAGTCGCGGAAGGTAATTCGCCCGGCCACGGGGTTGATCCAGGTGCCGTCCTCGACCTTGCCGTCGATGCGTCGGCCCGACTTGACGGCTTCGCGCCGAGAGGCGAACGTCCCGGCGCTGCGCTTGACGCCGTCGACGTCGCGGAAGCGGACCTGGAAGCGCGCGCCACCGTCGGAGTCCTCGCGCTTGACGACCCATGCCATGGGCTCGCCTCCCGATGGTCATCGCCCATGTGGGCAGAATGTGGGCAGACGGTGGCAGAAACTGGCGGACGTCCACGGCCATTGGCGGACGAAAAACCGTCCCTGACCTGCGGAAACGTCTCCCCTGAGGCTAGCAGCGAACGGCGCGACACGCCGGTTCCGTTCTGCTCATAACCCAAAGGTCGCAGGTTCAAATCCTGCCCCCGCTACCAGATAAGTGCAGGTCGAGAACCATGATCGTTGATCATGGCCCTCGTGCTGTCTGGGCGCCATGTGTGCAGGGCTCCGCGCCGTTGAACGCCTGCGCCATCGCTGCGGTGCGGGGCGGAGACGGAGGAGGACTTCGCCGGACACGGGCGGATCGAACGCGTCGGGATCACGATCACTCCCGACGTGACCTCTGGGTCGCAACCCAAACGAGTCCCGCCCCAGCTCTGCGCTGACCCGTGAACGTCCACTGGGTCCAGGCAGCAAGCGCCGTGCGTGGCCACCGCATCTGGGCGACTGGACGACCTTGCTCGGCGCGGCTGTGCTCCGCCACGTAGAGCCAGCCCTGGACCTTCGGGACGTAGGTCACGTCAGCGACCCATGGCTGGGAAGATGCGCCGCAAGATCCCCGACCTGGCGGAGGCGTTGACCAGGCACTTCGACGAACATCACGCGCTGCTGGTCGGCGATTCTGCACTGGCTGGACCACGTCTCGGCCCGCCCTGGTCGAGCTCGATGCGCGGATCGATGCCGCGGACGGACCAGTTGGAGTTGGTAGGCAACGACTGGTTCGACCAGCGCCTCGCGGACGCTCACGCCAGCCGGCTCGTCGTCCAGCTCACGCGGATAAGTTTCAGTGGACTTCGACCGCGCCGACTCGCTCGCCTGACGGCGCCCGAGACGACTGGACCGACTCCTACAGGGCTTCGCCCCGTGCTGCCGCCTGCCTCCGAAAGCACATTCTCGGGTCAGTGCGGCGACGGGGGTGCTGGACTTCCGCCGCGAACGTCGACTTGACGTGGCGCCTCATCGTTCGGACCGAGGCACGCGAGCTGGCTGCGTGGCCCGGCAGGGATGGTCGTGGCCTGGAGATCCCACTGAAAGCTGCGGCAGGCAACGTATAACCATCGACTTGATCCTTTTCCATGCCGACTCGAGACGGCTCCTCGTGCTCGAGGCAAGTCCGAGGTCAATGTCGATGCTGATCTTGCACACCGACATCCTCCTCGCACCAAGCACATGGTTGTGCGTTTTGTCGACGGCACGAAAAAACTGACCCCCTGTCGGCAGGGGGGTCAGTTTTCGGCTGCCGTTGACACGTTTGACCCAGGCAGGCCGGTGCGCCCGATCAATCGGAATTGAGATCGCGTGCGGGCGCTCCGCAGCCCTGCTTTCGTCCGGTCGCAGCCTGTAAGCCATAGACAGATCGCGTGCTGGCCTGTCCGGGCGAATGCCAATGCGATTCCGGATCGGCGCCGATCCGACCTCTAATTCTCCTCACCCCAGAACAGCACGTTGAGGAAGCGGTGCAGCCGGTCGGAGGATGGATGCCGGAGCATCTCGCGGGGCTGTCCTTCCTCGACGATGACTCCTCCGTCCAGGAAGATTGCGCGGTCCGCTACCTTCTTCGCGAAGGCCATCTCATGTGTCACGACGATCATGGTCATGCCGTCGTTGGCCAGGCCGAGCATTGTGTCGAGCACCTCGCCCTTGAGCTCGGGGTCCAGGGCCGACGTAGGCTCGTCGAAGAGCATGATCTTGGGGTTCATCGCCAGGGCGCGAGCGATGGCCACCCGTTGCTGTTGGCCTCCGGACAGGCGGGACGGCCGGACGGGCGCCTTTTCGGGCAGCCCGACCTTGAGGAGCATCTCATGCGCGATCTGTCGCGCCTCGTCCTTGCTCCGGCCGAGAACGGTCCGCTGGCCTTCGACGACGTTGTCCAGTACGGACATGTGGGGGAACAGGTTGAAGTGCTGGAAGACCATCCCGATGTCGCGCCGGATGCGGTTCAGCCGTGCACCCTTCGCGGTGATCTCCTGACCGAACACCCGGACGGTTCCGCTCGTAGGGCGCTCGAGCAGGTTGAGGCACCGCAGCAGGGTGCTCTTACCGGATCCGCTGGGTCCCACCAGGACCAGGACTTCGCCGCCTGCGACCGTCAGGTCGATGCCGCACAGCACTTCGTGGTCGCCGAAGCTCTTGTGAAGTGCGGCGACGTCGATCGCGGCCGAGGCCCGGCTGGGAGCACCCGCGCCGGTTTGAGGGTCTCCGTGCGTCTCGAGGTTCTCAGCCATGGGGGTCTCCTGATGGTGAGGTCGACGGCCCTCGTCGCTGGTCACGGTGTACTCAGAGGCTCCGGTTGATGCGCCGCGTCATGTACGCAGCGGCCACTGCAAGGGGCAGCGTCAGCAGCAGGTAGAACGCGGCGATGACGAAGAATGCCTCGAGCTGGCGGAAAGTCTGGGCCCCCACGCTCTGGGCGACGTTGAACAACTCGGCAACCCCAATGACGGAGATCAGGCTCGTGTCCTTCGTGAGTGCGATCATCATGCTGCCAAGTGGTGGAAGCATCCGGCGCACTGCTTGGGGGTACACCACGCGTCTCAGCGACTGCAACCACGTCATACCCAGCGCTGACGAGGCTTCCCACTGACCTCGATCGACGGACAAGATGCCGGCGCGGAAGATCTCGGCATTGAAGGCGCCGTAGTTCAGGCTGAGTGCGATGACGCCGCTTAGCAGCGTGGATATTTGGATGTGCAGGACGTTGGGCAGGAGGAAGAAGATGACCACGATCTGGAGCAGGATCGGCGTCAGCCGGAAGAGGTCGACGTAGAGCCGGACGGGCAGTGAGATCCACCATCGGCGGGAGGTCAGCATCTGCCCGGCCGTCAGACCGAGCACGATCGAGAAGACCGCGCTCAGCCCGAGCAGCTCCGAGGTGAGTCGGAAGGCTCGGAAGAACGTCGGCAGGTAGTCCCCGACCCAGCTGAAATCGAATTGATAACCCATCGGGCGCTCCTTCGTCCGGCCGGGAAGGTCAGCCGGCGGCCTTGTCCTGGTTCTTCAGCCAGTAGTCGACCCGCGCGCCCAGAGGGCCGCCACTTGCTGTTCCCCAGGACACCCAGGCGTCGACGCAAGACTTCCAGCCGGCATCGCCCTTCGGCAGACCGAAGGCTACGTTGAACGGGTCCAACGTCTCGGCCTGCGCGGGTAGGTCCGCGGTGATCCGGCCGTTCTTGCCAATGGCCACGACGCGCGGGTTGGTGAACTTCTTGACGAGGACGGGGTAGGCGGCGGCCTCGCCCATCGTTGCGTCCGCCCGCTTGGTCGCGAGGAACTGGTAGGGGATCAGCTGCCCCTGCAACCCCACCTCCTGCGAATGAGCCGCCGGGGTGTACTTCTTCGCCAGGCCGCCCTGTGCCCCGCCGGTTCCGTACACGAACTTGATCGAGCTCTTGTTGAGGTCGTCGATCGTGTTGTACGGCGAGGACTCCAGGACGTAGTAGACCTGTCCCGACTTGTAGTACGGCTGGCTGAAGTCGATCACCTGTCGGCGCTCGGGTGTGTCGAAGAGCTGTGCGCCGACGATGTCCGCCTTGTCCGACTGCAGGGCAGTGGTCATCACGCTGTAGTCGTAGGCGACGATGTTGGGCTTGACTCCCAAGATGTCTGCGAGTTCGACGGCGTTCTCCGCCTCGACCCCTTGCCACTTGCTGCTGGTGCCGGTGAAGCCGAATGGGGGGGAGATGCCGATGCCCCAGTTCAACGTCCCGGCCTTCCTGATCGCCGCGATCTTTGGTGACTTCGCGGCCGTGCAGGCCGAGGTGACCGAGCTCGGTGCGGCTCCGGCTTTGACCGCGCCGGCGCGGTCGGCGGCGACGGTCTCGGCGTTCCCCCACTTTACCGGCGCCGGGCCGCCGCCGCTTGCGGGAGTGCTGCTGCCGCCCCCGCAGCCCGCGAGGGCGAAGCCAGCCAAAGCGGCAACCGTGGCGAGCGAGCGGGTGGTGGGGCGTGTGCGCATTCGAGCCTCCGGAAGTGGGCGACATCACAGATGCTGCCATGGAATCTGGTTACTGCATAGAGTATACGAATTTGTTTCCTGTTGGTTAGTGGGCGACGAGAAGCACCGTGGCCACCACAGCTCCCAGGGTTACGACGGCGAAACGCAGCACCCGGGCCGGCAGCACTCGTGCGACCCGGACGCCCAGCAGTCCGCCGACATAGGCCGCCACGGCGAGGAGCGCCGCGGCGAACCAGGCGACCTCGCCGGAGACAACGAAGACGGTGACGCCGACCAGGTTGATGCCCAGCGACAGCAACCCCTTGAGCGCATTGAGCCGCTGCATCTGGTCGTGGACGAGGATGCCCAACACGGCGAGCAGCAGCACGCCGAGGCCAGCACCGAAGTACGAGCCGTACACCGCGCTCACCAGGACACCTGCTCGTACGAGCCACCCGGTTCCGTCGCCGCCCTCCGTGTCGGTGCTGCGTCGGGCGGCGACGGCGCGGGCCAGCCGCGGCTGTACGGCGAGCAACGCGCAGGAGATGAAGATGAGGAACGGGACGGCGGCGGCGAAGGCATCGCCCGGTGTGAACAGAAGAAGAAGCGCGCCAAAGATGCCGCCGAGCGCGCTCGACACGGCGAGGGCGCGGATCCGCTGCCGCTGGCCTGCCAGCTCGTTCCGGTAGCCCACCGAGCCGCCCAAGTACCCGCTGAGCAGGCCGACGGAGGACGTGATGTTCGCGGTCACCGGCGACAGCCCGGTCGCGAGCAGGGCCGGAAAACTTATCAGGGTGCCGCCCCCCGCAATGGCATTCACCGCCCCGGCACAGAGTCCAGCCGCCAATACGAGCGCAGCGTGGGAGGGCGTCACCCGCCGGTCGCGGGACCGGGAGCGGCGCCGGCAGGAACGGACCCGACGATCTCGCGATACGCCTCGGGATCGGTCGCGCCTTCGGTGCACAACAGCAGCACGGTTGCGTCGGGCACCAGCCCGATCTCCGGACCGTGGCCCTCGTCGACGGCGGCCGTGAGACCGGCCAGCCCGGCCGCGCCGGACTCGCCAGCCTCCACCCCGGCCTCGTAAAGATCACGCATCGCCTGCTCGGCCCGCCCGTCGTCGATCGCAATGAGGGTGTCCATGCCAGCGCGCAACAAGGGGAAGGCCAACGGGGAGGGCAGGCCGCAGTTCAGGCCAGCCATGATCGACTCGTGCGGACCAGCAACCTCGGTCAGCTGTCCGGCGCGAACCGAGGCGAGCACGCAGGCCGCCTTCTCGGGCTCTACCCCCACGATCCGCGGCCGCGTCCGGTCGCCAGTGCGATAGTGCAGGACTGCGGCCGCAGCAAGCGATCCCACGCCCATCTGCACCGCGACCACCGACGGCTGCGGCAGCGCCGACGTCGCGACCTGCTCCTCGATCTCCCAGAAGACCGTCGAGTAGCCCTCAACCACTCGCCGCGGCACCCGGTCGTAGCCGGGCCACGAGGTGTCCGAGATGACCAGCGTGGTGGCCGACGCGTCTTTGGCGGCCCGGATGACAGCGTCGTCGTAGGAGCCGTCGACCACAGTCACCCGCGCCCCCTCCGAGGTGATGCCGTCGACGCGGGCCCGCGCAGTCCCGGCCGGCACGTAGATTTCCGCTGCCCAGCCCAGCATCGCCGCGATCCGTGCAACGGCCCGGCCGTGGTTGCCGTCGGTGGCCGCCGAAAGGGTGAGCCGACCCAGGTGGCTGAGAGACTTGCGCAGGCCGGCAACGTCCGCCCACCCGCCGGGGTCGCAGGTGAAGGTGTCCAGCACCTCCCGGTAGGTCGCCCAGGACGCGCCCAGGATCTTGTAGGACGGGAGCCCGAGCCGTCTGGTCTCGGCTTTGACCAGCACCCGGGCGACGCCGAGCCGGTCCGCCAGGGTGGGGGCATCGAGCAGCGGCGTTACGGCGTACCCGGGGAGTCGTCGGTGGAACTCCCGGGGCGCCGCGTCGGGTGGCCCGAAGGGAGCCGGGTCGATGGTTTCCGTCGCGGCGCGGTTGTCCAGCAGGTCGAAGCTCATGGGAACCCTTCCGGTCACACGGCGGAGTAGCCGCCGTCTACCACCAGGGCCTGCCCGGTGATGTAGGCGGAGCCAGGCGAGGCGAGGAACAGCACCGAACCGACCACGTCCTCGGGCTCGCCCTGGCGGCGCATGGGGATCTCGCTGACTAACCGGTCCACCGCGGCGGACTTGTCGTCCTGGTGGTTCCAGTGCGGGTCGTTGAACGGCGTGTCGATCCAGCCCGGGCAGATGCAGTTGACCCGCACGCCGGTCGGGGAGAGTTCGTCGGCCAGCGCCCGAACTAGGTTGATCACGCCCGCCTTCGTCGCGGCGTATGCCGGCATCCCCGCGTGGCCACGGAAGGCCCCCGTGGATGCGGTGAAGATCAGGCTGCCGATCGACGAGGCGGCGAGGTGCGGGGCCGCCGCCTGCGCCAGCAGGAAGGGTGCGCGCAGGTTCACCGCCGCAGTGCGGTCCCACTGGTCGACGGTCCACTCGGCCAACGGTGCCGCGATCAACAGCCCGGCATTGAAAAAGACCACGTCGAGCCCGTCACCGAAGGCCACAGCCGCGTCGACGGCCCGCGCCGGGGCTGAGGGGTCAGCCAGGTCGCAATAAATAGCGAGCGCCGCGCCGGGCAGATTCTCGGCGGCGGCGGCCTTGGCGGCTACCTCGTCGATGTCGGCGAGCAGCACCGAATCACCGCGGGCCCGGAAGGCACGCATCGCGGCCAGCCCGATGCCCGTCGCACCTCCGGCAATGAGCACGGACGCCACAGGCCCTCCCTTCGTATACTTTCTACTATAGTCGCTCTGACTGGCTCAGTGGCAAGGAGGCAAGGCGATGATCGCTCCCGCGGCGAACGCGGTGACGCCGGTGTCCAGCGGCCCCCTCGGGGCGGTGGCTGCGGGGCATCCACTGGCTGTCGATGCTGCCCTCGCCGTCCTCCAGACCGGTGGGAACGCCGTCGACGCAGCCGTCGCGGCGCACGCCGTGCTCGCCGTCGTGATGCCGAACGCCTGCGGCGTCGGGGGCGACTCCCTGTTCCTGGTGCGCACGCCATCCGGCGTCACGGCCGTTAACGGCAGTGGCCGAAGCGCGCGCACCGCCCCAGAGGGTGAGGCGACCGACGACGGCGGGGGAAGCGTCACGGTGCCCGGCTCGGTGCATGCCTGGGGTGAGCTGGTGTCCAGGCACGGCCGGCAGTCGCTGTCCGACGCGCTGGGGCCTGCCATCCGGGTCGCCGAGGACGGCTTCGACGTCGACAAGTCATTGGTGACCGCTGTGCACGAACAGCGCGACCGGCTGGTCCGGGGCGGCGCGGGCGACTGGGCGCTTATGCACGCCTCTGCTGGTGCGCGACTCCGACAACCCGAGCTGGCCGCGGTGCTCGGCGCCGTCGCCACCGACGGAACCCAGGCGTTCTATGGCGGCAGGATCGCCGACGCGTTGTGCCGCGCGGTCCACCGCGACGGCGGCCGGCTCGACCTGACGGACCTCGAGTCGCACCAGACCGTGGTCGGCGAGCCGGTGTCCATCGCGTGGGACGGCGGCCGGGTGCACGTGCAGCCGCCGTCCTCGCAAGGCGTGCTGCTCGCGATGGCACTGCAGTGGCTGGACGAGCGCGGCGGCACCGTGCACGTCGCGGTCCGCGAGCACGTGCAGGTCGAGCTGACCGAGGCGGTGTTCGGCTTCCGGGACCGCTGCATCAGCGACGGCGCGGCGTTGCTGGACCAGCCGCTGGCGATCGATCCGGTGCATGCCAGCCGGCGCGGTGGGCCGCGCGCGTACCTGCACACCACCGGTGTCGCGGTAGCCGACGCCGAGGGCGCCGTGGTGTCCTCTTTGCTCAGCGTCTTTGACGACTTCGGGTCCGGGACCTTCGTCGCCGAGGGCGGGTTCACCCTGAACAACCGCGCCGGCGGATTCACCACCGGGCCGAACTCTCCCGGGCCGGGTCGACAACCCGTGCACACCCTCGCGCCGATCCTGGTGGAGAACGGCTCGGGATTCCTCGCCCTCGCCACACCCGGTGCCGACGGTCAGGTCCAGACCCTCCTCCAGCTGCTCTGTCGACTCCGGTGGGACGGCGCGTCGCTCCCCGAGGCTGTGGCGGCGCCTCGTTGGCGCAGTGAGGGGGGCGAGCTGCTTGTCGGCTCCGGCCATCCGGGCGCGGCGGACCTGCGCTGGCGGGGGCACCGGGTCGTGACGGTCGACGACGGCGACCCGCGCTTGGGTGCCGTGGTCAGCGCCGCCAACGGCGCGTGGAAAGGGATCCGCCCGTCCGCGACAGGTGACTGGCGCCGACAGGTCGCCACAGGAGGTACGTGACGTGTCCGAACACGAGCAGAGCCAGGGCACCCGGGCCGAGGACCAGGTCCGGGACCTGGTCGACCGGGCGTGGCCCGAGCTTGTTGACCTGTGTGCCGACCTGGTCGCCGCCCCGAGCGTGAACCCGCCGGGCGACACCCGCGCCGCGGCCCGGGTCGTGGCCGGCTTCCTGGCCGCTGCTGGCCTGAGCCCCGAGCTCGTCCACCAGGACCCGACCATGCCGAGCGTGCTGGCGCGGGCCACCGGTTCCGGCCTGGGCCGGCACTTGGTGCTCAACGTCCACCTGGACACGATGGAGCCCGGCGACGAGTCACTGTGGTCCGTCCCGCGATTCAGCCTGACCCGACGTGACGGACGGCTGCACGGCCTGGGCATGGGCAACATGAAGGGCGCGGTGGCCGGCATGACTCTGGCCTTCCGGGTGCTGGCCCGCGACGTCCGCTCCTGGTCGGGACGGCTGACCTTCACCGCGGTTTCGGACGAGTGCGTCTTCGGTGACAACGGCGCCGCCTTCCTGCTGCGGCACCGAGGCCCGGAGGTCACCGGGGACGCCCTGATATGCGGGGAGGGCCCCGGTTTTGGCCGGTTGGCTCTGGCCGAGAAGGGGGTCGCGTGGTACGAGCTGGTTGCGAGCGCTGAGGGCGGGCACTCGTCTCGGGCCCGAGCCGGCAGCACGGCCTCGGCGCGTCTCGCGGCGGCGCTGCAGAGCCTAGACGGTATGAACGACATGACGGCCATTGCGCCCGCCCGGCTCAGCGGACTCGCCCCCGACGACGTCGAGGCGCTGCGGCTTTCCGTCAATGCCGGGCGCCTCGAAGGCGGAACCTTCATCAGCCAGATCGCGACAACCGCGACGGCGCAGCTCGACGTCCGGGTGCCACCCGGTCTGACCCTGGACGAGGTGGAACGTGAGCTCGACCGTCGTCTCGAGCATTGCCCAGAGGTCACCTGGCGACGACTCAAGGGTTGGGAGGCCAACACCTCCGGCCTGGACCAGCCCTTCGCGGGGACCTTCGCCCAGGCCGTGCAGGACGTCACCGGGCAGCCGGCCGTGGTGACCGTCCGGCTGCCCGCCAGCGATGCCAGCCGCTGGCGATCCCTCGGTGTGCCCGCTGTCTGCTACGGACCGCAACCCACCTTGTCGGCCGGCATCGACGACTACGCCGAGGAGAAGGCCGTGCGGGACTGTGCCGCCATCTACGCCCTCGCAGCACTGCGCTACCTCAGCGGTGACTCCCTCGCGGGTGACGAGCCGCATTGACAACCACCTGGTTCTGACCGGCTACCACCGGCGCGTCCCAACGAGCCGCCTCGCGAACCAGCCTCCGCACCGACTCCAGGGCCTGCGCGACCGCGTGCTCGAGTCCTCCCCTTGCGCCGAGCCTGGCGGAGTAGAAGTGCGGACGTTCTCCGCCAGGTCCGTGGCATCCGCGGGGGAGATCCACGTCCGCTGTCGGGCAGCGACCCGATAGGACATGTGACCCTGCGTGTGACCTGGTGTGTGGATCGGGGGCAAACTCGGGATCGCCGTCCAACAGCAGCCAGTCGACCTCCTGACCCTGCCAGTCCGCGCCGGAACCCGTCGCCGAGCCCGACCGGTCCGCTGGCGGCGAAGTCCAGCTCCAATTTGTGGACAGCGACCGGCTTCGCGCAGGCAAGGGCAGCGATCCCGTCGGAGTGGTCGAGAGGCAGGTGCGAGACAGCCACCCAAGACGGGGCCAGTCGGCGCGAGCCCGACGGCCTCGAGGGGCGCTCACCAGCGGGTCGCCGGGCAGGCCTCATGTCCATCCGGCGGCCTCAGGCGGCATCGGGTGCAAGTGCGGCGGGTCGGAGTTCTGATCGTGTTCGCCGAAGGCATCCGTGGCGGCAGCCTCGGACGCATCACTGGCCGGGTCGTCATCAGCTGCCCAAGCCATTCCGCTGTCAAACCGGACCCAGCCCACCGCCGTCTCCACCAGCAGACCGGTCAACGGCTCCCAGCCCAGCAGACCGTCGCCGCCGCGCAGCGACAGCCCGTGCGAGAGGCCTTCCGCGCCGAACTGCAGCAGGAGCAGCCGACGCGCCATTCGGACGGACTCGGTCACGCTCCAGTGACTTGTGCACCGACCGGGCCCGGCAGCGGAACAGCGGATGCAACTCGGTAGCGGCGCATCAGCAGGTAGTACAGCCCACCGGACACCACGAAACCGACGATGAACGAGATGTCTGCTCCCCCTAGGCTGTCGACGAAGGAACCCGTCAGCCACGTGCTGTTGATGAACGGCAGCATCACCAGCATGCCGACCACGTAGGCGACCAGAGCATTGACAGCAAAGCCACGATGGGTGCCGGACCCGGGGTCCTGGTAGTAGCGGCCGCGCTTCTGGAAGAAGGCCGCCACGTCGTAGTGCCCGTGCTTGATCAAGTAGAAGTCGGTCAGGTTGACGGTCCCCCACGGCACGAAGCCGACCTGGAGCAGCACCAGGAAGTTGGTGGCGTTGGCGATGAAGTTGGACGATGCCAGCAACGCCACCCCACCGCCGATCACGAAGGTCGGCAGCAGCAGCGTGACCCGGGCCCTGACCCCGGGACGCACTTCACGGACCGAGCTGATCGCGGTGATGAGGTTGAGCATTCCGCCGTAAAGGCTCATCGAGTTGTTGCCACTAATGGCCAGAGCACCCACGAGCAGCACCAGCGCCGCAATTGCGCCGCCGCCCAGCACCGAGTTGGCGGCCTGGAGCGTGCCCTGCTTGGCGAACTGGAAGACCAGAACCACGCCGATGACCTCCGACCAGAGGGCACTGAGCGACGTGCCCAGAAAGGTGGCCCAGAACGTCGAGGACACGCTGGTGTCCTCGGGCAGGTAGCGCGAGTAGTCCGAGACATACGGCGCGTAGGTGAGCTGGAACGTCGCGATGATGGCGATCGCCGGCACGAACGGGCCGCCGGCGAAGCCCGAGGTCGTCCACGACACCCCACCGTGGTGAGCGGTGGCGATGCTCAGCGCGACCACGGAGATGGCCAGCGGCCAGGTGGCCAAGCGCGCCGCCTTGTGGATCACCGAGTAGCCCATGAGTGCCAGCGCCAGGCTGATCAAGGCGCATCCGGTGATCGCGACGTTGAGACTGAGGCCGGGAATGACCGCCGTCACGGCCTGGCCGGCGATGATCGCGGTCAGCACGAAGAACCCGCCGTACAACAGCGCTGCGAGCGCCACCGGCAGCAGCGCGCCGTAGTAGCCGAACTGCCCACGGCTCTGGATCAGCTGCGGAACGCCGAGCGCGGGGCCCTGCGCCGAGTGGTAAGCCATGAACGCCGAGCCGACGATGTTGCCGATGACGACGGCGAGTACGGCCCACAGCAGGCCGTTGCCCACGAAGACCGCCACCGCGCCGAACACGGCGTTACCGACGTTGAGGTTGGCGGCGAACTAGACGAAGAAGAGGTCACGGGCTGACCCGTGCCGGTCCCGCGCATCGATGACGTCGATGTGGTGGGTCTCGGGGGTGAATCCTCGCTGTGATGGGGCCTCGGTGCTCATGGTGACGCTCGCTTCCTTGAGGGTGTGTTCTGCTTCGTCAGTCGGGGATGCCGGCCGAGCGAAGACCCGCTTCGGCACAGGCTCTGTCGATGTGCGCCGCCGCGCCGCTGACCCCGAGACCGCCGACGACCTCGCCGTCAACGATCACGGGGAGGCCGCCGGCGAAGACGACCATCCGTCCGCCCAGAGTGGTGTTGAACCCCCAGTCCCCGCCACCGGGCTGCGTGGTCGATGCCCAGGTGTCGGTCGGGAGCCCGCACGCGACGGCAGTGAACGCCTTGTCGATGGCCAGGGCCACCGCGATGATCTGAGCGCCGTCCATCCGCGCGGCGGCGACCAGGTTTCCGCCGCGGTCGACCACGGCCACGCCCATGGACTTGCCCTGGGCGCGCGCCTCGACCTTGACTCCGGCGAGAAGCGTCTCGGCCAGCTCGAGGGAGACGTTGGGCACGGTGATGGTCTGGTCGCTCATGCGGCGTCCCCCGGGTGGTCGTGCATCCACGTGGCGTCGCGCAGCCGGTCGGTGACCTCGCGCAGGAAGAGGGCAGCCGGCTGCCCGTCGACCACGCGGTGGTCGCAGCTCAGCGCCAGGGTCATGGTGCCGTCGCTCCTTGTGCCGGCGACGGCAAGGATGGCGGCTTGCGGTGGTAGCACCAGCGCCCGGAACCGGCTGACACCGGTGGGCCCGAGGTTGGAGACGGTGAACGTCGTGGACAACAGGTCTGCTGGCCGCAGCCTGCCCCCTGCCGCGGCCTCGGTGAGAGCGCGACGGCGGCCCGCCAGCTCGAGCAGACTGAGCCGGTCGGCGTCGAGGATGGCCGGCACCAGCAGACCGTCCTGCTCCGGATGTGCGATCGCGAAGCCGAGGTTGATGCTGCCGTACTCGACGATGCCGTCGTTGGTCAAAGCGGCGTTGAGCCGGGGGTGCGCGCGCAGGGCTCGTGCCGTGGCCGCGTGCACCATGTCGGTCACTGACACCGGGCTGTCCCACCGGGTCCGCATCTCGGCGAGGCCGCGGACGTCGACCTCGTACTCGACGGTGAATTGCGGGACCGCTGCGCTGGCGGTCACGGTGCGTGCCACCGCGGTCCGTAATCGAGTGAGAGGCACCAGCCGGTCGCCCGCATGGACCTGGGTGGTCATGCGCCGTCCTGCTCGATGCGGGCGATGACGGCCCCGACGTCGGCGGACTCGCCGTCCGGCACGAGGATCTCGCTCAGCCGGCCGGCCCCGGGTGCCTCGACCTCGGCGTCGACCTTGTCCGACTCGACCCGCACGATCGGCTGTCCTTCGGTGACGGTATCGCCCACCGCGACCAGCCACTCCGAGATCACGGCTTCCTGCATCGTCATGCCCCATTTGGGCAGCGGAACATCCACGTCAGGCTCCTACGCTCGTCGAGGTCAGGGTCTTCTCGATGGCGGTCCGGATGTCGTTCTCGTTGACGACGACCCGCGCCTCGAGCGGCGGCGAGAACGGGATGGGCACGTCGGCCCAGGCCACTCGCTGGGGGGCGGACTTGAGGACGTCGAAGGCCTGCTCCGTCACCATTGCCACGATCTCGCTCGCGGCACTGCAGGTGAGGCGGGCGTTGTCGCACACGACGAGCCGACCGGTCTTCGCAACCGATTCGAGGATCGTCACGGTGTCCATCGGCACCAGCGTGCGCGGGTCGATCACCTCGACCGACACGCCGCTCTTCTCCATCTCGGCGGCGACGGCGAGGGCCTTGTGCACGAGAGCCCCGATGGCGACGACCGTGACGTCGGTGCCGAGGCGCTTCACGTCGGCCACGCCGATCGGGATGGCGTAGGCCTCTTCCGGGACCGGCCCTTTGGTGCCCGCGAGCACGGCGTCCTGGAAGTAGACGACCGGGTTGGGGTCGCGCACCGCCGAGAGCATCAGCCCCTTCGCGTCGTACGGCGTAGAAGGCATCACGATCTTCAGGCCGGCCACGTTCATCAGCATCGGGTGCGGGTTCTCGGAGTGCTGTGCCGCCGAGGAGCCACTCGGCCCGGACATGGTGAAGTAGACGATCGGCAGTTCTACCTGACCACCGGACATGTACCGCAGCTTCGCGGCCTGGTTGGCGACCTGGTCCATGGCGACGTAGAAGAACGACCCGATCATCAGGTCGACGACCGGCTTGAGGCCGACCGCGGCTGCGCCCACGCAAGCACCGACGAAGGTGGCCTCGGAGATCGGTGTGTTGCGCACCCGGTGCTCGCCGTACTGCTGGATCAGCCCTCGGGTGCCGCCGATGATAGATCGGTCGACGTCCTCGCCGAGCACAACCACGGTGTCGTCCTCGGCCATGGCCGCGCCGAGGCCCTCGGCCATGGCCTTCATGAAGTACTGCATTCGCTCGGTCATCTCGGGCGACCTTTCAGCTCGGGGTGACGGGGGTGGCGAACAGGTCCGCGAGCGCTTCCTCGGCGTCGGGGAAGGGGCTGTTCTCGGCGTAGGTGACGGCGTCCTCGACCCGCTGGGTCTCCTCGGCGTCGACCTGGTCGAGGGCGGCAGCGTCGTGCACGCCGCTGAGTAGATGCTCGCGGAACCGGGCGATCGGCTCCTGGGCGCGCCACTGGTCCTGCTCGTCCTGAGGGCGGTAGTTACCGGCGAAGGTCTCCTCGCCCTCGTTGTGGCCGTGCCAGCGGTAGGTGCGGGCCTCGATCAGTGTTGGGCCGTGGCCGGCCCTGGCTCGCGCCACGGCTTCGTCGGCGACAGCCCGCACGGCCATCACGTCGTTGCCGTCGACAGCGATGCCGGGGATGCCGAACGGAGTGCCTCGGTCGGAGATCTTGCCGGCGGTGAGCTTCTCGGTGGGCGTCCACTCGGTGTAGCCGTTGTTCTCGCAGGCGAAGATCACCGGCAGCTTCCAGATGGCCGCGAGGTTCATCGCCTCGAAGAACACGCCCTGGTTGGACGCGCCATCGCCGAAGAATGTCACGGTGACGTTGTCCCGGCCGAGCTGCTTGTCACCGAAGGCCGCGCCGGTGCCGATCGGGATCCCGCCACCCACGATGCCGTTGGTGCCGATGATGCCGAGGCCGAAGTCGACGATGTGCATCGAGCCGCCTTTGCCTCGACAGTAGCCGCTGACCCGGCCGAAAAGCTCGGCCATCATCCGGTCCACCTGGGCGCCTTTGGCGATCAGGTGACCGTGGCCGCGATGGGTGGAAGTGATGCGGTCGTCGGCCCTCAGAGCCGAGCAGAGACCGACCGCGACGGCCTCCTCTCCGATGTACAGGTGCACGAAGCCGGGGAGCTTTCCACGCTTGAACAGCGCGGCCAGCTTCTCCTCGAATCGGCGGATGCGGACCATCCTGCGGTACATGTCGAGCAACTCGGTGCTCTGGATCTCGGGAGCAGTCAAGGTCACCACTAGCCTCCGGGGCTGCGCGCGTGTTTCGTCTGAGACTTTGTATACGTTATTCTTTCATCTGGCAAGGGAGGCAGCATGGCGAATGCCGGAGAACTTCTCGCGGGATGTGGCGCCGTGATCACCGGAGGCGCGCGAGGCATCGGGCTCACTGTTGGCGAGCGCTTCGTGGCCGCCGGGGCGGGTGTGGTGCTCGCCGACATCGATGCGGACGGAGCCCGCCGCGAGGCCAACCGCCTCAGCGAGGGCTGCGCGGCTCCGGTGCTCGGCGCCGCGGTCGATGTGACCGACGAGGCCTCGGTCGCAGTGCTGGTCGAGGAGGCCGTGAGCGGCCTGGGTCATGTCGACGTTGTCGTGATCAATGCGGGCATCCTGCACCTCGCCCCGGTCCTCGACACCGACCTCGATGCCTGGCGCCGGGTGCTCGAGGTCAACCTGACCGGAGCGTTCGTGACCGCGCGCGCGTTCGGCCGGCTGATGATCGACCAGGGTCGTGGCGGGCGGGTGATCATGTCGTCATCGCTGTTCGGCCTGCGCGGGGGCCGGGACAACGGCGCCTATTCGGCCACGAAGTTCGGCATGGTAGGACTGGCGCAGTGCCTGGCCGCGGAGTGGGCATCGCACGGGATCACGGTCAATTCGGTTTGCCCCGGTCAGGTCGACACCCCGATGATGCAGCAGCTGTTCCGTGACCGGGCGGCGTCGCGTGGCACTACGGAGGAGACGGTGGCAACCGAGCTGCTCGCCAAGATCCCGATGGGGCGCCTGGCCGACCCGGCGGAGATCGCCGACGTCTACGTCTTCCTCGCCTCCCAGTTGAGCCGGTACGTCACCGGGCAGGCGTTGGTCGCCGATGGCGGCTGGCAGATCTCGTGACGATCGCACCGGACGGCCGCAAGCTGCTGCGCCTCGAGGTCCGCAACAGCGAGACGCCGATCGAGAAGAAGCCGTCCTGGATCAGGACGCGGGCGAACATGGGCCCGGAGTACACCGAGCTGAAGTCGCTGGTGAAGCGCGAGGGCCTGCACACGGTGTGCGAGGCGGCCGGCTGCCCCAACATCTTCGAGTGCTGGGAGGACCGCGAGGCCACCTTCCTCATCGGCGGCGACCAGTGCACCCGGCGCTGCGACTTCTGCCAGATCGACACCGGCAAGCCCGAGCCGCTCGACCGTGACGAGCCGCGCCGGGTCGCCGAGTCGGTGCAGGCGATGGGGCTGCGCTACGCCACCATCACCGGCGTCGCCCGCGACGACCTGCCCGACGGCGGCGCATGGCTCTACGCCGAGGCGGTGCGCCAGATCCACGCGCTGAACCCGGGCGCCGGCGTCGAGAACCTCATCCCCGACTTCAACGGCAAGCCCGACCTGCTGCGCGAGGTGTTCGAGTCGCGACCCGAGGTCCTGGCGCACAACGTCGAGACCGTGCCGCGCATATTCAAGCGCATCCGGCCGGCGTTCACCTACGGGCGGTCGCTGGACGTGATCACCCAGGCCCGTGGCTTCGGGCTGGTGACGAAGTCGAACCTCATCCTGGGGATGGGCGAGGAGCGGTCGGAGGTGAGCCAGGCGCTGCGCGACCTGCACGCCGCGGGCTGCGAGCTGATCACCATCACGCAGTACCTCCGCCCGTCGGCGCGGCACCACCCGGTCACCCGGTGGGTCAAGCCGGAGGAGTTCGTCGAGCTGCAGGCCGAGGCGGAGCAGGTCGGCTTCGCCGGCGTCCTGTCCGGGCCGCTGGTGCGCTCGTCGTACCGCGCCGGCCGGCTCTACCAGCAGGCGATCAAGACGCGCGATCCCTAGGAGACGGCCCTCTTGCGCTGCGCGGTCAGCAGCCGGTGGACCGCCCGGCCGGTCTCCTCGATGTGGAGCGTAGAGACCGCCTGCGCCTTGTCGGCGTCCTGCTTCTTGATGGCCGCCAGCAGCTGCTTGTGAGTCTGGACCCAGTTGCGCCCGAGGTCGTCAGCGACCGTCGCGAAGTAGAACCGGGCCCGCTTCTCCAAGCTTGCTAGCGTCGATTCCAGTACCGAGTTGTGAGCGGCCCGGCGGACGGTGGCGTAGAAGCGCTCGCTGAGGTCGGACAGCGCGGCGTCGTCGTCCCTCTCGACGGCCTGGCGGCTCAGCTCGACAATGCTGGTCAGCTCCGCGAGATCCTCGGTGGTACGGCGTTCCGCGGCCCGGTGCGCAACGTGCCCCTCAAGCACCGTTCGGACATCGAACAAGGCGGTGAGCTCCTCCTCCGAGCGCTCAGATACGTACACCCCGTACCTGGGCCTTATGGTCACCCAACCCGCTGCCTCCAGCGAACGGAGCGCTTCACGTACCGGAATCCGACTCACCCCGTAGTGGGTTGCCAACGCCTCAGCCCGCAACCGCTCGCCGGGCTCCAAGACGCCACTGATGATGGCTTCCTCGAGAATGTTGCTGATCTGCGTCGGAAGGTCGGTGCCTCCCAGCGACTGTGGGAGCCCGGGCACGGACGCCGCGGGGTCGGGCTTGGCCTGACGAACTGCCATGGTTCCCCCAGGGGTTGCGGACAAGGCCGTCGGGCGCGTGGACCGTGGCGATTGCAGTGGATGTTTCGCATACACTATACAGAACGACTATCAATGCGAGGGACGTTCCGCCGTCATGGCGGCCTCGCACTCCGGCGACCGAGGTCGACGATCCGAGGAGCGCGTCCATGCCTACTGACACAGGACCAGGGAGCGTCGCTCAGCGCGACAGGGCCTCAGCATGACGGACGTTCCGGGTGCGGTCCGCACCCCCCGAGCGGAGCCTCGCGCGATGCACTGCCTGAGTTTTGGCTACGAGCCGATACCCGAGAGCGTGTCAGTCCGGGGAGGAAGCCCCGACACGTTTCTACTCGAACCTGTGACAGGTGCCGCAATTGTCTATGACGAGGGCTGGGTGTTGATTGACACCGGTTTCAACGTCGAGACGGTGCGGGACCCGGCACGGCGACGCGCTCACTACAACTACGACAGTTACACCGCCATCGTGCCGCCGGGTGACCCGCTGGTCGACCAGATGGCGATCCTCGGCTTGCGATGGGACAACTTGCTCTTCGCGGCGATCAGCCATCTCCATTGCGACCACTCGGGAGGCATTCACCACCTGGCAGGCGGTCCACCCGTCGTGATCCAGGAGCGGGAGCTGGACTTCGGCTTGTCGGAGGCCGGACTCGAACACGCCTACTTCCGGGACGACTACGACGTCGAAGGGGTGCGCTGGCAGCTCATCGACGGAGCCGCCGAGCTGGCGCCGGGCCTGCACGCGATTCCGACCTTCGGCCACACCCCGGGCCACACGTCCTTCCAGGTGACCCTCCCGGAGGCCGGGACCGTGGTCCTCGCTTGTGACGCGGCGGACCTGCGCGAGAACATTGATCGACCGATCGCCTGCGGCACCACCACGCATCCCGATCTGGAGCCTGCCGCACAGCAGGCAGCGGAACTACTGAACGGCTTGGATGCCCGTGAGGGCTGGTCGGTGTGGCCGGGTCACGACCCGTCGTTCTGGGCGACTCGGCGCCGGCCGCCGAACGTGTATCGGTGAGGCGACTCAGGTCCGGAGGCTGATTGCGTCGGTAGGCGCGGCCCGTTGACGCGCTGGGAAAGACTAAATACATTATCCAACATGACCGCTCGAGGCAATCCGATGAGGCAACCCCCAGATGCGGCGCCCACGGCGTCGGACAAGTTCACCTTCGGCCTCTGGACGGTGGGCTGGCAGGCTCGCGACCCCTTCGGTGACGCCACCCGGGCGCCGATCGACCCGGTCGAGACCGTGCACCAGCTGGCCGGCATGGGTGCCTACGGCGTGACGTTCCACGACGAGGACCTGATCCCGTTCGGCAGCGACGACACGTCCCGCGACGAGCACATCAAGCGGTTCCGCGCGGCGCTGGACGAGACCGGGCTGGCGGTGCCGATGGTCACCACGAACCTGTTCACCCACCCGGTGTTCAAGGACGGCGGCTTCACCAGCAACGACCGGTCGATCCGCCGCTACGCGCTACGCAAGGTGATGCGCAACATGGACCTCGCCGCGGAGCTGGGCGCCGAGACCTACGTGTTCTGGGGTGGTCGCGAGGGTTCGGAGACCGACGCGGCCAAGGACGTGCGGGCGGCGCTGGACCGCTACCGCGAGGGCCTCGACCTGCTCGCGCAGTACAGCATCGACCGGGGCTACCGGCTGCGTTTCGCGGTCGAGCCCAAGCCCAACGAGCCGCGCGGCGACATCCTGCTGCCGACGGTCGGCCACGCGCTGGCGTTCATCTCCACCCTCGAGCACGCCGACATGGTCGGGGTGAACCCCGAGGTGGGCCACGAGCAGATGTCGAACCTCAACTTCGTGCACGCCATCTCGCAGGCGCTGTGGCAGGGCAAGCTCTTCCACATCGACCTCAACGGCCAGCACGGGCCGAAGTTCGACCAGGACCTCGTGTTCGGACACGGCGACCTGCTCAGCGCCTTCTTCCTGGTCGACCTGCTGGAGAACGGCGGCCCGGCCGGCGCGCCGGCGTACGACGGGCCGCGGCACTTCGACTACAAGCCGATGCGCACAGAGGACCTCGACGGCGTCTGGGCCTCGGCGGCGGCCAACATGCGCACCTACCTGCTGCTCAAGGAGCGTGCGAAGGCCTTCCGGGCCGACCCCGAGGTGCAGGCGGCGCTGGAGGCGTCGAAGGTCGCCGAGCTGTCGGAGCCGACGCTGGCCGCGGGGGAGTCCTACGACGACCTGCTGGCCGACGCCTCGGCGTACGAGACATTCGACGCCGACGCGGTGGCCTCCCGCGGCTACGGCTTCGGCCGGCTCGACCAGCTCGCCGTCGAGCACGTCCTGGGCGCCCGCTGAGCGGCTCCATCCGCCGGCACCGGCTGTCCCGACCGCGTTGAGCGTCCGGCCGGGATCAGGGTCCTCTCGCTCGGCCCCGCCTCAGCCACTCGATCGAGGAGCCCATGACAGACACCCACGTGCTGGTGCCGTTTCTCGGCCGTCCCACTCCGGTCGAACTGGTGGCCCGCCTGGACCGGCTGGAGGTCCAAGGCTCAAGCGTCGTGATGACGTGTGGGACCGAACGCCACGAGCCAGAGCTGCAGGACTACTACGGCACCGTCTGCGAGACCGTGTTCAAGTGGCCGGAGGTGGGGCGCCCCGCCACGGTGCGGGCTGACTTCTGGGCCCCGAACGTGGTCCGCCTGCGTTACGCGCCGGGGGCGTCAGTCCCGCAGACCCCGGTTCCGCCGCTGGTCGGCGGGACCGGCGCGATCAGCCCGATGGTGGTCGGCAGCCCGGAGGCATCGGTCGACCTTGAGGTCCACGAGGACGTCGACCGCGTGACCGTGCGGACGTCAGCCATGGAGCTGACGATCGAGCGCGAACCGTGGCGCCTGGTGCTCCGCGACCTGGACGCCAAGGTGCTGTGGTCGACCAGGCCCACCGACATCGAGGGGCTACGCAGGCCGCGCAACCAGTGGAACCCGCCCGAGCAACGGTGGATCTTCCTGCACCGTTACGCATACCCGCTCGGCTGCACCGTCGACGGCGATCGTCGCGCGGCTTTCGCGTCCTTCGACCTGCGTCACGACGAGCACGTCGTCGGGTTCGGAGAGTCCTTCGGGCGGCTCGACAAGATCGGCAGTACGCAGATGCTGTGGCTGCAGGAGGCCTTCGGCAACTCCAGCCCGGCCTCGTACAAGCAGGTGCCCTTCTACCTGTCCAACCATGGGCATGCTGTGTTTGTCCACACCTCGAACGCGGTGCGGTACGACGTCGGTTCGCGGGAGCACTCAGCGATCTCGGTCACCGTCGAGGACACCGAGGCGCTGGACTGGTTCGTGCTCGCCGGTCCGCCAGGCAAGGTCCTGGCCGGCTACACCGCCTTGACGGGTGAGCCGGTGGTTCCGCCGCCGTGGTCGTTCGGTTTCTGGCTCGGACGGATCACCTACAGCAGCCAGGCGGAGGTCGAGCGCGCTGCCGCGGAGCTTCGGCAGCGGCGGATCCCCAGCGATGTGATCCATATCGACACCGGCTGGTTCGCCAAGGACTACACCTGCGACCTCACCTTCTCGCCGGAGAGGTTTCCCGACCCCGCCGCTATGACCGCCCGGCTGCGCGCCCAGGGGTTCCGCGTCTGCCTGTGGCAGTGGCCCAACTACAACGTGGCAAGCCCGCTGTTCGACGAAGGCGTGGCCGGCGGGCACCTGGCCAAGCGGAGCAGCGGACACACCTACACCTTCGCCGGTGGGTACGGCGAGGACGCGGGGTTCATCGACTTCTCCGAGCCGGCGGCGGTGGCCTGGTACCAGCGCAAGCTCACGGCCTTGTTCGAGCTGGGTGTCTCCTCGATCAAGGCAGACTACGGCGAGGGTGCGCCGCCGACGGCACGCTATGCCGGGATAGCGCGCGAGTCGATGCACAACCTCTACCCGCTGCTCTACCAGGACGCGGTGTGGCAGGCCACCCAGCGGGCCGTGGGCGAAGACGAGGCCGTGCTGTGGGCGCGGGCCGGCTGGGCCGGGTCGCAACGCTACCCGGTGCACTGGAGCGGCGACGGGGTCGCCCGGTTCGAGGACCTTCCCGGGGTGTTGCGCGGGATGCTGTCCATCGGGCTGTCCGGCTTCTGCTTCTACAGCCATGACGTCGGTGGCTTCTCGGGCAATCCGAGTCCGGAGCTGTACATCCGCTGGCTCCAGTTGGGCGCCTTCTCCTCGCACGTCCGCGCCCACGGCTCGCCACCGCGCGAGCCGTGGGCATACGGGCAGCAGGTCGAGGACCTCACCCGGCGCTACCTGGAGCTGCGCTACCGGCTGCTGCCGTACCTCTGGACCGCTGCGGTCCAGGGAGCGGCCCAGTCGCTTCCGGTGGCCCGACCGCTGCTGCTGGCCCACCCCGACGACCCGACCTGCTGGACGGTCGACGACGTCTACCTGTTCGGGCCTGACCTCCTGGTGGCGCCCGTCATGGCCGCGGGAGCCGTCCGTCGCTTTGTTTACCTTCCCGCCGGCCGGTGGTGGAACTTCTGGACCGGCGTTCCGTGGGAAGGCGGACGTCATGTCGAGGTGGATGCCCCGCTGGATGTGCTCCCCATCTTCGTACGTGACGGGGCTGTCATCCCGATGGGCCCAGTTCAGCAGCATGTGGGGGAGACCGCGTGCGATCCACTCGAGCTGCATGTGTGGGGAAAGGCGGGGTCCGGCACCAAGACGGTCCTCCTCAGCCGGGCCGACCGGGTACAGCTGACGTGGCGGGAGCTGCCGGGGGGCGTCCTCGACATGACTGCGGCAGGAGCGCCGGGTCAGGTCCGGGTGGTGCACCGGGTTGGCCCGGGCCAGGTGCGCCGATGGTCGCTCACCCAGGAATGAAAAATGCTGAGGGTGCCCGCGGGTCACATGATGGACACGGTTTGCAGAAACTGTTGACGTGACCGTATGTAGTATACAGAATATTGCTACTCCCGAACGCTCGGGACGGCCTTCTCCGTGCTGCTACCGCACGGAGACCTAGACCCGGAGGCGACATGGCTCGCACCCTTCTCTCTCGTTCCGGCGCCGCCGTACTCGCTGTCGGCCTGGTGTTGGGCGTGGCTGCCTGCGGCGGGGGGCAAGCGAGCCCCGGAAGTGGAAAGGCCGCCTCCGGGGAACTCAAGGGCACCCTGAGGATCCTTCACTACTACGACGAGGGAGCGGGTGGGCTCACGGCGTTCATCAAGACCTGGGAGCAACGCTTCGAGAAGAAGCACCCTAAGGTCGATGTGAAGTTCGAGTATGTGCCCTACGACCAGATGCAGCAGAAGGTCATCTCGGCCGCGGCCGCCGGGAAGGGCTGGGACCTCATCATGCCCGCCAGCGTCTGGATGCCGGAGATGGTCAAGTCCGGCGCACTGCGACCCATCGATGGGTACTGGAAGCAGTCGGCCGACCGGACCCAGTTCCCGGACAACACGCAGGGCGCGGGGGTCCTGCAGGGTAAGCGCTATGCCGTGCAGGCCTACACCAACGTCGAGGGCATCTTCTACAACAAGACCATCCTCGACAAGATCGGCGCCGCCGTGCCGACCAGCCTCGACGAGCTCCAGGCGGCCATGGCCAAGGCTAAGTCCGCGGGTTACAACGCCTTCACCACCGCGGCTCCGCCCGGCGCGGGTGGGGAGTTCAACGCCGTCCCGTGGTTGGCCAGCAACGGCTGGACCTACGAGCAGCCGGACGCGGCGGGCGCCGCCGAGGTGCTGGACCGCCTGCAGACGTGGCGCGACGCCAAGTACTTCTCACCCAACGACGCCTCGGGTTTCGTTGCCGAGAAGAACTTTTCGACCGGCAAGTACGCGTTCGCTCAGGGCGGCAACTGGAACCTGGGCAGTTTCAAGACCGACCTCGACTTCACCTGGGGAGCCGCCGTGATCAAGGGGATCGACAAGTCCTTGCTCGGCGGAGAGATCATCGCGATGGGCTCCAAGGCGACCAACCCGGACCTGGCCTGGGCCTTCGTCGAGGAGACCTTCCTGTCCAAGCAGGGTGGCCTGGATGCGGCCGCCGCCGGCTCGATCCCGCTGCGTGCAGACGTGGCCCAAGACCCGATCGTGACCAAGGACCCCAACCTCGCCGCGTTCGCCACCATCGCCGGCGGTTCGATCGCCAACCCCATCAACCCCAACACCGGCAAGATCTCCGACGTTGTGGGGGCAGCATGGAACGAGTTCGTCGCCGGCACCATTGATGCGACCGAGGCCCTGAAGCGCATCGAGCAGGGAGTTCCGCCCCTGATGGGGAGCTGAACCGGACTCAGTTGCGGCCGAGAACGAATGAGGTGCACCAGAAATGGTCTCTCGCCGTGAGCGCCCTAACCGGGAGCCGGGCAGTCCGCCACCACCGGGTGCCACCGCGGCCAGGCCCGGGATGACCCGGGCGTGGCCGCGTGGTGGGCGCTCGATGCTCTCGACGTCGAACGACCGTCGGCGTCTGTTCTGGGCAGCACCTGCCCTCGGCTACCTCGCGTTCTTCTTCCTCTATCCACTCTGGCTCCTGGTCGACACCAGTGTCCGAGAAGTCTCGCTGGGTACCGCCGGTCAGCGGGGGAACCCTTTGGTCGGCGCCAGCAACTACCGTTCCGTGTTGGCCGACCATGCCTTCCTGGGCGCCATCCCCCGCACTTTCCTGTTCTTGCTCGCGACGGTAGCCATCCAGCTGGTGCTCGGCATGTGCCTCGCCCTGGTGCTCAACCAGCGGTTCCGCCTCCTCAGCGTGCCGCGGTTCCTCGTCTACTTCGTCTGGCTGCTCCCCCCCGTGGTCAGCGGGGCGGTCTGGAAGTTCGCCCTGGACGGCAGTGAGCAGGGCGCGGTCAACGCCATGCTCCTGCGCACCGGCATCGTCCACGAACCCGTCCTGTTCCTCACCCAGCCGACGCTTGCGATGGGCCTCATCGCCTTCGTCACGGCCTGGGCAGGCGTCCCCTTCGTGGCGATCGTGCTCACCGCCGCGCTGAAGGACGTGCCCGAAGAGCTGTATGAGGCGGCGAAGGTCGACGGCGCCGGACCCTGGCGGCGCTTCCGCAGCGTGGCCCTGCCGTCCATGGCGTCCACGATCGGCATTCTGTCCTCGCTGCTCATCATCTACAGCTTCAAGGCGTTCGACTACATCTTCATCATGACCCAAGGTGGTCCGGGCACGTCGACGGCCACGGTGCCCTTCCTGGCCTACGTCGTGTCCTTTACCCAGTTCGACTTCGGCCTGGGCTCGGCCATCGGCGTCATGTCGGTCTTGTTCGCCCTGCTCTGCGCGTCGCCCTACATCATCCGCACTTGGAAGGAGCGCCCGTCATGAGCGTCCTCGTAACCCGCCGCAGCCGGGCCCGCCCTCACCGGCCCGTGGAGAGCCGCGGCGGGGGCCAGGCCAGGGACGACAGGTCCTGGCGTCGGGCCGGCGTGGTGTTCTTGGTTCTAATCTGCCTCGGCTACGGCCTGCCCTTGTTCTGGATGTTGGCCACCTCGCTCAAGCGCACGCGAGACATGGCAGACGGGTCGTGGCTGCCCAGTCACCCGACGTTTGACGCTTACCTGAGCTTCTTTGCCTCGGACTTCTGGCCCGCATTGGTCAACTCGCTGCAGCTGAGCCTCACCACGACCGTCCTGTCCTTGGCTCTGGCCGTGCCAGCCGCCTACGGCCTCTCCCGGTCGCGCAACAGGTTGGTGACCCCGGCCCTGGTGTTGCTGCTGGTGGTGCAGATGATCCCGACCTCGGCGACGTTTATTCCCCTGTTCCGACTTCTCGCCGAGCTGGGGCTGGTGAACACGCTGTGGGGCGTGGCGCTGGCGCAGACCACCCTGTTCTTGCCGTTCGCCGTGCTCATCTTGCGCCCCGCGTTCGAGGGCATCCCGCCCGAGCTGGAAGAAGCCGCGCTCCTGGACGGGGCCGGCCGGTTCCGTTACCTCGCGCAGATCGCCGTCCCCCTGCTGCGCAACAGCATCATCGTGACGACGGCGATCGTCCTGATCTCCAGCTGGGGCGAGCTCGTCTACCCGTTGACCTTCCTGCTCGACCAGGAGAAGTATCCGCTCAGCGTCTACATCGCGCAGTCGGTCGGCCGGTTCAACAACACCTGGAACCTGCTCATGAGCGTGTCGGTCATGGCGAGCCTCCCAGTGCTGGCCGTGGTTCTCGCCGCGCAACGCAAGCTGGCCAGCGGGGTAACCCTCGGCGCGGTCAAGTGAACAGCCGGTGGCTACGGGAAGAGGCGCGGGCAGATCCGGGGGTCGGCGTAGTCGGGGTGCCCGTCGGATGTCCGTCGGACCAGCGAGTCGCTTCTGTGGTAGCCCGGCTGCCCGGCGGGGTCGGTCGACTCGACCCAGTGGTTGTCCCCGGGCTGTAGGTGGATGGCCATCGAGCGACGAGGGCGGTCCGAGAGGTTGGGGCGGCTGCCGTGAACGGTCCGGCAATGGTGGAAGGTCACGTCGCCCCGCTTGAGCTGCGGCGAGACGAAGCGCACCTCCCCGTAGCCCGCGAGCCGGGCTTCCTGGTCGGCCATGTCCTTCTCGAAGAAGCCGATGCCCTCTGGCATCGACCACTGGTGGCTGCCCGGGACGAACGTCACCACACCGACGGTCGCGTCGACGTCGTGGAACGGCACCCAGCAGGTCAGCATCTCCTCGCTGCTGCAGGTGCCCCAGTATTGCCGGTCGGTGTGCCAGCCGACCTTGGCCTCGTCGCTGTCGAGGCCGGCAGGCTTGTAGAGGAGCTGGTCGTGCCAGAGCCTGATCTCGGCGGCGCCCGACAGTTCAGCAGCGAAGGCCCCGATCGCGGGATGGGTGACCAGGGTGGCGAGGTCGCCGACCATCCGGGACGTGTAGTCGTTCTTGCGGAGCACGTCACCGTGTGCGGGTACCCAGTCGTACTCGTCGAACCGGGTGCGCCCCGGAAACGGCGCGTCGAGGTCGCCGGCGTAATAGCGCTCCATGCCGCGCTCGGCGGCGTCCAGTACCTCTGCGGGGACCAAGTCGCGAACGACGAGGAAGCCATCGCGCCGGTAGGTCTCGAGCTCGTCGGTGGTCGGTTGACGGATGACGCCCGGTCGGGCGGAGGGTGAGGTCATGTCGGCAACGCTAGGCAGTCCCCGGTCGGAAGACGCGTCTGATCAACGGCACTTCGCGACAGATCCTCGGTTCGACGAGGGTTGGCGGCTGTGGCTGCCCGACGGCCTCGACACCGGCGTGCACGCCGAGACGCCGGGCCAGCCCAGCGGGCTGCGCCACGCGGGGGAAAACTGGACCAAACCCTCGCTGTGCATACAGCCGCACGTCCACGACACCTGGGAACTCTATCTCCAGCTGCACGGGACGAGCCGTTGGCTCGTGGGCGACCGGGTCTTGGGCCTTGCGCCCGGATGGGTCGTCGCGGTGCCACCCGCCGTCGTCCACGGCCACGACCCGGCAGCCGGACGCCAGCGGCGGCACCACTACGCCTATGCGGGCTTTGACGCCGGAGCTGTCGGCCGCCGGGTGCCTGAGCTCGGGGCGGTCTGGCGAGGCGGCAAGGTGCTGGTGAGCGCGCAGGGCTGGTCACTGCCACCGGCCTTCCGCGCACTGGTGCGCGAGATCGCCCACGATCGGCCCCTCGGTGACCTGGCCTTGCCGGCCGCACTGGACCTGCTTCTAGTCGAGGCCGTCCGGGTGCTCCACTCGCCGGGCGATGTGGCCCCCCGGATGCCGAAACACCCTGCGGTGGCGCGGGCCAAGGCCCTGCTCGACGAGGACCTCGCCCGGTCCTGGACACTCACGGCACTGGCCGCGGCGGTGGGTCTGTCCCGGGCCCATCTGAGCGAGTTGTTCGCCGCGGAGGTGGGGCAGCCGCCCTACACCTACCTGCTCGAACGCCGCGTCGAGCGGGCCGCCCACCTTCTCGCCGTGACAAGCCGGGGCGTCGGCGAGATCGCGGCCGACGTCGGGTTCGCCTCCGGGTCGTCGTTGGCGCGCGTATTCCGCTCGGTGCACGGCATTCCCCCGGCCCGGTGGCGACGCGACGCTCAGGCCTGAGCGGGCACCAGCCACCAGGCCGCGGCGTCGCGTTCCAGGACCGTGGCGGGGCCAGGACTGCTGCGCACCAGGAGCCGGCCCTCGGCGGGCGCCGAAAGCGGCGCGTCGCCGAGGTTCACCCCGCACGCCATGGTGCCCCGACGGAAGAGCAGAGCCTCGGGCGGGGCGTCAAGCCATTCGACGTGCTGTGGCTGGGAGCGCACTTGGCTGCGTCGGTGCCGCAGCGCCTCGGCGTACAGGCTGAGCACCGAGTCCGTCTGTCCGTGCTGCCGGTCGACGGCAAGTTCGTGCCAGTCCTCGGGCCACGGCAGCCAGGGCGCCACCTCCGGCGGGCAGAAGCCGAGACCCGGCGCACGGGCCTCCCAGGGCAGCGGCACCCGCGCACCGTCACGACCCCGGTGCGCCCCGCTGGAACGCTGCAGCATCGGGTCCCGGCGAGCCTCATCCGGCACGTCGACCTCCGGCAAACCCAGCTCCTCGCCCTGATACAGGTAGGCAGCTCCGGGCAGCGCCAACATCAGCAGGGCCGCGGCCCGGGCGCGTCGCTGTCCGGCTGTGCCGCCGCCGTACCGCGTGACGTGCCGCACCACATCGTGGTTGGACAGCACCCACGTCGCCGCCGCCCCCACCGCCGACGCGGCGGCGAGGCTGTCCACGATCGCGCCCCGCAGTGCCGCCGCCTCCCACGGGGCCTGCAAGAGGTGAAAGTTGAAGGCCTGATGCAGCTCGTCGGGCCTTACGTAGCGGGCCAGCGCCTCGTGGGTCTCGACCCACGCCTCGCCGATCGCCATCCGGTCGCCCGGGTAGGAATCGAGCAGCAGCCGCCAGTCGCGATAGATCGAGTGCACACCAGGTTGGTCCCACTGGTGCCCCACCGGCCGGTAGGAGGTGCCGGACCGGGTCGGCGGTAGCACCGCGTTGTCGGGCATGCCGGCTGCCTTGACCAGGCCGTGCGCGACATCGATCCGGAATCCGTCGACGCCGCGGTCGAGCCAGAACCGCAGGATGGCCTCGAATTCGGCCCGGACGTCGGGGTGCTCCCAGTTGAGGTCCGGCTGCTCGGGGCCAAACAGGTGCAGGTACCACTGCTCGAGCTGCCCGTCCGGTCGCGTGAGTCGGGTCCACGCCGGGCCGCCGAAGTCAGACCCCCAGTTGTTCGGCGGGGAGCCGTCTCCGGCGTCGTCGCGGAAGATGAACCGGTCCCGTTCCGGTGAGCCGGGACCGGCGGCGACCGCCGTCATGAACCACCGGTGCTGGTCGGAGACGTGGTTGGGCACAATATCCACGGTCACCCGGATGCTGAGCCGGTGGGCCTCGGCGAGCAGCGCGTCGAAGTCCTCGAGGCTGCCGAAGACCGGGTCGACGTCGCAGTGGTTTTCGACGTCGTACCCGCCGTCGGCCATGGGGGAGCGATAGAACGGCGTCAGCCACACGGCGTCGACGCCCAGCTGGGCGAGGTAGGGCAGCCGCCGGCGGGCCCCGACCAGATCGCCCACCCCGTCGCCATTGCCGTCGGCGAAGCTGCGGAGGTAGATCTCGTAGAAGACCGCGCCGCGCCACCAGACGGTTTCGGTCACGCGGGAAGCAACGGGTTGAGCGGGCTCGCGGCGACGTCGCCGGGCTGCAGGCCAGGCAGCCACGTGGCCAGGTCGTGCTGCTGCTCCGTGCTGCGCGGCTCGGTCGCCCGGGTGCCATCGGCCAGGTAGATGACGGTCATGACCTCGCGCATCGTCTGGCTGGTGTTGGGATGGGCCCGGTGCAGGGTCCACCCGGCGTGGAAGGTGGCGTCGCCGGCGCGGATGGCGGTCGGCCCGTCAACCGGGAAGCGCCCGGTGTCGAGCAGTCGCCGGAAATGGGTCTCGGACTCGTCGGAGATCCCGTAGCTGCTGAGCGCGCCCTCGAGGTGCGATCCGCGGGCGAAGGACATGCCGCCCATGTTGTCGGTCACGTCGACCAGAGGCATCCACATGGTGAGAGTCTTCTCGGCCTCCAGTGGCCAGTAGAGCGCGTCCTGGTGCCAGGGGGTGACGCCGCCACCGGCCTCCTTGAACAGCGCCTGGTCGTGGTAGATCCGCACCCGCTCAACGCCGAGAAGGTCCGCGGCCACGCCGGCGAACCGTTCGGCGAGGGTGAACCGCGCCACGTCGTGGTCCTGCCGCCACAGGTTGGTGACCTGCAGGAAGGCCTTGCCGTAGGTGTCGCGATCCTCCAGTGCCCGCGTCTCCTGGCTGAGCCGCAACGCCGCCTCACGGATGACCTGACGGTAGTGCCCGATCTCCGACGCGGAGGCGACGCCGGAGAGCCGGGTATGACCGTTGAGACCGAACTGCGCGACTGTCTCGGCAGCCACCGGGAACCGCCCGCTAAGTGCAGGGAGGATGCTGGCAGGGTTGATCATAGGGTAACTCCTGGTATCGGAGAGCCGGGGTGGTCACGACGACGCTATTTGTGGAAGCATCCATCCGTCGTGGACATCTTGGTGAGCCATGTATTTCCTGGTAAGAACGTCGGATGCGACCGGACGACGCCCCGAGTGCCGTGCGTTTCCTGCTGGCGACCCGGCCCGGGCCGCCCGGCCAGCTCGGGCGGCTGGTCAGCGCCGGTCGCATCGTCGGTGGGCGAGGGGTCCCCGATGCTGCCCCTCGGGCTATCGACACCTTCGCGTTGATGCTTGTCTCTTCGGGGACCGGGGTCTACCGAGACCGGGCCGGCGAGAGACCGCTGGGGCCGGGCAGCGCCGTGGTGGTGGTTCCGGGACACCGGCACTGGTACGGCGCGCTGAGCCGCGGCGGCTGGGACGAGGTCTACCTGACCTTCGAGGGTCCGGCGTTCGGCGCCGCCCTGTCGGCGGGCCTCGTCTCGGCGGTCGAGCCGGTCCGCCCGCTCCAGCCGGTGCCCTACTGGCTCGACCGTGTCGACGGCTTCCGCACCCGTCGCCCGCCGACGACCCTGAGCGGAGCCGACCATGAGGTGTGTGACCTGCTGCGTCTGCTCGTCGAGGTCCACTCCGGCGTCGGGTCCGGCACGGGGTTCGTGCAGACCCCGGGACCGGCGCGAGGCGGATGGCTCCATCGGTCGGAGTCGTTGCTTGCCCAGAACCTCGGCGAGTCGCTGGCTCTCGCCCACGTTGCGGCGGCCGTCGGCATTGGGTACGAGTCGTGGCGCAAGCAGTTTCAGGCCGAGACCGGGGTCTCGCCGGGCCGGTACCGGCTGCTGCGCCGGGTGGACGCCGCAGCAGAGGCTCTCCGGCGCAGCACCCTGACGCACCGGGAGATTGCAGCCAGCCTCGGTTTCACCGACGAGCACCATTTCTCCAAGCAGTTCCTCCGCATCCGGGGAGTGGCGCCGTCTGCGTTCCGGCGGGGCCAGGGATGACCGAGTTGGCTGCGTCATGGCCCGAGGCAGGGTGGGTCAACGCACGCAGCCGCCCTCTCGTTCGGGCCGTACGTGCGGGTGGAAGATCTCGGTCGTCCCCTTGAACGCGTAGGGGTCCTCGCCGGCCACCAGGAGAACATCACGGTGGTCGGCCTTGCCCATCCACTCGTCCGGCCCGGGCAGGCTCCAGGGCAGCAGGGACTCCGCGCTCATGTAGTGGTTGACCAGCGCGCGGCGCATGCCGTGCCGGCCGGTGTTCGGCTGTGAGCTGTGCAGCAGGTAGCCGTCGAACAGCACCGCCGCACCTGCCGGGACCTCGAGCGGGACGGCGTCGGACTCGTCGTAGGAGAAGCCGTAGGACTCTTGGGTGCAGTCGAAACGGTCGTCGCCGTGCTCGCGGTCGGGGTAGAGGACACCGGACCTGTGGGAGCCGGGGATCACCCAGAGACAGCCGTTCTCGATCGTGGCGTCATCCAGCGCGATCCAGATCGCGCGCAGTGAGCGGTCCCGGGTCGGGATGAAGTACTCGTCCTGGTGCCAGGCTTGACCTGGCTTGCCCTCCGACTTGATGAACAGCATCGACTGCACCAGCTTGACGTTGGGGCCGATGACCCGGGTCAACGCGTCGATGGCCCCGGGGGTACGTGCAGCTTGCTCCATCACCGTCGACAGCTTGTGCGGAAAGTGGATGCAGAGAATCCGGCGCAGCAGGTCGTCATCGGTCTGGCCGGCAGCCGGCGGAACGACCCCCTCCACGTCACCGCGCTCACCACGGACGATCGCGGTCGCCTCGACCCGAAGAGCCTCTATCTCCTGAGGGCTGAAGGCCTCCGGTAGAACGGCGAAGCCGTTTCGTCGGAAGTCGTCCGCGAGCGTCGGGAGGCTCGTCGCGGTGGGTGCGGCCGTCGCTGTCATTTCCGGTCCTCCGATACTTGTCGATATACATGAAGCCTGACGGAAGTTCTACTGGCACGCCATGTCTGGAGATGAACAACACTTGTCTGATCAGCCAATTAGGCACCAGGCACCGTGGCTGTCCCGAATTCGATCCCAACGGCCGGCGGTTGCGGAGTACCCAGCCGGCGCCAAGCTCGCGGCGCGCACCATCGGCGACCACGAACTGGTCTGGACTCTGCAGGGGCGCGCGACCTTCTTGGCCGGCGGTGAGCAGTGGACCATGGGCGCCGGCGACCTCCTTCTCGTGCCGCCCCTGATCGAGCACGCCTTCCAATGGGACGAGCAGCGCACGAGTCGGCATGGCTACGTGCACTTCACCCTCGGAGATCAGGACCGGCGGTCATGCCCGGTGCTGCACCGGGCGGCAGACCAGGATCCGATCGCTGCGTTATTGAGGTATCTGCTGTGGCTCAGCGCCGCCAGCGACGACTGGGAACCTCGTGCGACCCAGGTCATCGACCTTCTCGTCACCCTCATGACGGACGGCCCCTTGCCCGACCGGGAATCGACCAGACACGCCGGCCTCGATGCAGCCCTTGACCATGTGTCCCGCAGATGGCAACAGATGCCCCTGCGCCGGCTGACGGTCTCCGAACTGGCGCGTGCCGGGAACGTGTCGGCGACCCTGATTCACCAGCTGTTCCGATCGGAGTTCGGCCTGGCCCCCGCGGCGGCGCTGGAGGGTGCACGACTGCTTCGCGCCCGCGCCCTTCTGGTCGAAACCTCCCTCAGTATCGAGGCCATCGGCCTCGCCTGTGGGTTCGCCGATGCAGCGCACTTCTCACACCGCTGTCGGGCGGTTCTGGGCGCCACGCCACGCCAGCTCCGCGCCGGTGCGGCTGTGCCGATCGGAGAAGGCGTCGAGCGGCTCGTTGCGACCCTCTGGAACGGCGAAGGCCGTACCTAATGGGCGCGACGCCGGACGCCGGATCACGCCGCGGCCGCAATCACGCGGGAGGCATGGGGACGGTAAAACCCGAGCATCGCCCATCAATGGCCAACCGGATGTCCCCGCTGGTGGCCAAGGAGTCCCCACCTCGCGTGATGGGTTAGCTCTTCGAGGGGCGTCCTCCTGGTCGGGTGCGGGCTTCGCTGACGTGTTCGTACTTGGTCACCAGATCCCTCTCCGACCCCGACCGGACGGGGCAGGGCACGATGGACGGTGAGGGGAGGCCGGCACTCAACGCGTTCGCCCACCTCCTCTGACTGTCAACCGACCGCTGGCCGGCGGCCGAGACCTACTGATGAACACCGCCGGAAACACCGTTGGCGAGACAGTCCTGCGGCGGTCACAAACTTCAGCTGAGGGCCAGATGCGCCTCGCGCGAACAGCCTCAAACGGTTGGTGGCGCATCTTATGGTCGCGGTACTTGATGCCGGGTGCGTTGGTATGCGGCGAGGGCCTTGTCGTCGGCGTCGGGAAGCGCGTGCAGGTATTTCTGGGTGGTCTGGATCTGGGTGTGACCGAGGCGGTCCATCACGGTTTTGAGGTCGGCGCCGCCGGCGAGCAGCCAGGACGCGTGGGCGTGGCGCAGGTCGTGGACCCGAACGCCTTCGAGTCCTGCCTGCCGGGTGGCGGGGACCCAGCCGCGGGTGCGGAAGGTGTTGCGGGACATCGGGGTCTGCCCGCCCTGGCGTGTGGAGGCGAACAGCAGATCGTCCTTTCGAAGCGCAAGGTCGCTGATTCGCTCGGCCAGCACCTGAGCGAGAGCGGGGCTGATCCGCAGGGTGCGGGGTTCGTTGTCCTTGGGGTAGGCCTTGACGATCATCCGCTGCCCGGTGGGGGAGTCCTTCTTGGAGACCTCGACGATCGTCTCTTCCACCCGCACCACGCCGGCGGTCAGGTCGAGGTGGCGGGGGCGCAGGGCGGCGAGCTCGCCCCAGCGCATCCCGGTCTCGATCGCGGTCAGGACCAGGGTGCGGTACCGGTCCGGGACGGCGGCCAGCAGACGGTCGAACTGGTCGGGGGTAATGATCTGTTGCCGCTTGGTGACGACCTTGGGCAGGACGGTGTCCGCGCACGGGTTGTGCCCGATCAGCCGGTCCCGCACCGCGCGGGCGAAGATGCCGTGCAGCACCACGTGGTACTTCACCACCGACCGGGGAGACAGCCCGTCCTTCAGGGCGGTGGTGACCCAGGCCTGGACCAGTGACGGCAGGATCGCGGACAGCGGGTAGGCCCCGAAGAACGGCAGGAAGTGGCGGTCCAGGTTGGACCGGTAGGCGGCCTTGGTGGAGATCTCCAGGTGCAGCGAAGGCCACCACACCGACTCGACGTAGGTCTCGAACGTGACCCGCCCGGCCTGCCGGTCGATCCACTTCCCCTCCCCGATCTTCACCTCGGCCTGGGTCGCCGCTCGTAGCGCGTCACGGTGGGTCGGGAAGGACCCGGCGGAGCGCTTGCGCCCGCTCGGGTCCCGGTAGGCAGCCAGGTAACGCCAGGTCCCGTCGGTGGCACGGCGCCTCATCACCCACGCCATCGCGATGCCCACCTCTCCCAGGCGCGCTGGACGACCCTGCCGTCGGCCGCACCGCCCCAGACGTCATGTTGGCAGATTGTGGGCAGGACGTGCCAGAGCACTGACGGACGCAGGACCATAGAGACAGCCGTCGTCTACCGTCTGACCTGGGCGTATGTCCGTCCACCTACGTGCGTGGTCGTTCGCCCGTAACCGCCGTTGGGCGACGTTCGGCGGCTCATAACCCAGAGGTCGCAGGTTCAAATCCTGCCCCCGCTACCAACGTAAGCGCATGTCAGAGGCATAATCACCGATCTTGGCGGTCATGCCTCTTGCATGTCCTGACCGCAGAATGACCGCAGGC